>CAYRHS010000029.1:0-23718 GCA_964424125.1 uncultured Burkholderiales bacterium
GCGTCGCTCTAGCGATTCAAGGAGGACGTGCGCGAGGTCCAAGCCGGCTTCGAGTGCGGGATCGGGCTTGAGAACTACCAGGACCTCAAGCCCGGGGACGTGATCGAGACCTACGAGGAACGCGAGATCGCCCGGACCTCGTAGTGCGAAGCGGGTGCTGGTCTCCGAGGCTGGCCTGCACACGTGCCCGGGGTCGGATGCGCAAGACGGGCTCTGCGGTTTCGTAGGCTCGGCCGTCCATGCCCCCCGCCTGGTTGACGATCCTGGCCTGGACCTACCTCTCGATCTGCTTCCTGTGCGCGGCCCTCATCGTGGCGGACGTCGCGCGCGGCTACCGCCAGCGGATGCCGATCATGGAATGGGTGTGGGCCATCACCGCGCTCTATCTCGGGCCGCTCGCCGTGCTCGCGTACTGGAAGGTGGGCCGGACCTACTCGCCCCGATTCCAGGCCGAGGCGGGGCTCGACGGGCCGCATGCCCCGTACTGGCTGCGCGTAGGTGTCTCGGTGACCCACTGCGGCGCGGGTTGCACGCTCGGGGACGTGATCGCGGAGTGGCTCGTGTTCGTCTTCGCCCTCGCGATCGCGGGGATCTCGCTGTGGGCGAGCTACCTCCTCGACTACGCCTTTGCCTTCGTCCTCGGCATCGTGTTCCAGTACCTCGCGATCACCCAGATGGGCAAGGTCCGCTTCGGTGACGCGATCCGCAGGGCTGTGAAGTCCGACACGATCTCGTTGACAAGCTTCGAGGTCGGCCTCTTCGGCTGGATGGCCCTGATGTTCTTCGTCTTCTTCCCCCACCCGGACAATCTGCAGCCCGACACGGCTGGGTTCTGGTTCCTCATGCAGATCGGGATGGCCATCGGGTTCGCGACCTCCTACCCCACCAACGTCTGGCTCATCCGCCGGGGCATCAAGGAGGCGATGTGAGCGGTGGCATCGAGCAACGCCCGAGGGGATTCGCGCTGCGGGGCGGCCGGCACCGGGTGAGACAATGGGCCCGTGCACGCGGTCGTGCTCCGCTTCGATCTCCACGTCCCGGCGAGCCGGTCACTGAAGGACAAGCGCGCCGCGATCCGGCCCATCGTCGACGGCCTGCGGCACCGGTTCAAGGTCTCCGTCGCGGAGATCGACCACCAGGACCGCTGGCAGCGAGCGTCGGTCGCGGTCGCCCTGGTGGCCCCCTCGGCGGGTCGCCTGGACGAGCTCGTCGACGCGATCGACCGCTTCGTGGCGCATGCGCCCGACATCGAGCTCCTCGACACCGAGACCGCGTGGCTGGAGCCCGCATGAGCCACCGAAGGCCCCCGGAGGAACGGTCGTGAGCACCCGCCGCTATCCGCGAACGGCACGGGTGAACGAGGTCGTGCACGAGACACTGGCCGACGAGCTCGAGCGTTGCTCCGATCCTCGTCTCGAGCTCGTGACGGTCACCGGGGTCGAGGTGACGCCCGATCTCCGCGAGGCGACGGTCTTCTACACGAGCCATGCCGCCGACCCCGACGCGGCCGCCGACACCGCCGCCGGGCTCCATGCCGCTTCGTCTCATCTGCGAGCGACCTTGGGTCGGCAGGTCCGGCTCAAGTACGTTCCCCGGCTGAGCTTCGTCGAGGACCCGGCGATCGCTCGGGGCCAACGTGTGGAGGAGATCATCCGCTCCCTCCACGCGGAAGTGGGCGAGGAGGACGTGTGACGATCGAGGCGCCCACTCGTGAGGAGCTCGATGCCCTGCTCTGGCAGGCGGCGGGCACGATCGCGAGCGCCGAGACCGTGGGGCTCGCCTGCCACGTCAACCCCGACGGCGACGCGCTCGGGTCCATGCTCGGTTTGTTCCACTCGCTGCGGGAGGCGGGCCGGGCGGTGGTTGCCTCGTTCTCGGAGCCGTTCGTCGTCGCGCCGCACTACCGCGAGCTGCCCGGACTCGACCTGCTGACCAAGCCGGCCGACTTCCCGAGCGCCCCCGAGGTCATGGTCACCTTCGACTCGGGATCCCTCGCCCGGCTGGGCGACCTGCGACCCGCGGCGGAGGCGGCGCGCGAGCTGGTCGTGATCGACCACCACATCTCCAACGATCGGTACGGAACCCTCAACATCATCGATCCCGACGCCGCGGCCAGCGGTGCGCTGGTCCATCGGATGATCCGTCTCACTGGGCTCCCGCTCAACAACGATGCCGCGGTGTGCCTGTACGCCGCCCTCGTGTGCGACACCGGGCGCTTCCAGTACGAGACGACCACGCCCGAGACGTTCGAGATCGCCCGCGACCTCGTGGGCTTCGACATCCCCATCACCCGGCTCAGCCGCTCGCTCTTCGAGGAGCATCGTCTGGCGTACCTCCGCCTCCTGGGAGAGGCACTCGGCCGGGCGGAGCTCGTGGCCGACAAGCGATTCGTCTGGACCGCGGTGACCAAGGAGGACCGTGAACGCCACGGAGTGGCCTTCGACGAGATCGAAGGGCTGATCGACATTGTGCGGCGCACCGCGGAGGCCGAGGTCACTTGCGTCGTGAAGCAGGGTGACGACGGCGTCTATCGCGTGAGCCTCCGCTCGCTCGGTGCCGTCGACGTCCACGAGATCGCCGAGGCCGAAGGAGGGGGCGGGCACCGATTCGCGGCGGGCTTCTCGACCACCGACGAGCCACGCGAGGTGGTGTCCCGCATCCTCGAGCGCCTCTGATCGACGCCCGGTGCTCGACGGTGTGCTCGTGGTGGACAAGCCGGCGGGTTGGACGTCCCACGACGTCGTAGCCCGGCTGCGGCGCGTCGTCGGCCAGCGTCGGATCGGTCATGCGGGAACGCTCGACCCCGACGCGACCGGAGTGCTCGTCGTCGGGGTCGGCCGGGCCACCCGGCTGTTGCGGTTCGTCCAGCAGACGCGAAAGGCGTACGAGGGCGAGATCGTCTTCGGCGTCGCGACCGACACCCGGGATGCATCGGGCTCGGTGCTCGAACGCTCGCCGATGCCGGTCGGGCGAGGCGAGGTGGAGCGGGCGGCGAAGCGATTCGTCGGTGACATCTCCCAGGTGCCGCCCATGGTCTCGGCGCTGAAGGTCGACGGTCGCCGTCTCTACGAGCTCGCTCGGTCGGGGCAGGAGGTCGAACGGGAGGCTCGGCCCGTGCGCATCGATCGCCTCGCGATCACGTCGTTCGAGCCCGGGCCGTATCCGGAAGCGGGTTTCGAGCTCGAGTGCAGCAGCGGGACCTACGTGCGGTCGCTGGCCGAGGACCTCGGTGTGGCACTGGGGGGCCTGGCCCATCTGGGCCGACTCCGGCGCACGGCGGTCGGGCCGTTCACGCTGGCCGAGGCGCGAGCGCTCGAGGAGATCGAGGCCGACGTCCGGGCTGCACTGCTTCCTCCTCGCGATGGCGTCCGGCATCTGGTCGCGATCACCGTGGACGAAGAGCAGGCCCGCGCCGTCTCCCACGGCGCCGTCTTCCCGCGGCGCGACCTCGTCGACGACGCCCGGGCGGGCCCGTTCGCCGTCCTGGGTCCCGACGGCGGGCTGCTCGCGGTCTACGAGCGCCATGGCCCGGCCCTGAAGCCTGCAGTGGTGTTGGCATCGAGCGCGGCTCCCGGGTGACGCTGGTGCCGATGGAGATCACCTACCACCGACCGGCCGACGATCGGGGCACTGCGCTCACGATCGGCGCCTACGACGGAGTGCACCGCGGCCACCAGGCGGTGCTCCGGCTGCTCCGAGAGCTGGCTGACGCGCGTGGGCTGGCGGCGGCCCTGCTCACCTTCGACCGGCACCCCGCGCAGGTCGTCCGCCCCGACTCGGCGCCGAAGCTCCTCACGTCACTGTCCCAGAAGCTCGAGCTCCTCGAAGCCACGGGACTCCTCGACGTCTGCCGCGTCCTGCACTTCGACGAGCAGCGCAGCCGGGAGCCGGCCGAGGAGTTCGTCCGGGAGATCCTCGTCGAGGAGCTCTCGGCGAAGCTCGTCGTGGTGGGCGCCGACTTCCATTTCGGTCACGGCCGCTCCGGCAATGTGGAGCTGCTCGAGCGCCTCGGTGCGGACCTCGGTTTCGAGGTCGTCGGCCTCGGCCTCGTGTCCCCGGCCGCCGACGACGCCGGAGGCCCTTCGGAGGATCGCGAGCCGTACTCGTCCACGCGCATCCGGGCACTCCTCGTCGAAGGCGACGTCGCCGGAGCCGCCGATCTGCTGGGTCGGCCCCATGCCGTGCGCGGGACGGTCGAGACGGGGGACCGACGGGGCCGTGAGCTCGGCTTCCCGACCGCGAACGTTGCCGTGCCCACGGAGATCGCGCTGCCCGCGGACGGGATCTATGCGGGCACGGCAGTGGTCGAGGGCGGGGAGCACGTGGCCGCGATCAACCTCGGTCGCCGGCCGACCTTCCACGTCGAAGCGGAGCGGTCGCTCCTGGAGGCGCACCTCCTGGACTTCGACGGGGACCTCTACGGAGACGCCATGGAGGTGCGTTTCGTCGAGCGTCTGCGGGCCGAGGAGCGTTTCGAGTCGGTCGACGATCTCGTCGCCCAGATGCGTCGGGACGTCGAGGCCACCCGCCGGATCTTCGGGTCGGGCTGACGGGGAGCTGAACCGGGGCCACGGTCCGGGCGCCGGAGCGGTGGGATCAACGGGGCCGTGGTAGCCTGCCGAGCGTCGCGGGACCGTCCCGCGGCACCCCGCGATCGACGAAAGTGCATGAGTCGCGCATGTCCGAGACCATCACCGAGTACCGCAGGCACGAGTCGGACACCGGGTCGCCCGAGGTCCAGGTCGCGCTCCTGAGCGAGCGGATCGATCACCTCACCGAGCACCTGAAGGTCCATCAGAAGGACCACCACTCGCGTCGCGGCCTCCTCATGCTGGTCGGCCGCCGCCGCCGCCTCCTCAACTACCTGCAGGACACCGACGTCGAGCGGTACCGGACGCTGATCGGGCGGCTCGGGCTGCGCCGATAGCGGGACCCGGGGGCGGCGGGTGCCGCTCCCGTTCCAGATGTCGGGAGCGACGCTGGTTGTCAGTCGCCACCGGCCCGGCGGGCGCCGCCGGGAGGGTGACCACTGGGAATCACCGACGCTCCCTCGATGAACCGAGAGGAGCGTTCCATGGCGGACGCCATCCGTGTATCGGGGCCGATCAACGACGGCGGCCTCACCCTGACCCTCGAGACCGGCAAGCTGGCCCGGCTCGCCGACGGGGCGGTGTTGGTGAAGATCGGCGAGACGTCGTTGCTCTCGACGGTCGCGACCAGCGCTCCCCGCGAGGGAATCGACTTCTTCCCGCTCACCGTGGACGTGGAAGAGCGCATGTACGCCGCGGGGAAGATCCCGGGCTCGTTCTTCCGCAGGGAGGGGCGCCCGGGTGAGCAGGCGATCCTGACCTGCCGACTCACCGACCGACCCCTGCGCCCGTCGTTCCCCGAGGGCTTCCGCAATGAGGTCCAGGTCATCGCCACGATCCTCGGCGCCGATCTGGAGAACCCCCACGACGTCGCCTCCATCAACGGCGCGTCGGCGGCGCTGACGGTGTCGGGGATCCCGTTCGACGGCCCGATCGGCGCCGTGCGGATGGCCCATCTCGACGACGAGTGGGTCGCGCACCCCACCTACCAGCAGGGCGACGAGTCCACGTTCGAGCTCGTGGTCGCGGGCCGCCGCACCCCCGACGGCGAGATCGCGGTGATGATGGTCGAGGCCGGCGGCACCGAAGCCTCCTGGCGCCTCTACGAAGAGGGTGCGACCAAGGTCACCGAGGAGATCGTCGCCGAGGGCCTCGAGGCCGCGAAGCGCTGGATCGAGGCCTCGATCGACCTTCAGTCCGAGCTCCGCAGCAAGCTCGAGCAGGAGCGGGGTCCGATCCCCGAGATCTCCTGGGAGCGTCGCGTCGACTACGACGAGGACGTCTTCGACGCCGTGAACGAGGCCGTCCGCAACGACTGCAAGGACGCGATGGCGATCGCCGACAAGCAGCAGCGGGAGCAGCGTCTCGACGAGCTCAAGGCCCGTCTGGCCGAGCAGCTCGCCGGCACCGAGGACGCCCCGGGGCCGTTCGCGGGGCAGGAGAAGCAGATCAAGGCGGCGTTCCGGGCTCTGCAGAAGCAGGTGGTGCGCCACCGCATCGTCGAGGAGAACGTCCGCATCGACGGACGAGGCACCGACGAGATCCGCCCGCTCTCGGCCGAGGTCGGCATCATCTCGACCGCCCACGGTACGGGCCTGTTCCAACGGGGCGAGACCCAGGTGCTCACGGTCACGACGCTCGGGATGCCACGCATGGAGCAGATGCTCGACACGATCGGCATCGACGAGCGCAAGCGCTACATGCATCACTACAACTTCCCGCCGTTCTCCACCGGTGAGACAGGTCGGGTGGGATCCCCGAAGCGGCGGGAGATCGGCCACGGCGCCCTCGCCGAACGGGCGCTGATCCCGGTCGTGCCGCCCTCGTCCGAGTGGCCGTACACGATGCGGCTCGTCTCCGACGTGCTCTCGTCGAACGGCTCGACGTCCATGGCGTCGGTGTGCGGCTCGACGCTCTCGATGATGGATGCCGGTGTGCCGCTCAAGGATGCGGTCGCCGGAATCGCGATGGGGCTCGTGCACGCCGAGGGCAAGTACACGACCCTCACCGACATCCTCGGCGCCGAGGACGCGTTCGGCGACATGGACTTCAAGGTCGCCGGGACCCGTGACTTCGTCACCGCGCTCCAGCTCGACACGAAGATCGACGGTCTCCCGGCAGACGTCCTGGCCGACGCGCTGCGCCAGGCCAAGGAGGCACGCCTGCGGATCCTCGACGTGATGAACGAAGCGATCGCGGAGCCTCGGGAGGAGGTCCGCGAGAGCGCGCCGAAGATCATCAGCTTCGAGATCCCGATGGACAAGATCGGCGAGGTGATCGGCCCCAAGGGCAAGGTGATCAACACCATCCAGCAGGAGACGGGCGCAGACCTCGCGGTCGACGACGACGGGATGGTGGGGACGGTCACGATCGGCTCGACCGACGGCGCGGCTGTCGACGAAGCGCGCCGGCGCGTCGAACTGATCCTCGATCCGCCGACAGCGGAGCTCGGCGCCACCTACACCGGCAAGGTCGTGAACATCACCAAGTTCGGGGTCTTCGTCAACATCCTGCCCGGGCGCGACGGGCTGCTCCATATCTCGAAGATCGGAGGCGGCCGTCGCATCGACCGCGTGGAGGACGTCCTCGACCTCGGCGACGAGGTCACGGTCGTGGTCGACGACATCGACAACCAGGGGAAGCTGTCACTCTCCCTCGAGGGCGACAAGTCCGAGGACGAGGGCGAGGAGCCGGAACGTCGTCCCCGTCGCGAGCGCGCTCGCGAGGAGCGAGGCGAGGAGGAGCCGGCGGAGGAGCGTCGCGAGCGACGACGCGACGGGGATCGCGGCGACGGCGACGAGAACGGGCGTGATCGAGTCTCGTTCGCCGATAGCTGGGACGAGCAGGTCCGGGAGCAGTACGGCGATCTCGGGCCGGGCGAACCCGCGCGCACCGGCGGCGGCCGACGCCGAGGCGGCGGTGGTCGCGGGGGTGGTCGCGGGCGGAGCGGCGGCGGTCGCGGGGGCGGTCGCCGGCGCCGGTGATCGAGCGCGGCATCCTCGCCGACGGCAGCCGGGTCGTCACCGAGCAGCTTCCCGCGTTGCGATCCGTCGCGGTCGGCGTCTGGGTCGGCACCGGTTCCCGGGACGAGGAGGGCCCGCTCGCGGGCGCGAGCCACTTCCTGGAACACCTCCTGTTCAAGGGCACGGAGCGGTGGTCGGCGCGGGGGATCGCCGAGGCGGTCGAGGCGGTCGGCGGCGACATGAACGCCTTCACGACCCAGGAGTACACCGCGTACTACGTGCGGGTCCCCGACGATCAGCTCGAGCTCGCGGTCGACATCCTGGCCGACATCGTGCAGGTCCCGGCGTTCCGGGCCGGCGAGGTCGAGTCGGAGCGGCAGGTGATCCTCGAAGAGATCCGGATGCGCGACGACGCGCCCGATGACGTCGCGCACGAGCTCTTCGGCCGCGCGCTCTTCCCCGATCACCCCGTCGGACGCGAGGTCATCGGGAGTCACGACACCATCGCCGAGATGGATCGGGACGCGATCGCTTCGTACCACAACGACCACTACCAGCCGGCCAATGTCGTGTGGGCCGCGGCCGGCAACCTCGAGCACGGTCGGTTCACGGACCTCCTGGCCCGTTCCTGGTCGGCGCCGAGCGGGGATCGTCCGGAGCGGACCCGCCCGGCACTTCCGCCGCCACGTCCGCTGCTGGTCGAGGAGCGACCGACGGAGCAGGCGCATCTCGTGCTCGGCGTGCGCAGCATCCCGCGCGACGACCCCGACCGTTACGCCCTGGGGGTGATGAACCAGGTGCTCGGAGGCGGCATGGCGTCGCGCCTGTTCCAGGAGGTGCGTGAGGAGCGGGGCCTCGCGTATTCGATCTATTCGTACCGGGCCGCGTTCGAGGAGACCGGCGCGCTCGGCATCTACGCTGGTACGGCCCCCGAGCGCGCCGACGAGACCCTGGCCGTGATCCGCGCCGAGCTCGAGCGACTCCTCACCGACGGTGGCGTGACGCCCGCGGAGCTCGAGGCGGCGAAGGGCCACCTGGTCGGATCGCTCGCGCTCTCGCTCGAGAGTGCGGCCAGCCGCATGCATCGCATCGGGCGCTCGGAGCTCACCCTCGGTGAGGTGCTGACGCTCGACGAGTTGGTGGAGCGCTTCGAAGCGGTGACGAACGAAGACGTCGCGCGTGTCGTCACCCGGCTGCTCGACGGTGCACCGCGTGTGCTCGCGGCGGTCGGACCGTTCGACGGCCACGCATTCGCCGACCGCGTCGCGTGAACTGCGGCGCCCGAGTGGACGAGCGGAATGGGTGTCCGGGCGCGCCTGCGCGGAGCGGCCGGTAGGCTGGACCCATGCGGGTCGGTGTCTTCGGGGCGGGTGGCCGCATGGGCTCGACCGTGTGCCGGGCCGTGCACGAGGACCCGGGCCTGGAGCTCGTCGCTGCCGTCGATCCCAATAACGCCGGGATCGACCTGCGCCAGCTCGGACTGCCCGGCACGGGCTTGCAGGTGGCGGCCAAGGCGGATGCGATGCGCGCGGCCGACGTCGAGGTCGCCGTCGACTTCACCGTCCTCGACGCCGCCCGTGAGAACCTCGCGTGGTGCGCCGAGCACGGCGTCCATGCGGTCGTGGGCACGACCGGGTTCGCGCCCGCGGAGCTCGAGGCGCTCGCGGGCGTGTTCGAGCGCTCGGCCGCGAACGCGGTCGTCGCTCCCAACTTCGCCATCGGTGCCGTGCTCATGATGCGTTTCGCCGAGATGGCCGCGCCCTACTTCGAGAGCGCCGAGATCATCGAGCTCCACCACGACCAGAAGGCCGACGCACCCTCGGGGACCGCGATGCTGACGGCCGAGCGCATCGCCGCCGCCTCGAAGGACTGGGCCGAGGATCCCACGGTGAAGCTCGTCGCCGACGGCGCTCGTGGTGCGGAGGCCCAGGACGGCATCCGTGTCCACTCCGTGCGGCTCCGGGGGCTCGTCGCCCACCAGGAGGTCCTCTTCGGGACGACCGGGCAGACGCTCACGATCCGCCACGACTCCACCGATCGGACCTCGTTCATGCCGGGGGTGCTCCTGGCGGTGCGGGCCGTCGCCGAGCGTCCCGGTCTCACCGTGGGCCTCGACACGCTCCTCGGCTTGTGATCGTCCGGCGGCGGCGGCACAGATCCCATTTGTGACCGGTGTTACATTGGCCGCCCTCTGAGCAGCAACGGCGCGTCTCTGCTTCTGTCGGTCCGCAACGTCGAGGTCGCCTACAGCGGCGTGATCCTCGTGCTGCGGGGGGTCTCCCTCGACGTGCCCGAGGGCAAGATCGTCGCGTTGCTCGGCGCCAACGGTGCTGGCAAGACCACCACGCTCCGTGCGATCGCGGGGCTCCTCAAGGTCCACGACGGCGAGATCACCAAGGGTGACGTGCTGCTCGACGACCGCTCGATCAAGGGCGCGCGGCCCGACGCGGTCGTGCGCAGCGGCGTCGCGCAGGTGATGGAGGGCCGGAGGATCTTCTCGGAGCTCACTGTCGACGAGAACCTCCGGGTGGGGGCGTTCACCCGCAGAGGCCGCAACGAGATCCGGGCGACCTACGACAAGGTCGTGGACCTGTTCCCCGTGCTCTCGGAGCGACGTCGCTCGATCGCCGGCTACCTCTCGGGCGGGGAACAACAGATGCTGGCGATGGGACGCGCGCTGATGGCGTCGCCGCGGCTCCTCCTGCTCGACGAACCTTCGCTCGGGCTCGCGCCGCTCATCGTGCAGCAGATCCGTGACCTCATCGCCGAGATCAACCGGGCCGGGACCAGTGTGCTCCTCGTCGAGCAGAACGCCACCATGGCATTGTCGATCGCGCACGAGGGATTCGTCCTGGAGAACGGGCGCGTGGTGAAGCACGGCCCGGCTACGGACCTGCTGGCGGACGAGAGCATCCGCGAGTTCTACCTGGGGGTCGGCGATACCGGACGTCGTTCGTTCCGCGACGTGAAGAGCTACCGGCGCCGCAAGCAGTGGACGGCATGAGCCGAGGGCGTCAGCCGAGGAAGCGCGTCGCAGGTACCCTGCGGCGCCCGAGGCGGGGTCCGAGCGGCCCGGCGCCGCCGGCGCCGAGAGCGGGGGACATGAGCCGATGACGGCGACGGGATTGGGGGATCCCCTCGAGGTCTCGGAGCCGCGGCTGTCGGTCTCGGAGCTGACGCTGCGGTTCGGCGGCTTGACCGCGCTGGAGGACGTCACCTTCGAGGTCTTCGCGGGCGAGCTGTTCGCCATCATCGGACCCAACGGCGCGGGCAAGACGTCGATCTTCAACTGCCTGAACCAGGTGTACAAGCCGCAGATGGGAGACATCCGCCTCGACGGTGAGCAGCTCATGGGGAAGCGCCCGGCGCAGACGGCGGCCATGGGCGTCGCCCGCACGTTCCAGAACCTGGGGCTCTTCGTCCACCTCAACGTGATCGACAACCTCATGCTGGGGCGCCACCACCTCATGCGCACCGGATTCGTGGCGGGCATGCTGTGGGTCGGCCGGGCGAAGCGCGAAGAGGTCCAGCACCGTCGGCGGGTCGAGGAGGTGATCGAGCTCCTCGAGCTCCAGCAGTACCGCTACCGACCCGTGGGGCTCCTGCCGTACGGCATCCAGAAGCGCATCGAGCTCGGCCGCGCGCTGGCGATGGAACCTCGCGTGCTGCTGCTCGACGAACCCGTCGCGGGCATGAACCTCGAGGAGACCGAGGACATGGCTCGCCACATCCTCGAGGTGAAACGGGAGCTCGGCGTCACGATGATCATGGTCGAGCACGACATGCACCTGGTCATGGACATCGCGGACCGGGTGATGGCCATCGACTTCGGGCGAATCATCGCCACCGGTTCCCCGGCCGAGGTGCAGGCCGACGAGCGGGTGATCGAGGCCTACCTGGGACAGGCGCCGTGACCGCGACCGGGTTGGCGACCGCACCTGCCGCCGGCTCCACCCGGTCGCTTCCCGACCTGCTCCTCGAGCACGCGGCGGCCCGGCCGCACGGCGTGGCCATGCGTCAGAAGGAGCTCGGGATCTGGCGCCAGGTCACGTGGTCCGAGTACGCGCAGCGCGCCGCGGACCTCGGGCTCGGGCTGCTGGAAGCCGGCGTCGTCGCCGGAGATCGGGTCGCGATCCACTCGTCGAATCGCCACGAGTGGGTCCTCGCCGACATCGCGATCCAGGGGATCGGGGCCGCGACCGTCGGCATCTACCCGACGAACCCGCCTGCGGCCGTGGAACACCTGCTCCGACACTCCGAGACCACGCTCTTGATCGCCGAGAACGAGGAGCAGCTCGACAAGGCGCTCGAGGTGCGCCACCGCCTCCCGAATCTGCGCACGATCAGCGTGATCGACACGCGTGGCATCCGAGATCTCTCCGACCCGATGCTCGTCAGCTTCGAGGAGCTCGAGGCGCTCGGACGCCAGCGCGCTCGCGAGGAATGGCGGGACCGCGTCAGCCGGATCGAACCAGACGCGACCGCGACCATCGTCTACACCGCCGGCACGACCGGGCTGCCGAAGGGCGCGATGCTCACGCACGCGAACCTCCGGACTGCGGGCCAGAGCGCGGCGCAAGCGCTCGGAGCAGGGCCCGACGACGAGGTCATCTCCTATCTGCCGCTCTCCGACGTCGCCGAACGTCTGGTCTCGGTGGTCGCCGCGCTCGCGGCGGGCTATGTCGTGAACTTCGGCGAGGGTGGCGATTCCTTCGCGATGGACATCCAGGAAGTCCAGCCGACGATGTTCCTGGGCGTTCCTCGCTTCTGGGACAAGCTCACGACGGGCGTCGAGACGCGGATCGCGGGTACCACACGCTTGAAGCGCGCGTGCTACCGCTTCGCCGTCGCGCGAGGTCGGCGCGTGGCCACGCGGCGACGAAAGGGAAAGCGCGGTGGGGCGGCAGCGTTCCTCGCCTGGCTGGTGGCGGGCCGCAGCCTGCGCGCCAAGCTGGGGTTCGGGCGGACACGGGTCGCCCTCTCGGGTGCGGCGCCGATCGCGCCCCGCATCCTGGAAGAGCTCTGGTCGTTCGGCGTACCCGTCCGGGAGGGCTACGGGCTGACGGAGGGAACGGGAGTGGCCACGCTCGACCCCGCCTCCGACGTCCGCATCGGCTCCGTCGGTGTGGCGCTCCCGGGCGTGGAGGTCCGGCTCCGTGAGGACGGTGAGGTGCTGTTGCGCGGTGACACGGTCTTCGCGGGCTACTTCCGCGACGAGGATGCCACCCGTGCCGCGAAGGAGCCCGACGGCTGGCTCCACACCGGCGACGTCGGTGAGCTCGGCGAAGACGGACACTTGACGATCACCGGCCGCAAGAAGGACCTCATCATCACCGCGGGTGGCAAGAACGTGTCACCGGCCGCGATCGAGAGCCTGATCAAGGCGTCGCCCCTGATCCGCGAGGCGGTCGTCGTCGGCGACGGCCGCAAGTACCTGACGGCACTGCTCGCCATCGAGCCCGGAACGGTGAGCGCCTGGGCCGGGCGCCGGCGCCTCGAGTTCACGAGCTTCGAGGACCTGGCCGCCCATCCCGAGGTGCACGAGCTGGTCGCGCAGGTAATCGCCGACGTGAACGGACACCTCGCGGAGGCGGAGCAGATCAAGCGTTTCGAGCTCCTCCCCGAGGAGCTCGACGAGGACGCCGGCCAGGTCACGGCCACGGAGAAGGTGAGACGGGCGGCGATCGCCGAGCAGTTCGGGAGCCTGATCGAGGGGATGTACCCGGACGAGGACGGGGAGACCGGGCCGTGACGAAGTTCCTCCAGCTCCTCGTGGGAGGCGTAGCCCTCGGCTCCATCTACGCGCTGGTCACGCTCGGCTTCGTCGTGATCTACCGAGCGAGCGGGCTCATCAACTTCGCCGAGGGCAGCTTCGCGCTCCTCGGCGGTTACTTCGTGTTCAACCTGCACGTCACGTGGGGCCTCGACTTCTACCTCTCGTTGGTGATCGCGGTGATCGCGGTGGCGTTCGTGGGCGTCGTCATCGAGCGCGTGATCCTCCGCTACATGATCGGCAAGCCGGTATACGCGCTCATCATGATCACGATCGGTCTGTTCATCTTCATCCAGCAGCTCGTCGCCACGATCTGGCCGGGCGAGTCGAACCCGATCGACTCCCCGTGGGGGCAGAAGACAGTCCACGTCGGCGACGTGGTGATCCTCGTGCGCAACATCTGGACACTCGGCTTCGCCGTCGTCGCGTTCCTCGCGTTCTTCCTCTTCTTCCGCTACACGAAGTACGGGGTGGGTATGCGCGCGACGGCCCTCGATCAGGAGGCGGCCGCGGCGCAGGGGATCAGCGTGAGCCGGATCTTCGCGCTCTCCTGGGCGATCTCCGGCGCGGTGGCGGCGATCGCCGGTGTCCTCCTCGCGGCAGAGCCGTCGGGCGCACGGGGGAGCATCAGCCTGATCGCGTTGACGGCCTTTCCCGCATTGATCCTCGGGGGTCTGGAGTCGCCGGGCGGCGCGGTGATCGGCGGCCTCGTCATCGGGATCGCTCAGACGATGACTGCGGGCTACCTGACCCAGGACTTCCTGGGGAGCGGATTCGACCAGGTCATGCCGTACCTGGTGATGGTCCTCGTGTTGCTCATCCGGCCCTACGGACTCTTCGGGTCCCGGGAGGTACAGCGCGTATGAGGCTTCCTTGGCGACGCCGTGCACCGCTCATGAAGGTCACGTACGCGGACGACCTGAAGCTCTGGCCCACGTGGTGGAAGCGGCTGGGGCTGATCCTGCTGCTCGCGCTGGTCATGCTCGTCCCGTTGTACGTCAAGGACGACTTCTGGCTGAACCTCCTCGTGAACGCGGGGATCTTCGCCATCGCAGCCATCGGGCTCAACCTGTTGACCGGTTACGCGGGGCAGGTCTCGCTCGGGCACGCCTTCTTCATCGGTCTCGGGAGTTACACGGTCGTGTGGTTCGCGGACCCCACCCGCTGGAACTGGCCGTTGTGGGCGTGGCTCCCGATGGCCGCGCTGATCGGCGCGGCGGTCGGCGCGGCGGTCGGCCCGTTCGCGTTGCGCCTCCGGGGTCAGTACCTCGTGATCGTCACCCTCGGGCTGGTGGTCGTGGGGCAGTACCTGTTCCGCAACGCGGAGTTCATCACCGGCGGGAACAATGCACGCGTCGACACCATGGGGAGCAACATCACGAAGGTCGGGTCGCTCGACTTCGCCCACCTCGAGATCTTCGGGTTCGTCTTCAAGCGTGAGGCCGGGTTCGTGTACCTCGCGTGGATCCTCGTGCTCGTCACCGCGCTTCTCGCCAAGAACCTCGTCCGGACGCGGCCCGGCCGGGCGATGCAGGCGATTCGTGATCGCGACGTCGCCGCCGAGGTCATCGGCGTCAGCCTGAGCCGTTACAAGATCGGCGCGTTCGCGGTCTCTTCCGCGATGACCGCGGCTGCAGGCGGGTTGCTCGCGGCGTACACGCGCTTCGTCTCGGTCGACTCTCTGAACATCTTCCTGTCGATCGAGTTCCTCGCGATCATCATCGTGGGTGGGGTGGGGACCGTCTACGGCGCGGTGCTCGGTGCGCTGGCGCTGAACGCCATCCCCGAGTTCATCAGCCGCTTCAGCAACTCGATCCCGTTCGTGGCTACCAGCGCGACCGAGTCCGGCATCACCGTGTTCGCGCTCAACCAGGCGATCTTCGGCATCCTGATCATCGCCTTCCTGGTGTTCTTCCCCCGCGGCCTCGCCGCGCTGTGGGAGCGCACCAAGGCATACTTCAAGACCTGGCCGTTCCGGTACTGACTCGGTGGGTGCCCGGCCGGGCTGGTTCTGACGGTTCGTCGGAAAGGCGAGAAAACGACTAGAAACAGCAGGTCGGGCGGCAGCCCGGGGGGAGCTGTAGGGGAGGCAGGAGATCACATGAGATCACGCACAGGCTTGCGGTGGTTGAGCTCGCTGGTCGTCTTCGCGCTCGTGCTCGCCGCGTGTGCCTCGAGCGAGGACTCGGGCGACAGCGGCGACGACGGGGGTGGGGAGAAGCCGGCGACGCTGCAGACGGGCGCCGGCTTCGAGGGCACGCCGGACTCGGGAACGATCAAGCTGGGGGTGCTCACGCCCGCGTCTGGACCGTTCCAGGCGCTCGGTACTCCGCTCACCGAGGGCAACAAGCTCTACTTCGACGCGTTGAACGCCAACGGCGGCGTCGCGGGCAAGTACAAGGTCGAGCTGGTCGAGGCCGACACCCAGTACATGGGAGACATCGCGCGCAACGAGTACAACCGGATCAAGGGCGACGTGGCGGCGTTCGTGCAGATCACCGGCACCGAGGTCACGAACAACGTCCTGCCGCTGCTCGAGGAGGACGGCTATGCGGGCGGCCCCGCGACGCTCGACGCCGAGTGGGTCGTCGACCCCAACCTGATGCCGGTCTTCGCGCCGTACCAGATCGAGGTCCTGAACGGCGCCGAGTACTACGAGACGACCGAGGGCTTCGACGGCAAGAACGTGTGCATCATGGCCCAGGACGACTCGTACGGCGACGCAGGGATCGAGGGGGTGGACTTCGCGGCGGGCGAGTACGGCTTCGAGGTCGCGAGCACTCAGCGTTTCGCCACGGGCGGCGAATTCACCGCCCAGATCCAGGCGTTGAAGGACGCGAACTGTGACGTCGTGTTCCAGGCCTCGACGCCGGTCGACTCGCCCAACATCTGGGGCCAGGCGATCGCCACCGGCTTCGCGCCGCGCTGGATCGGCCTCGGACCCGCGTGGGCGTCGTTCTTCAAGGACGGCGACCAGGTCGACTACATCAAGGACCACGTCTGGATCGTGGCCGAAGACGGAGCGAGCCTCGACGAGTCCTTCGACGGGGTCGCCGAGATGATCGCGAACCGCGATCAGTATGCGCCGGACATGACCTTCAACCTGTTCAGCATCTTCGGGTACGGACAGGCGTGGGCGGTGGACCAGATCCTCGAGAGGGCGGTGGAGAACAACGACATCACGCCCGAAGGGATCGTCAAGGCGATCGGGGAGGAGGAGACGCTGAAGTTCGGCGGGATCACGGGCGACTACCAGTACGGTCCCGACCGCAACCCGCCCCGGGTGAACGCCATCTTCACGGTCGGCGATGCCGAGACGGGTCTCGAGACCGTCCAGCTCAGCGTGGAGGGTGATCCGGCGAAGGCCTACACCTTCTAGCCGCCCCCCGGACACTCGGCAGTGACATCGCGACGGGCCCGCCCTCCGGGGCGGGCCCGATGCGTTCCTGGCGCGTCACCTGCGACGCCGGTGAACGCATCTAACGTGAGCGGACATGAGGACGGCGGCGGAGGATCCACGCGATCGGGTATTGGGCGCGACCTACACGTGCGTGGCCCGCTTCGGGATGGCGAAGACGACGGTGGAGGACGTCGCCAAGGAAGCAGGTGTGTCCCGGGCGACGATCTACCGTTGGTTCCCGGGAGGCAAGGACGAGCTGCTCGCCGCGGCCGTCGCGTGGGAGATGCAGCGCTTCTTCGCCCGCCTGGCCGAGGCCGTCGCCGACGCACCGGACTTCGTCACGCTCGTCGAGGAGGGGTTGATGTTCGCCCATGCCTCGGTCCGGGATCACGAGGTGCTCCAGAAGGTGCTCATCACCGAGCCCGAGCGACTCCTGCCGCTCATCACCACCGAATCCGAGCGGACCCTCGAATGGATCAGCGACTTCCTCCGACCGTTCCTGGAGCGAGAGCAGGCCGCGGGCCGACTGCGTCCGCGCGTCGACGTCGACCGGGCGGTCGACTACGTGGGCCAGATGCTCCTGTCGCTCATCGCGTCCCCCGGAGGCTGGGACCTCACCGACCGGAGCCAGGTCCAGGTGCTGGTCCGTGGTGAGCTCCTGGGTGGCGTCGTGCTCGCCGAGTACCTGCCGACGGGGTGAGGCCGGTAGCGTCTCGGCCGTGACCACGACCCTCTCGACGGACGAATCCGCCGGGGCGCTCAGCTCGGCGCGGGCCGCCTTGCTGGACGAGCAGCGGATGCTCTCCGCCGCCGAGCTCGATCGGCTCCGGCGCCTCCCGCCGACGTCGGTGCCCTCGCTGGCGAGCTTGGCGCACGAGGTACGCCTCGCGTGGTGTGGGCCGGAGGTGGAGGTCGAGGGGATCCTGTCGGCCAAGACGGGCGGCTGTCCCGAGGACTGCCACTTCTGCTCGCAGTCGGCGAGCTTCGACACGCCCGTGCGGGCCACCCCCTTCCTCGACACCGACGAGGTCCTCGCCGCGGCGCGCGAGACCGCCTCGCTCGGAGCCTCCGAGTTCTGCATCGTCCTGGCCGTTCGAGGGCCCGACGAGCGGACCATGGCGCGCGTGCTCGAGCTCGTCCCGATCGTGCGTGACGAAACGGGGCTGAACGTCGCCGTGAGCGCCGGGATCCTCACCGACGACCAGGCGCGACGACTGGCCGAGGGCGGCGTGCACCGCTACAACCACAATCTCGAGACGGCGCGCTCGTACTTCTCCGCGGTCTGCACGACCCACACCTGGGAAGAGCGAGCGGAGACCTGCCGCCTCGTGCGCACCCACGGCATGGAGCTCTGCTGTGGTGTGTTGCTCGGCATGGGCGAGAGCGAAGCCCAACGGATCGAGCTCCTCTTCGAGCTGCGGGAGCTCGAACCGGCCGAGGTGCCGGTGAACTTCCTGAACCCCCGCCCGGGGACGCCGCTCGGTGATCGTCCGCTCGTCGATCCGCTCGACGCGATCCGATGGATCGCCCTCTTCCGCCTCGCACTACCCGGGGTCATCCTTCGCTACGCCGGAGGCCGGGAGGTGACCCTGCGCGAGCTGCAGGCGATGGGTCTGACCGCGGGCATCAACGCGCTGATCGTCGGCAACTACCTCACGACGCTGGGGCGCGCGCCCGAGGACGATCTCACGATGCTCGAGGACCTCGGGATGCCGATCGGGGTGCTCGGCAAGGTCCTGTGACGCACTGCACGGGCTGCGGGCGACCGAGGTCCCAGTGCCGGGGCTGCGGTCGGCCCTTCGATCCCCCGCGCTTCTGCCCCCGCTGCGGACGGCGCCTCCGCGTCCAGGTCACCCCCACCTCCACGACCTCGCGCTGCCGGGACCACGGCCTCCTGCCCTCGGGCCGGAGCTGACGCGCCCTTACGGCCGCGCGATCGTCCCGCGCACTCGACGCAGGAGCTCGTCGACGGACGTGGCGACGTCGAGGCCGTCGACGTTGCACAGCCAGGCCCTGTTGCGGTGGTGGAGGTCGTCGGAGCGGTCGAAGCGGTTGAGGAAGACGACGACGCGGTGATCGGCGAGGGAGTCCGTAGCCGAGCGGATGCGGTCGATCGTGCCCAACCCGGCCTCGGCGACAAGTACGACGAGGTCCGGTCCCAGCTCCCGGGCGAGGTCCCTCGTGTCGCCGTCGGCTGCGAGTGGAGCGCGCACCCCACCGACGGACTCGACGAGCGCGACGTCCACGTCCTCCGGCCAGGTGAGCGCGTCCACGAGCTCTCGGACGGTCGGCGCGGTCCGCTCGAGGACCGCAGCCGCCATCGGGGGTGCCATCGGCACCGGGAACGAGCGCTCCGGCGGGCACACCCGCTCGACGTCGTCCCCGGTCGCGGCCGCCAGGACCTCTGCATCCGTCGGTCCCTCGTCGGGCCCGAACGACTGGAGCGGCTTGCGTGCCACCACGCGGACGCCCTCCGCGCCGAGTGACGCCGCGAGGCGCGCGGCCACCCACGTCTTGCCGACCTCCGTGCCGGTTCCGGTCACGAGGAGCAGCAGCTCAGACACCGAGCGGCTGCCGAACGGGGAGCGCGGCGAGCGCGTCGAGGAGCCGATCGATCTGCTCGTCGGTGTGCGCGGCCGAGAGCGCGACCCGGAGTCGGGAGGTTCCCGGCGGGACGGTCGGCGGGCGGATCGCGGGCACGAGGATGCCCGCGTCGAGGAGCGCGGCCGACGCCTCGACCGTGCTCGTCTCGTCGCCCAGCACCACCGGGACGATGGGAGAGGTGTGGCCCGGACGGACGCGGTCGATCACCTCGCACAGGCGGGCGCGGAGCGCGTCGCCCTCGGCCGACCGCACGACTCCGAGGGCCGCACGTGCCGCCGCAGTGTCGGCCGGTGTCGGTGCGGTGGTGAAGATGAACGGTCGGGCTCGGTTGACCAACAGCTCGACGAACGGCCGGGGGGCGGCGACGAACCCACCCAGCGCCCCCAGCGTCTTCGAGAGAGTGCCGACGCGGATGCACGCGTCCCAGGTGTCGCGCGCCCCGAGCTCGGGGCCCAAGATCGCGTGGGCCTCGTCGAGCACGAGGAGCGCATCGTGACGGGCGCAGAGCTCCACGACCTGGGGGAGCGGGGCGGCGTCGCCGTCCATGGAGAAGACCGTGTCGGTCACGACGATCGCCCGCTCGGATGTGGCGAGGAGCGCCGCGAGCGCGTCGAGATCGCAGTGGGGGTACACGGCGACCCTGGCGCCGGCGGCGCGGGCGAGCCGACAGCCGTCCACGATCGACGCGTGGTTGAGCTCGTCGGAGCACACCATGGTCCCCTCGGTCGCGAACGTCGAGAGGACTCCGAGGTTCGCCGCGAACCCGGTGGGGAAGAGCAAGGCCGCGTCGGCGTGCTTCCACTCGGCCAGCTCCTCCTCGAGCGCGGAGTGCACGGGCCGGGACCCGACCACGAGACGGGAAGCACCCGAACCCGTTCCCCACCGGTCGAGCGCTTCGTGGGCCGCGCGCGCCACTGCCGGGTGACGGGTGAGCCCCAGGTAGTCGTTCGACGCGAAGGACACGACGGAACTGCCGTCGTCGAGCACGCCCCGCGGCCCGTCGGCGTCCAGATCTCGGATCGAGCGCCACTGGGCTCGGTCGCGGATCATCTCGCCCTGCGCACGAGCCCAGTCCGTCCACCGGCTGCTCGGCATCACGCGTCCTCGGCCGCGACGGTCGCGATCGCCTCGCCGAGCACGTCGACGATCCGTTCGATCTCCTCGGCGGTCGTCGTCAACGGTGGCATCACGACGACCACGTCGCCGAGTGGGCGCAGGAGCACGCCGCGCCGGACCGCGGCTGCGCACACCCGGCGGCCCCAGCGGAGCCCGTCCCGCGGCGGGTGCAGCTCGATGCCTGCCATCAAGCCGGCGTGGCGCACGTCCAGCACGCTCGGGAGCGGCGCGATCCTCCCCTCCAGCAGGGTGCCGAGCTGTGCGGCCCGGGCGCGGACGTCGGCGAGCACGTCCCACTCGTCGAGCAGCTGGAGGTGGCGGAGCGCCACTGCAGCCGCGAGCGCGTTCCCCCCGTACGAGTGGCCGTGGTAGAAGGTCCGCTCGCCCAGGTCCTCGCCCAGGAACGCTTCGAAGACCCGGCCCGACGCCACGGTGGCCGACATGGGGAGGTAGCCGCCGGTGAGGCCCTTGCCGAGGCACATCAGGTCGGGGCGCACGTCGCACTGCTCGGATGCGAAGAGCGTTCCTGTACGGCCGAACCCGGTCGCGACCTCGTCCGCGACGAGGAGGACTCCGGCTTCCTGCGCGGCCCGCCCGAGCTTGCCGACCGCGGCCGGGTCGGCGACCTGGATCCCGGCCGCGCCCTGGACGATCGGTTCGAGCACGACCGCAGCCAGGGTCGGCGCGTGCTCCTCGAGCCTCGCCAGCGCGTCGTCGAGCCAACCCGCCTCGGCGTACCCCGCGGCGCGCAGCACGGGGAAGCGGAGCGGGTCGAAGCGGTCGGCGCCGAAGCCTCCGCCGCCGAGCGAGAGCGATCCCACGGTGTCGCCGTGGTACGCGTCGCCGAGCGCCAGGAACCCCGTGCGCTCGGACACTCCCTGGTTGGCCCAGTACTGGAACGCGACCTTCGCCGCCTGCTCCACGGCGGTGGCCCCGTCCGACGCGAACAGGAAATGAGGGCTCTCGACGGGCACGACGGTGGCGAGCGCCTCGGCGAGCTCGACGACCGTGCGGTTGCCGTGTCCGAGGAGGGTCGTGTGCGCGACCCGACCGAGCTGGTCCCGCAGTGCCGCGTCCAGCTCGGGCACGCGATGTCCGAGCGTGGTGACCCACAGCGAGGAGATCGCGTCGAGATAGCGGTGGCCCGCCACGTCGACGAGCTCGCGGCCCTCGGCGCGTTCGACGACCAGCGGCTCGTTGTCGGCGAAGCTCGCCATCTGGGTGAAGCCGTGCCAGACGACGGCCGCGTCCCGGGCGACCCAGTCGCTTCCGGGGTCGCCGCACCCATTCGGCGTCATCGGACCTCCTCGGCGCGTGCCGGGCCGCAGGCTACCGGTCTCCCCGTCCGGGGCCCTTGACAGTGAGACAGAAAATGCCTACTGTCTCGCCGTGCCGCCGACGCCCACCCAGGCGCCTCGCCCGCTCGCCCGCCCCGGCGACGCGCCCACCCGCATCAAGGCCGCGCTGGCGGCCTGCATCGCTCGCCACGGCGTGACCAAGACCACGCTCGACGACGTCGCCCGGGAAGCGGGGTGCTCGCGGGCCACGCTCTACCGGCACTTCGCCGGCAAGCGCCAGCTCGTCGAGGCCCTCGTCGCCGACGAGTGGTCGGCGCTCGTCGGTGCGCTCGCCGCCGAGGTCGAGGCCGCCGAGACGCTCGAGGACGCGCTCGTCGCGCTGGTCACCGGGGGAGCGCGGGCGCTCCAGGAGCACGAGGCGCTCCAGCGAGTCCTCGAGCTCGAGCCCGAGCTCGCGCTGCCGTACCTCACCTTCGACGGCGCCGAAGGGACCTTCGCCGTCGTCGCCGCCGATCTCGGCCCCGCACTGCGCCGTTTCCTTCCTGACGATCGAGCCCACCGCACTGCGGAATGGATGGCGCGCATCGTCCTGTCCTCGTTCGATGCCGGCGGCTGCGCCGTCGTCGACGAACCGTTCACTCGCGAGCTCGTGCACGACTTCGTCGTGCCCGGCGTCGCCGATCCCAGGGGGTAGTCCGTGACCACCGACCACGTGCGGAACGAGGATCTGATCGGTCGTGCAGACCTCGACGACCTCGAGTCCATCCTGTCGATCTCCAATGCCGACGTCGACGAGGTCCGCCACATCGTCCGGGCCGAGTCGGACGCGATCTTCACCTGGGACTACGAACGGACGCGGCCCGCGCTGGGCAAGCTCTACGAGAAGGCGAAGACCTCGCAGTGGAACGGCAGCACCGATCTGCCGTGGGACACGAAGGTCGACCAGGCCGAGGTCGCCCTCTCGAACATGGGCCAGGCGCAGCGTTTCCCCGAGGGCACCGACTTCTCGGGCACCGCGTTCGAGTCCTGGGGCGACGACGAGTGGATCCAGCTCGCCGTCGAGTCCCAGAACTGGACCCTGTCGCAGTTCATGCACGGTGAGCAGGGCGCGCTGATCTGCACCGCGCAGATCGTCGAGACCGTCCCCTGGATCGACGCCAAGTACTACGCGTCCACCCAGGTCATGGACGAGGCGCGCCACGTCGAGGTCTTCGCGCGCTACCTCGACGAGAAGCTCTCGGGCCACTACCCGATCAACGCCCACCTGCGTATGCTGCTCGACGACATCGTCGCCGACAGCCGCTGGGACATGACCTACCTCGGGATGCAGGTCATGGTCGAAGGGTTGGCGCTCGCCTCGTTCGGGTTCATCCACCAGATGACCACCGAGCCGCTCCTGAAGCAGCTCCTGCGCTACGTGATGAGCGACGAGGCCCGTCACGTCGCCTTCGGAGTGCTGTCGCTCAAGGAGTTCTACGACGAGCTCACCGAGGCCGAGCTGCGCGAGCGCCAGGAGTTCGCGTACGAGGCCGCGGTGCGGATGCGCGACCGCTTCCTGCAGCAGGAGGTCTGGGAGCGCATGGGGATTGACCCGAAGGAGGCGATGGCGCTCGTCCTCGCCGACGAGGGTCGGCCGCTCTTCCAGCAGATGATCTTCAGCAAGATCGTGCCCAACTGCAGGAAGCTCGGTCTGCTCGACGCGAACGACCAATGGCTCCGCCACCGCTTCGAGGAGCTCGAGGTGATCCAGTTCGAGCACGCGGTCGACACCGGCGAGGAGTACGCGATGCTCGACGAGGTCGCACGCGACCGCGAGGCCGCGACGTCCGTCGGCTGACGGAGCAGCGCCCGCACACCCCGGTGGTACCGTCCGTTGGTGCCGGCTGACGGAGGAGTTCGGCTCGTCTTTCTCGGCGGGCTCGGCGAGATCGGTCGGAACTGCTGCTGCATCGAGCTCGAGGGGCGCATTCTCGTC
>CAYRHS010000030.1:0-23507 GCA_964424125.1 uncultured Burkholderiales bacterium
CACCGAACCCGGCTGCCACCACCATCAGGAGCGGGACGCGTCGGACGACGAGCGCCGCGGTGGCCGGAGGCGCGACGAGGAGACCGACCACGAGGAGCGCTCCAACGGCGGAGAACGACGCGACCACCGACAGGGCGACGAGCGCGAGCAGCACGACACGCGTCAACGCGGGCCGCAGGCCCAGGGTGGCCGCCTTGCGCTCGTCGAACGCGAGGACGAGGAACGGCCGGTACAGCAGGACGGATGCGAGGAGCGCCACGACGACGGACACCACGAGCACCGTGAGGTCCGTGTCGTTGATCGCGAGGACGTTGCCGAAGAGGAAGGACGTGAGCTCGCTCGAGAACGAACCCTCGCGGGAGATGATGATCACACCCAGCGCCAGCATCCCCACGAAGAGCAACCCGATCCCCGTGTCCTCCCGCAGATCCGTTCGCCGGCTCACCAGTGAGACACCGAGGACGATCACGACGGCGCCGAGCGCGGCGCCCAGCGTGACATTGAAGCCCAGGACGAAGCCGAGCGCGATGCCCGGGACGACGCCGTGCGCGAGCGCGTCTCCGATGAAGGCCAGTCCGCGGAGCACGACCCACGTACCGATCACCGAGCACAGCACGACCACGAGGAGCCCGGCGACCAGCGCCCGCTGCATGAACTCGGGCTCGAACGGCTCCTTGAGCCACGCCATCGCCGACCTCCGACCCAGCCTAGGAAAGGGCGTCCGCGACTCGCGTCGCGTCGGTGCGAATCAACCTCGCATAGGTGTCCGCACCGCTGCCGGGCTCCCCGAGCGCACCGGTGTACAGCTCGACGACCTCGACGTCGATACCGGTCTCCGAGGCGAGCGCGTCTGCGAGGTCCGTCGGCTGGGTGTTCTCGGCGAAGATCGCGGAGACGTCCTCGTCCTCGATCGTCCGGGCGAGCGCCTCGAGATCCCCCGCGCTCGGTTCGGCCAGCGTCGACCCGCCCGGGACCACGACCCCTACGACCTCGAACCCATAGCGCGCCGCGAAGTAGCCGAGGGCGTCGTGGTTCGTGACCAGCTTGCGTGAGGCGGGTGGGACCACGTCCACGATCGCTTCGACCTCGGCGTCGAGCGCCAAGAGATCCGACTCGAGTGCCTGGGCGCGCTTCGCCCAGTCGACCGAGTCGTCGAGACTCGTGAGGGCGTCACCGATCGCGACGACGCCCGCGGCCATCCGCGTGGGATCCAGCCAGAAGTGCGGGTCCTCCGTACCGTCGTCGCTGCCCGCCCGCGTGCCGGCCTCGCCGAACGGGATCGGATCCACCAGCTCTGCGACCTCGACGACCTCGACGCCGTCCTGGCGGACCATGTCGAGCGCGTCGACCAGGCCCTCTTCGAGGCCGAGGCCGTTCGCTACCACCAGATCGGCTTCGCCCAGCGCCGCCCGTTGCCGAGCCGAGGGCTCGAACTCGTGCGGGTCGGTGCCGGACGGCATGAGGACGGTGACCGAACCGTCCTCGCCGACGAGGTCCCCGACCACGTCGGCGAGGATGCTCGTCGTCACGACGACGTTCGGACCTTCGGAGCCTCCGCCCGCAGTGTTGTCGCCTGGGCCGCAGGCCGCGAGCGTGGTGAGCACCACCGTGAGCACGACCGCGAGCGCCACCACGGTCCGCGGGCTCCGTACGCTGGGCACCTCGCGTCCCTCCGACTATAATGAGAACGATTCTCACTCTATTCGCCCTCGGCTACCCGTGGCAATCCCGCCCGTGACGGAGCGCCCCGCGCTCTCTGCCCGGCGCCTGCGCCTCGGCTACGACGGACGCGTGGCACTGCGCGTCGACGAGCTCGACGTCCCGACGCGCGCGGTCACCGCGCTCATCGGACCCAACGGCTCGGGGAAGTCGACGCTGCTCCATGCCGCGGCCGGGTTGGTCCGACCGCTCGAGGGGGACCTGCGGGTGCTGGACGAGCCGCCCCGGCGCGGTTCCGGTCGGGTCGCGCTCGTGCCCCAGACCACCGCGGTCGATCCCTCACTCCCGTTGACCGTCCGCCAGGCCGTCTCCATCGGCCGCTACGGCCGGCTCGGCCTGGCCCGCCCGCTCGGGTCCGCCGACCGGCGCGCCGTCGATCGGTCCATGACGCGCCTCGGGATCGCAGGGCTCGCCCGCCGTCAGCTCCGCGAGCTCTCGGGCGGGGAGCGCCAACGAGTGCTCGTCGCGCAGGGCCTCGCCCAGGAAGCTCCGCTCCTGCTCCTCGACGAGCCGATCACCGGCCTCGATGTCGTGTCGAAGAAGCTCGTGATCACCGCGATGACCGTCGAACGAGCGGCCGGACGCACGGTCGTCTTCGCGACCCACGACCTCCACGACGCTTCGCTCGCGGACACGGTCGTGCTCCTCGCCGGACGCGTCGTCGCCGCGGGCACACCCGAGGACGTGCTCACCGCCGACCATCTCGCGAGCGCCTACCGGGGACGGTTCGTCCGGGTCGGCGGCGGATTCCTCGTCGACGACGCCACCCACCACGACCACGGGGCGAGCGCCGACTGACACCTCAGCCCGGCGTGGCTCCCTGCGCATCGAGCTCGGCGCGGATGCGTGCCGCCGCGGTGTCCATCATCCCCTCGTCGGGCGTGTGATCCGCACGCTCGAAGTGGAGGTCGGCCTCGACGGTGATCGGGACCACGTGGAGGTGCGTGTGGGGAACCTCGAGTCCGGCGATCATCAGCCCGACTCGCACCGGCGAGAACGCCGCGTCCTGAGCACGACCGATCAGCCTCGCGACCTTCATGAGATGCGCGGCGAGTTCCGGCGCGAGATCGATCCAGTGGTCGACCTCCTCGCGGGGGACCACCAGCGCGTGTCCGGGTTGGAGCGGAGCGATGGACAGGAAGGCCACGCACCGGTCGTCGTTCCACACGAAACGGGCGGGAAGCTCTCCCTCGATGATCTTGGTGAAGATGCTCGCCATCCGTCTCCCTCCGGCGGGCGCAGGCTAGAGGACCTCGCGTGTGTAGCGCGTCACGTCCCGGATCTCGTCGGCCGAGAGCGTCCCCTCGAACGCGGGCATCTGGTTCAGGCCGTCGGTGACGATCTCGACCTCGGCGTCGAGCTCCGGGTACTTCCCGACCGTCACACCCTCGGAGAGCTGCGGCCCCACGCCCCCGTCGCCCTCGACACCGTGACACGCCACGCAGGACTCCTCGTAGATCTCGCGGCCCTGCACGAGCTCCGCGTCCTGCGCCTGCGTCCCGGTCGGGTCGGGCGAGCGCAGGACTGAGCCGCCGTCGCCGTCGCTCCCCCCACAGCCGGCGAGCAACAGCACACCCACGAGGAAACTCGTCCCGACGACCCCGCGGATCACAGGACCTCCCGTTCATAGCGCGCGACGGCACGGATCTCGCGCTCGGAGAGCTCACCTTCCCATGAAGGCATCTGGCCCCGACCGTCGGTGATGACCGCGATCTGCTCCTCCAGAGTGAGGCGTTCCGCGACGGTGCCTTCCGAGAGCTGCGGTCCGACGCCTCCACCGCCGGCGCTGCCGTGGCAGGTCGCGCAGTCCCGGGTGAAGATCATGTGCCCGTCGACGAGCTCCTGGTCGTTCGCCTGCTCGCCCGTGGGGCGGGGCGCTCCGGCTCCGTCGTCGCCTCCGCCGCAGCCGGCTGCGACGATGAGGAGCGTCAGCGCCGCCGCGACCAAGCCCCTGATCGTTCGCGAGCGCCGGGTTCGTACGTTGCGCCGCAAGGCAGACCTCCGACGATTCCGGCTCGGCACGCTACCGGAGGAAGATGCTTCGTCGAGCGCACTGCCGCCTAGGCTCCCGCTCGATGGACGATCGGGCGTCGCGGCGACAGCAGCTTCTCGAGGTCCTCGTCCGGAAGGGGCTCGAGCAACGCGACGAGCCGTTCCAGCTCACCTCCGGAGCGTGGAGTCGCGACTACGTCGACGGGAAGCGGGCGTTGGCCGACGGCGCCGATCTGGAGCTGGCGGCTCGAGTCGTGCTCGACGTGGTCGACGAAGCCGGTATCGGGCCGATCGACGCCGCAGGAGGCTTGACCATGGGCGCCGACCATCTCTCGCACGCGGTCGCGATCGTCGGCGGGCTGCAGTGGTTCTCGGTTCGGAAGCGGGCGAAGGAACACGGGCGCAAGCAGGCGGTGGAGGGTGCAGTCGTCCAGCCGGGGATGCGCGTGCTGCTGCTCGACGACGTGGTCACGACGGGTGGCTCGATCGGACAGGCTCTCGAAGCGATCGAGGCGACGGGCGCGACCGTCGTCGGTGCGGTGACCCTTGCGGACCGGGGCGATCGCGCGGCCGAGCTGTTCGCGTCCCGCGGGGTTCCCTACCTGCCGCTGCTGACGTACCGCGATCTGGGGATCGAAGCCGTCTCCTGATCCCCTCGCGGCGTCAGTCGCGATCGGTGCGTACGAGCCAGTTCACGCGGCCGAGATGGAAACCACTGGTCGCGAGCAGACGCTCGTCCGCGCCCGGCCAGGTGGTGCACCAGAGCTCCGCGTGCTCGGTCGTGGCGGTGGGTTCGAGACGCAACCACGCCAGGGGCGCGTCGTCGCTTGCTCTCGCCCCGGCGAGGTCGAGCAGCTCCCAGACGCGTGCCTGCTCCGCCTCGTTCAGATAGCCCCACACGACGGAATGGAACACGACCGTTGCCATCCGGGTGCGGTGCTCGGCGAGACGCTGTTCGAGCCACTCCGGGATCTGCGCCCTGTCGACCCTCACCGGGAAGCTGCCGGCGACGTCGAGCGCGTGGCGGAGGATGTCGAACCGCTCGCGCTGGTCGGGCCAGACGCAGGACAGCAGCGTGAGCCTGCCGTCCTCGGTCGTCGGGTCGACCGGGTACGCGTCGCACCCGCTGCGCTCGTCGACTCGGCACTCCGCTTCGAAGTCGGGAACCGCGCCGTCCCAGAGGTCGACGAAGCGCACCGGTGACGACGGATCGCCCCATCCGAGCTCCCCGTCGGAGTACCAGTAGCGATCGAAGCGGAGGTTGAGCCCTGCGCTCGCACCGAGTTCGAGCACCCGAAGCGGAAGACCCGTGGAACGGGCGATCCGCAGGAAGCCTCCGACCAGCGCGGCCGATCGACCGACCTCGTTCGTCTGGGACGGCCGGTGCAGGTAGGGAACCAGATCCTCTCCACGCTCCTCGACCACCTCCCGGAGCTTCGGCCAGCAGGCGACGGCGTCACCGTCGCCCCCGACCGACGGGAAGTGCTCCGCGAGCTCCGGGAGGTGCCCCTCGAGCACGAGGCGGTGGATCCCGCCGAGCAGTCGCATCCCCAGCGCGTCGCCGAACGGCTCGTCGATGGCGGTTTCGAGGAGGCGCCAAACCGGTCCGCCCGCCTCGATGTCTTCGATCGCCGGCTCGTAGAGCCCCGCGTAAAAGGGTGAACCGAGGCGCCGGAGCGACTCCACTTGCGTGCGGGTCAGGTCGGCCAGCCGGGCGCGCTCGGCGGGGATCGCTTGGGACGCCGCCGTCACGCGTCTGCACTCACGACGTGGGGGCGACAAGCGGGCGCAGCGTCAGGTCCGAACTCGATCCCTTCCGCTGCCACCACACCTCCCGTCGACCGATCGGGGCCAGCCTACGAACTCGCCGCCCGAGCGTGCGAGCGGGAGCAGCCGGTGTCCTCGGCGACGCACCCGCCGAGTCAGCCGAGGAGGCCGCGGGCAACGGCCTCCCGCAATGCCTCGTTGCGGTTCCGAGCACCCAGCTTCTCGTAGATGTGCGCGAGGTGGGTCTTCACGGTGGCGACGGTGACGTACAGCTCGGCCGCGATCTCGCGATTGGAGCTCCCCTTGCCCAACAGGGCCAACACCTCGCGCTCGCGACCGGTGAGCGCCTGGCCGTCGACGTCTTCCTCCGGAGACGCCTCCGGCGCCTCGAGCTCGCCCACCACGGCGGAGAGCAACGCGGGTGAGACGAACCGCTCCCCCGCCAAGACTCGTTCGACCGAGCGCGCGACCTCTTCGCCGTCGGCCGACCGCACGAGCAGCGCATTGACCTCGAGGTTCAACAGCCAGGTGAGCTCGCTGGCGTGCGACCGCGGAAGCATCACGAGAACCATCGGTGGGGCTTCGCCGTTCTTCACCTTGCCGACGAGGTCGGTCACCGGCATCTCGCCCACCGATCCCACGACGACCAGATCCACGCGGGACGCGTGCACGACGTCGACGAGCTCGCGGGCAGACCCGGTCTCGGCGATCACGTCCACGCCGAGAGGCTCGAGGAGCGCGGTGACGCCGAGCCGGAACATGGGCACGTCATCGACCACGACCGCGCTCGGTGCTTCGGGCGAGCTCTCCGCCATCGGCCGACCTTCCACCTCGCTCCGGCCAAGTTCATTCAACCACCCGGAGAGCGTCCGACCGGGCCTGCTCCGCTTCGAGTTCCGCCGCGCGGCCCCGCGGACGCGACCGCTAGGGTCCCGCCGTGGCCGACGACGGGCACCCCAGTCCACCCGAATCCGGCGACGCGGACGTCGAGGACGTCGGCGCGGAGCGCGGTCCCCGCCTGCTCGAAGAGCGGGCACACCGGCTCCGCAAGCTCGACGCGCTCCGCGCCGCGGGCGTGGACCCCTACCCCGTCACCTTCGACCGCGACCACACGCTGGCCGAGGTGCGCAACGAGTTCGGCCACCTCGAAGCCGGCGCCGAGACCGACGCGGTCGTGCGCGTCGCGGGTCGGGTGATGCTGAAGCGGGGCCACGGGAAGCTCTCCTTCGCCACGATCCGCGACCACTCGGGCGAGCTCCAGCTCTTCGTCTCCGGGGATCTTCTCGGTGCGGACGCCTACCGTCGCTTCGGCGACCTCGACCGCGGCGACTGGGTCGGCGTCGAAGGAACGGTCATGGTCACCAAGAAGGGCGAGCTGTCCGTCAAGGCGTCCGAGATCACGCTGCTCGCGAAGGCGCTGCTGCCGCTCCCCGACAAGTGGAAGGGGCTCAGCGACGTCGACACCCGTTTCCGCCAGCGCTATGTCGATCTCATCGTCAACGAAGACTCGCGACGCGTGCTGGAGGTCCGCTCCGCGGTGGTCGCCGCGATCCGCCGGTTCCTGGCCGCGCACGGCTTCGTCGAGGTGGAGACCCCGGGCCTCCACGGCATTGTCGGCGGAGCGACGGCGCGCCCGTTCGTCACCCACCACAACGCACTGGACCAGGACCTCTACATGCGGATCGCGCTCGAGCTCCACCTGAAGCGGCTCGTCGTGGCGGGGCTCGATCGCGTGTTCGAGATCGGACGCGTCTACCGCAACGAAGGGATCGACACACGTCACAACCCCGAGTTCACGATGCTCGAGGCGTACCAGGCCTTCGCCGACTACCGCGACATGATGACGCTTACCGAGCAGCTCGTGTCCGAGGCCGTGCGATCCGCTCTCGGCACGACAGTCGTGATCGTACGCGGCGAGGAGATCGACCTCGCGCCTCCGTGGCCGCGCGTTGCCGTGGCCGATCTCATCGAGCGGGAGCTCGGCGTCGAGCTCCGGCCGTCCATGCCCGTCGAGGACGCGCGGAGGGTACTGGACGACCTCGGCATCGAGTACGAGGACTGGTGGGGTTCGGGGAAGCTCACGGACGTCGTCTACGACCAGCGCGTGCAGGACAAGGTCCTCGAGCCCACGATCGTCCTCGACTATCCCCGCGAGGTCTCACCGCTCGCACGACCGCATCGCGAGGACCCCACGCTCGTCGAGCGCTTCGAGCTGATCGTCGACGGGCGCGAGCTCGCCAACGCGTTCAGCGAGCTGAACGACCCCGTCGATCAGCTCTATCGCTTCGAGGCCGAAGCCCGCGCCCGGGCTCACGGCGACCTCGAGGCCGGCGACGTCGACTACGACTACATCCGCGCGCTCGAGTACGGAATGCCCCCGACCGGGGGCGTCGGCATCGGGATCGATCGCCTCGTGATGCTGATCGCCGGGGTCACGAGCATCCGCGAAGTGATCCTCTTCCCGACCTTGCGACCCGAACCCTTCGATCCCGCCGATTTCCGGTTCGAGACCTAGCAGTAGCCTCGACGGTCGCCATGGCCGATCACACCGACCGGGACGCGATCGTGGTGGGCTCGGGTCCGGGGGGCCTGACGTGCGCCGCCTACCTGGCCGCGGTTGGGATGCGAGTCCTGGTCCTGGAGCAGCACGACCTCGCGGGCGGCAACTGTCAGGTCTTCCGACGTCATCACGACGGGAACGAATACGAGTTCGACGTCGGTCTCCACTACATCGGCGACTGCGGTCCGCACGGGTCCATCCCCACGGTGCTCCGAGGTCTCGGGCTCGACGGACGGATCACGTTCCGGGACCTGGACCCCGACGGCTTCGACACCCTCGTCTTCCCCGATCTCACGCTGCGCGTCCCCGCGGACTGGGACGAGTACCGCGACCGGGTCGTGGCTCTGTTCCCCGACGAAACCGAAGGCATCGAGCGGTACTTCGCCGTGCTCCGCCGCCTGGCGCGCGAGACGAGTGCCCTGATGGCCGACTCTGGGGAGGACGCGCCGACACTCCTCGAATGGGGGCTGCGGCCGCTCGCCGACCTCTTCGCCCACTGCAGACTGTCCCGGGAGGCGATCGCGGTCCTCGACCACTGGAGCGGCCTGTACGGCTCGGGGCCGCGAGAGTCGACTGCGGTCATGCACGCAGTGATCGCGGACCACTACATGCGGGGAGCGTGCTACCCGGAGGGCGGGGGCCAGGTCATCCCCGCGCGGCTCGTGGAGGTGATCGAGTCGCTCGGCGGGGAGGTGCGCACGCTCGCCCGGGCGGACGAGATCGTCGTGAGGGACGGCCACGTCGACGGTGTCCGCCTCGATTCCGGCGAGACGGTGCGGGCTCCCGTGGTGGTGTCGAATGCCGACTACAAGCGCACGATGCTCTCGCTCGTCGACCGCGCACATCTCACGAACGAGAGCCTCGCGCGCGCCGAGTCGGCCGTGATGTCGCTGCCCCTGGTCGTTGCGTACGTGATCGTCGACGTCGATCTCGCCGCGCGGTTGCCGAACACGAACTACTTCGTCTTCCCCACCTACGACGTCGAGGCGGAGTACGCGCGGCTCGAGGCCGGCGCGGCGGGCGACGCTCCGTTCTCCTACGTGTCGCTCGCGTCGGTGAAGGATCCCGGCCACGCGGCCCTGTGCCCGCCCGGACACTCCAACTTCCAGGTCATGACGCTCGGGCCCCGCGGCTACGCGTCCTGGGGCATCGAGGCAGGGCCGGCCGAGGGCGGTCCGTACCGGCGGTCCACCGCCTACCGGGACCGCAAGGAGCGCGTGACCGAGCAGCTCCTCGCACAGGCCGAACGGGTGCTCGGCCCGATCCGCGAGCACGTGGTGCACCTCGAGACCGCGACCCCGCTGACCCAGGAGCGCTACACGCTCTCGACCGGGGGCACGTCGTACGGGTTGCGGTCCTCGCCCGACCAGACCGGCCCGCTGCGGCCCGGCTACCGCACCGAGATCGAAGGGCTCTTCCTCGTCGGGGCGAGCACGACCGCCGGTCACGGCATCGCGGGCACCATGATCGGCGGCGTGCGCTGCGCGAGCGCGGTCACCGGCCGGCGGCTGATGCGAGAGGTCGCCGACGGGGCGGTCCTCGTCGATCCGGGCGTGTTGCCCGAGACACCGCGGGATTGGGACCCGGTGGCCGTCAGCCGAGGTACCGCGCTGCGCGCGCGCCGGGAGGCCGGCCGGGCCGCCCGCGCCCGCTGAGCGGCGGGACGACGTGGAGCGGTTGACGGGGCTGGACGCGGGGTTCCTCTACCTGGAGACCCCGACGCTCCACATGCACACGTTGAAGATCGCCGTTCTCGAGCCACCCCATGACCCGGAGGGCTATTCCTTCGATCGCTTCAAACGGGTGTTGGGCGAGCGTCTGCATGCCTTGCCGCCGTTCCGGCGGCGCCTGGTGGAGGTCCCGGGCCGCATCCACCACCCGATCTGGATCGAAGACCCGGACTTCGACCTCGACGCGCACGTGCACCGGGTCGAAGTGCCCGCACCGGGCGGGCGCCGCCAGCGTGACGCAGTCATCGGCGCGATCGCCGGCCGCCCCCTCGATCGCTCCCGACCGCTGTGGGAGCTGTGGGTCCTCGAGGGCCTCGAAGGAGGTCGGTTCGGCGCGCTGGCCAAGATCCACCACGCCGCCGCCGACGGCGTCGCGGCGTCGGCCCTCCTGGCGAACGTGATGTCGGAGCGTCCCGACGAGGTCCCGACGCTCGATCGCTCGTGGCGGCCCGAAACGGTGCCGTCGCGCACGAAGCTCCTGCTGACCGCGATCCGCGACCACGTCCGGCAGTTGCTCCGCCTGCCCGAGCTGCTGCGCCGCACCTGGCGCAACGTCCGCCGCGTGCTGAGCCGGCGTCGCGTGGCGCCGGTCACCACCCCGCTCCCGATCAAGGACACACCACGGACGTCGTTCAACACCGCGCTGACGCCGCGTCGGGCGTTCGCGACTGCCGCGCTCCCACTCGAGGAGCTGAAGGAGATCAAGCGCCGGGTCGGGGTGACACTGAACGACGTGGTCCTGGGGCTCGTGGGCGAAGCCCTGGGTCGCTACCTGCACGCCCGAGGAGAGCTCCCCGCGACCGCGCTCGTGGCCGGCGTGCCGGTCAGCACCGACCGACCGGAGGACATGCGCAGGCTCGGCGGCAACCGGGTGTCGAACATGTTCACGTCACTGCGGACCGACATCGCCGATCCGGTCGAGCGCCTGATCGCGATCCACCGCGTGACGAACGAGGCGAAGGTGGTCCAGAACCTCCTCGGGGCCACGATGATGCAGGAGTGGGTCGAGTTCACGCCTCCGGGACCCTTCTCGTGGTTCATGCACGAGTACTCGCGGCGTCGCCTCGCAGACCGCCACCACCCCCCGATCAACCTCGTCGTGTCGAACGTCCCCGGGCCGAGCGAGCAGCTCTACGTCGCGGGCGCGGCGTTGCTCGAGATCTACTCGGTCGGCCCGATCCTCGAGGGGATCGGCCTCAACGTCACCGCCTGGAGCTACCGGGACCGCCTCTACGTCTCGGCGCTCGCGTGCGCGGATCGACTTCCCGATCCGCACGAGATCACCGAAACCATGGGCGAGGCGCTCACCGAGCTATCGGCCGCGGTGGACGCGCCGCGGGCGGGGGCTCCGCCGGCCTGAACCGGCCGAAACCCGCCACGGCGCCTACCCTCGGACGTCGATGGAACGCATGAGCGGCCTCGACGCCACCTTCCTCTACCTCGAGACGCCGTCGCTGCACACACACGTCGTGGGGGTCGTCGTGCTCGACACCACGACGGTGCCGGGCGGGTACTCCTACGAGCGTCTCTACGAGGTCTTCCGGCAGCGCTTGAGCGCGATCCCTGCGTTCCGCCGGCGTGTGCTGTTCGTACCTCTCGATCTCGACCACCCGGTGCGGATCGACGACCCCGACTTCGACCTGGACGCCCACCTGTTCCGGGTCGCCGTGCGTCCCCCGGGCACTATGCACGAGCTCGCCGAGATCGTCGGTGATTTCGCCAGCCGCCCGCTGGACCGTTCCCGGCCACTCTGGGAGGCCTGGATCGTCGAGGGTCTCGAGGACGGCCGGGTCGCGCTGGTCACCAAGGTCCACCATTCGGCCATCGACGGCGTCAGCGGTGTCGACGTCATGGCCACCCTCTTCGACCTCGAGCCGGACGCTCCCGAGCCGGACGCTCCCGAGCCGGAGTCCCCTGCCGACTGGCAACCGGACCAGGTCCCCTCGAGCTGGAAGCTGATGCGTGACGCGGTGCGCGATCGCGTGATGCACCCGACCCAGGCCCTCCGCCAGGTCGGGAACGTCGCCTCGTCGCTGTTCGACATGGCTCGCACCACCCTCACGGCGCGCGCCGGCGAACGACGATCACCGCTGATGATCAACGCGCCCCGGACGAGGTGGACCGGCGCGCTGACGCCCCATCGGACCGTGGCGTTCGGCGAGGTGCCGCTGGAGGACTTGAAGATCGTCAAGGACGCCTTCGGCGCCAAGGTCAACGACGTGGTCCTCGCCGCGTGCACCCAGTCGTTGCGGCGATACCTGATCGAGCACGACGACCTACCGGACAGGCCGCTCGTGGCGTACTGCCCCGTCTCGATCCGGGGCGAGGACGGCGCGCGGGGCTCCAACCAGTTCACCACCATGGCCGTGAAGCTCCCGGTGCAGATCGACGACCCCGTCGAGCAGCTCCGCGCCATCGCGGACGACACACACGCGGCCAAGGAGCTCACCAACGCGGCGGGGGTGTCGACGCTCCAGGACGTCGCGCAGTTCATGCCCCCCACGCTCTTCAACCTGGCGATGCGCTTCTACTCGGGCATGCGCCTCGCCGACTACCACCCCCCGATCCAGAACGCCGTCATCTCCAACGTGCCCGGACCGCCGATCCCCCTCTACTGCGCGGGCGCGAGCGTCGACGCCGTATACCCGTTCGGTCCCCTCATCGAGGGCGCGGGGCTGAACATCACGGTGCTGTCGAACATGGGCAAGGTCGACGTCGGCGTGATCGCCTGCCGGGAGACGGTCCCCGACGTCTGGGACATGACCGAGGGCTTCGACGACGCCGTCGCCGCGTTGAAGCAGGCGGCACAGTCGGAGACCGAACCCGAGGCGACGGCGCCGGTCTCGCGCTAGACGCCCGAGGCGGGCAAGGTCGTGGCGATGCGGCCGGAAGCCGCTGATCGTTCGAGGGCTCGCATCGCCCAGACCCCCAGCAATGGGCCGGGCGCGAGGAACGCGAACGCCCAGGTCCAGGAGAGATGGTCGCGCAGGAACGGGACGAGCCAGATGGTGGCGACCGTGAGCGTGAACCCGGCCGCCAGCTGCAGCGTCACCGCCGTCCCCACGTACGACTGGTCCGCGAGCTCGGTGACGATCGTCGAGAAGAGCGCGGAGTCGGCCACGACCCAGAACCCCCAGACGAGCCCGACCACGAGCACGACCTCCGGGCGCAGGTTCCGGACGAGCCCGATGGTGACCGCCGCGGCGCCCGACACCGTCATCGCCAGCGCGGCGATGCGCGCGCGACCGTAGCGATCGGCGAGCAGGCCGCCCACCCAGCAACCCGCGGCACCGATGCCGATCACCGCGAACGCGGCCAGCGACGCGGCGCGGGTGACGTCCTCCTCGCCCTGCCGGGCGAGCGCGTCGGCGTAGAAGGCCGCGAACCACGCCCACATCGCGTACAGCTCCCACATGTGCCCGAAGTAGCCGGCACTCGCGAGCACGACCCCGCGGTTGGCGATGATCCGCCGAGCCTGGTGGGGGTCGAAGCGACCGCGCGGGAACGGGAACGGACCCTCGCGGCCGAGGAGCTCGGCGACCAGACCTCCGGCGACCGTGAGCGCGGAGGTCACGAGGATCACCGCCTGCCAGTCGAAGCCGCCGATGCCGTTCACGAAGTGCGGAGCCGCCGAGCCGAGCGTCAGCGCGCCCACCATGACCCCGAGCGCCAGGCCGCGCCCGCGACGGAACCAGGTCGCCATCGCCTTGAGGCCCGCGGGATACACGCCGGCGAGGAACGCGCCCGTCGCGAAGCGCAACGGCAGTGCGCCGGCGAAGCCGTCCGCGAACATGATCAGCGCGTTCGCGCTCGCGGCACCGATCGCGCCGATGAGCATCAGGCGGCGGGGCGCGATCACGTCCGGGAGGTTGAAGACCGCCGAGACGACCGCGCCGAGGACGAAGCCGAGCTGGACCGCGATGATCAGCAACGACGCCTGATCGGTGGTGAGATCCCATCGCGCTCGCAGCTGCGGGAGCACGGCCGACGTCGAGAACCACGTCGACATGGCGAGGAGCATCGCGGTCGCGAGCACCGCCAAGGCGCCCCAGCGACCGGGAGGGTCGGCCTGCTCCGCTCCGGTGGCCGCCGCGGCGGATGCGCTCACGCCCGAGCACGGTACCTGCCGCCCGTCACTAGGGTGCTGGCAGCCGCCGATCCGACGGAGGTGAGGAGGGGCGATGGTCTCGTCGGCGCATCCGGTCTTCACTCCGGCCGCGCTCGGTCCGATCACGCTGCGCAATCGGACGATCAAGTCGGCGACCTTCGAAGGCATGACGCCGGCCGGGCTCGTCTCGGATCGCTTGATCGAGTTCCACCGCCGCTTCGCGGCGGGCGGTGTCGGGATGACGACGGTCTCCTACTGCTCGGTGTCGTCGGAGGGGCGGACCTATCGCGACCAGATCTGGATGCGCTCCGAGGCCGTCGCAGGGTTGCGCCGCCTCACCGACGCCGTACACACGGAGGGCGCGGCGGCCGCCGTACAGCTCGGACACGCGGGGTGGTTCGCCGATCCCCGCGCCAGCGGGGAACGGACCATCGGGCCGTCGCGGATGTTCTCGCCCTACGGCCTGACCTTCCCGCGCGCGATGACCCCGGCCGACTTCGACCGGCTCACCGGCGACTACCGGCGCGCGGCGCAGCTCGCCATCGAGGCCGGGTTCGACGCGCTCGAGGTCCACGTCGGCCACGGGTACCTGCTGAGCCAGTTCCTGAGCCCGTTCACCAACCGCCGGAGCGACGAGTGGGGCGGCTCGGTGGAGAACCGGGCCCGGTTCCCCCGTCAGGCCTTGCGCGCGGTGCGCGACGGGGCGGGCTCTGGGGCCGCGGTGTACGCGAAGCTCAACATGAGCGACGGGTTCCGCGGCGGCCTCGAACCCGAGGAAGGCGTCGAAGTCGCGCGCTTGATCGAGTCCGACGGAAGCGTCGACGCGCTGGAGCTCACAGGCGGCTTCACCGCCCGTTCGCCCATGTACCTGATGCGCGGCGACGTCCCGCTCGCGGAGATGATCGAGACCCAACCCAACCTCCTGCGGCGTCTCGGACTGCGCTTCTTCGGCAAGAAGCTGATGCGCGCCTACCCCTTCGAGGAGGCCTTCTTCCTCCCGCAGGCGCGTGCCGTGCGGGAGGCGGTGGACCTCCCGCTGATCCTCCTCGGCGGCATCACCCGACTCGAGACCATGGACACCGCCATGGACGAGGGTTTCGAGTTCGTCGCCATGGCGCGGGCGCTGCTGCGCGAGCCCGATCTCGTCGCCAAGATGCAGGCGGGCACGACGAGCGAGTCGCTCTGCATCCCGTGCAACAAGTGCATGACCGAGATGGACCGCGACGGCACCCGCTGCGTCTTCGCCGCCGACGCGGTCTGACCGCTCGGCGGGGATCGTTCAGCTCCGAGCGAGGAGCGGCGCGAGCACGGCGCGGTCGAAGAACACCTCGTTGCGCGCCACGCGATCCCCTTCGAGGATCACCAGGTCCAGGCCCGTCGCCTCGACCGTCTCCCCGCCCGCCGCCGATCTGAGCGTCGCGTCCCAGCGCACGGCGGCGCCGTCCTCCTCCCCGAGCGGCAGGATCTCGCGGGCGCGCCACGTCATCCGCCACCCATCGAAGAGCCTGGTCAGGTAGCGCCGCATCGCGTCGCGCCCGCGGATCGGCTCGTCGAGATTGGGATCGAGGTAGACGAGATCGTCCGTGTAGCAGCCGACGACCTGCTCGACGTCCTGGGTGTTCCAGGCCTCGAGCACGCGGGCGGCCACAACCTCAAGCTCCTCGCGGGTCCGGCTCGCCATCGTTTCCCCCTGGGTCGCCTTCCCCTCACGGTGCCCTTCCTTGACTGCCCGGTCAAGAGGGGACCGCGAGCCATGGCCACCGACCGGCCCTCCGATGTGCGAGAGTCCGCGTGGAGCCCGGCGGATCGGAGGAGGCATGACGACCCACGAACCGGTCGACCTGGTCTTCGAGGGCGGCGGGGTGAAGGGGATCGCCCTCGCGGGCGCGCTCGACCTGCTCGAGGAGCGCGGCTACGTCGTCCAGCGCCGTGCGGGCGCGTCAGCTGGCGCGATCGTCGCCGTGCTCCACGCCGCCGGGTTCTCGGGCAGCGAGCTGACGGAGCTCGTGCCCGCCATCGACTTCGGGGCGTTTCGCGATCGCGGCTGGGAGGACCGGATCCCGCTCGTGGGCAGGCCACTGTCGATCCTCAAGGACAAGGGCATCTACGAGGGCGACGAGTTCCAGGACTGGATGAGGGAGCTGCTGGTCGACCAGGGCGTCACGACCTTCGACGATCTCGAGATCCCCGGCGCCGCCGACGCGGAGACACGGCACCGCCATCGCGTCCAGGTGATCGTCTCGGACCTCACCGAGCGGCGCCTGCTGGTCCTGCCGCGCGACGCCGAGCGGCTCGGCGTCACTCCCGGAGAGCTTGACGTGGCCGCGGCCGTGCGCATGAGCATGTCGATCCCGATCTTCTTCGAACCGGTCGAGTTCGAGAACCCACGCACGGGTGTCACCCACGTGCTGGTCGACGGGGGGATGCTCTCGAACTTCCCTGTGTGGATCTTCGACTCGGCCGACGAGCCGCGTTGGCCCACGTTCGGCCTCGACCTCGTCGAGGGTGACCCGACCAGCTCGCTCGGCGATCGTCTACCCGCGCCGGAAGGCTCGCTGGCCGACGCAGGCATCGTCGAGTACCTGAAGTCGATCGTCTCGACCATGGTCGAAGCACGCGACCGTCGTTACCTCGAGGAGCAGACCTTCGTGCGCACGATCCCGATCCCCACGCTGGGGGTCTCGACGACGGACTTCGAGCTCAGCTCCGGGCGTGCCGACGCGCTCCTCCGCTCGGGTCGCGAGGCGGCGGAGCAGTTCCTCGAGACCTGGGACTTCGACGCCTACGTCGAGAACTACCGGGCCGGGAAGCGCCACTCACGACGCGAGGCGGTCGCCGAGAAGATGCACTGAGCCGGGCTCAGCTCGTGATCCACTCGCTCGCGTCGGCTTCCTCGCGGACGTGGAACGTCCGCACCTTGGCGGGGAGCAACCAGCCGATCGATTCGATCGTGTGGCGGATCCAGTCCTTGTCCGAGACGACGGCAATGCGGTCCCAGCGGGTGAAGTGCTTCATGCCGATCGCGCCGTCGGCCCACATGGCGCCGGCCGTGACGCCGGTGAAGTCGGCGCCCAGCACGTAGAGCAGGCGGATCTTGTCGTGCTTCTCCAGCGCGCGTTCGACCTCGGGATCGAGCGTGTTCTCGTAGTCGGCCCGGGTCACCTCGCCCTTGGCCACGAACCCGACGACATTGTCCGGGAGCCCCGGGATCATCTCGATCATCGCGTCACTCCTCTCGGGCCTCCGCTCCGGAGCCCGGCAGCTCGACTGGCCCCGACCCTAGGCGAGCGGGGAGAGGCGCGACGCTGCCCGCAGTCGTTGTAGCGTCGACCTCGTGAGCCGGTAGCGGGATCCAGCAACGCCCGTCGTTCTCTCCGGGCGCGATCACGCGCCTTCGGATGGGAGGTCCCGTGCGCTTCCACTCACTCACCTATCAGGAGATCTCGGCTCGCGCGTCCGCGGGCGCCACGGCCGTCGTGCCGCTCGGATGCACCGAGCAGCAAGGCCCACACCTCGCGATCGGCTTCGACTCGTGGTTCGCAGAGGAGCTCACGCTCGCGGCCGCGGACGCGGCATACGCGCGCTTCGGCGTCGGCGCGCTTGTGCTGCCCGTCCTGCCGTTCGGCCCGACGCCCGAGCACCGGGGCTTCGGCGCCGGGTACGTGGACCTCCCCTCCACGCTCCACGAGGCGATCGTTGATGCCGTGCTGCGCTCCCTGGCCGAGCAGGGGTTCCGGCGCATCCTCGTCTGGCGAGGATGCGGTGCCCACGGCCTGGTCCCGACCGTCACGCGGTTCAACGAGGAGTTGGCCGGTCACGCGCGGGCGTTCCTGCCGAGCCATCCCTTCCACGACGTGTGGTGTCGCCTCGCCGACCCCGACGTCGCCGGCGGCCACGCCGACAGCTTCGCCACCTCCATCGTCATGCACCGCCACCCGGAGCACGTCCGCGGCGATCGGGTCCCCGGGCCGTCGCGCCCCATGGACTGGTCCGACGGTTGGCTCGACTTCACCCGCTACTCCGACAGCGGCGTGATCGGCGATCCGACCCACGCCAGCCCCGAGCTCGGCGCGCGCCTGTGGGAGGAGAGCGTGACGATCGTCGCCGAGATCCTGCGCGACGTCTTGGCCGATCCCGACCGCGTCGGCGTCGAGCACGTCTGGGGCGATCTCACCGAAGAGGAGGCGCAGGAGTCCTCGGGCGGCTGCTCATGACGTCGCCTCCGATGGATCGCGCCTGCCGGGGGCAAGTGTCCAGAGGTGCCACGAGCCCGGGATCCCCTTGAGCTCGTACTCCCCGCGGTCGTCGAAGACGAGCTCGGAGCCGAGGACGAGGTCGCGTACGGTTCCGGAGACCACGACCTCGTCCGAACCGCCGACGTCCATCACCCGAGCCGCGAGATGGACCGCGAGGCCGGCGAGCTCGTCGCCGACGATCTCGGTCTCCCCCGTATGGAGCCCGGCCCGGATCGCGACGCCAAGCCTCGGGATCTCCGCCGCCGCCTCGGACGCGGCGCGGATCGCGGCCGCCGGCATCTCGAAGAGCGCCTGACAGCCGTCGCCCGTGCTGCGCACGACCCGCCCGCCGTTCCGGGTGACGACGTCGACCATCACCCGGTCGTGGGCCTCGATAACCTCCCGCCACCGCCGGTCGCCGAGCTCGGCTGCGGTTGCGGTGGAGCCGACGATGTCGGTCATCAACACCGTGGCCAGCACCCGCTGGGCGCTGCGGGCGCGGTTGCTGGCGCGTTCCAGCGCGAGGAGCGCCTCCTCGGCGATCTCGCTCCGGGGCGCTGCCGCTGTTCGAGCCTCGACCTGGGCGCAGCGCTCGTCGCCGAGGCGTTCGAGGAGGTCACGGCGCAACCGGTCGAGCCGCTCGCCGTCTTCACCCGTCACCGCCGAGGCATCGGGGGCTCGGTCCGCAGCGGCGAGCAACAGGGCCGAGGACTCGGGATCGTCGAGCTCGGCCAGCAGCCGGGCGACGTTCCGCAACGTGGTCCACTGCTGGAGCCAGCTGCCGGTCCGCGTCCAGAGCTCGATGAGCGACCGGTAGCCGTCGACTGCCCGTTCCGTTCGCTTCGAGCGATGCCAGAGGGACACGAGCGCGACCGACGCCACCCCTTCCACGAAAGTCGGGCGCGTCTCGCGGGCCAGGTCGATGGCGCGGGTGAGGTGCGCCTCCGCGCGTTCGGGGTCGTCCGCCCCGAGGATCTCGCCGCGCGTGTAGTCCGCCCACGCCACATGGCTGGGCGGTGGGTCCTCCCCGAAGCGTGCCTCACCCTTATCGACCAGCGCGAGCGCACCCTCGACATCGCCTTGGTACGCGACCGCAAGGCTGACGTAGATGATCTCGATGCCGCGTGCCTGTGGCCGCTCGGCGGCCTTCAGGCCCAATCGAACACCGCCCTTGTAGTCGCCCCGGAAGAAGCGATTGAGCGCGAGGAGTGCTCGACAGCGTCCGATCGACTCGCCGTCGCTCGCCCCCTCGAACCCGGCGCGAGCGAGGCGCTCGCTCTTGTCGAGGTCGCCGTTTCGCAGGGCAGACCGAGCCGCGGCGGCGAGCACCGACGCACGCGACGGTGAGTCCGCGATCGCAGGATGTTCGGTGAGCTCGAGCGCCCAGGCCCGGAGCTCTCCGAGCTCGCGCCAATCCATGTACTCGTGGAGGCTCGTCGTGATCGCGGCGGCGAACTCGAAGTCGTCGTGTTCGAGCGCCCAGTGACGTGCGCGCCGCACGTTGGGGAGCTCGTCGCGGAACCGCTGATCCCACCACGCCTCGTCGGTCGACGCGGCGCCTCGTTCCACGTCTCGGACGAACCCGACCGCCCAGTCGAGGAGCCGGGCAAATGCGTCGTCCTCGTCGCCGGAAGTCGCGATCAGCTCGCACCCGTAACTTCGAATCGTCTCGAGCATCCGGTATCGGAGCACTCGCCCTTTGGCTTCCCGAACAACCATCGACGCGTTGACGAGGCGAGCCAGCGCTGTCGCCGGATCGCAGTGGAGGCCGGTCGCGGCGCCGATCTGTTCCGCGGTCTCGAGCGTGAAGCCTCCGGGGAAGATCGAGAGCGCTCCGAAGAGCGCACGTTCGTCTTCACCGAGCAGGTCGTAGGACCAGTCCACGACGAGCCGCAGCGTGCCGTGCCGCTCGCCGCCGGAGGCGTCGCCCAGCAGGTCGAGGCTCCGATCGAGGCGCACCGCGAGCGCGTCGACCCCCAGCGCCTCGAGACGGCCGGCCGCGAGCTCGATCGCGAGCGGGAGCCCGTCCAGGCGCCGACAGATGCGCTCTACCGCCGGCCGCGTCTCCTCGTCGAGCGTGAACTCCGGATCGACGTGGCGCGCGCGATCGACGAACAGCGCCACCGACGGCGACGCGCCGTTGCCGGTCCCGGCGTCTTCGGCCGGGAGCTCCAGCGGCCCGAGACGGTAGGACTGCTCGACGGGGAGCCCGAGCGGCGACCGACTTGTCGCGAGCACCGTCACCTCGGGACAGTGCCGCACGATCTCCTCCACCAGGCCGCGGGCTCCGTCGGCCACGTGCTCGCAGTTGTCGAGGACCAGCAGATGGGAGCGCTCCGCGAGGTATGCAAGCGACGCTTCCTCGGGCCCCGTGCTGCCCGTGACCCGGATCCCGAGCGCGTCAGCGAGGGCGTGCGCGATCTCCGCGAGATCACGAACCGGCGCCAGGTACAGCATCGTCACGCCGTCGGGCGCGTCGGCGGCGACGACGGCGGCCAGCTCTTCGACGAGGCGCGTCTTGCCCGTTCCCCCCGGCCCCAGGACCGTCACCACCCGCTCCCGCTCGACGAGACGGGCGAGGACCTCGAGCTCGCGCTCCCGACCGAAGAGGCAAGTGATCGGCGCCGCGAGCGGCGCCGTCACGGCATCCTCCGACGCCCCCGGAGGTGCCCGGCGCTCGCGTTCGTCCCGGCTGTCACACCCACCGGGTCGTCCTCCCACCCCACGGCACCAACACTCCACCCGAGCCGGACCCCGGCTCTCCGAGGAGCGTAGGCCGCGACGGACCGGGAAACCGGTGGGCCACCAGGGGATCGAACCCTGGACCTCCGGATCAAAAGTCCGACCGAGGACGATCCCGCGACCAGCGAGAACGCGTGAACATGCGGACTGACCTGCGCTGATGACGAACGGCAGCCGCCGGCGCCCGCCCGGGTCAGCCTTCCTTCTGCGCGATCACTTGGGTTCCGGGTTCCCCTCCGGGCGCGAAACAGATCCAGGCGTCGTCGGGCGCGGGACGGAGTTCTTCGGGAGGGATGTCGCTGGATTCGAAGGTGTCGCAGCCATCGACGTAGGCCTGGAGGCCCATTCCGCTCGGGCTCTCCTCGTCCACCGACAGCACTCCCTCGTCCACTTCGCAGCCGACTCGTCCCGACAGGTCGGTGAAACCGCCGTTGAACTCGTGCCGCTCTCCAAAGGAAAGTCCGTCTGCCCACTCGGGTAGCGCGTCGACCCGGGCCAGCCCGAAACACGGCGGCCCCGCCGGCGCTGACGTCGTGCCCCCGGAAGCGTCGTCGCCGGCGTCGTCGCCGCACGCCACACCGACCAGGCCGATCACGGCGGCCAGCACCGCCACCAGCAGCTGCTTGCGTCTGAGAGAACTCACCGCAGGGGATTTTGATTCGGTGTGAAGCGCAGTTGTAGAGGCGGAGGTCCCTGTCCACTTCCCGCTTCCGGAGGCGATCGGAGACCGTTCGGAGCTGACAGACGGACCAGCCAGGGACTTGGGACTCTCGGGTGCGGGCGGGCCGATCGGCTTGACTCGCATGGGGGAACGCGAGCGAGACCTGGAGACGGGCCGATGAAGGCGACCGTGGCCACCGGCTATAGAGGACCGAAGGTCCTCCATACTCGAGGAGGGGAAGCGGCCGAACGCCTCCGCGACGTAGGCACCGCCACCGCCTAGCCGCGACGTTCAGCTCCCGGGGATCGCGAGCACGGGTACGACGTATCCGTCGCGGGTGGCTGATGCCATCGAGAAGGCGGCGGCGACTTCCTGGTCATCTCGTCGGAGGCACCGGCGTCAGACCAGGTTGCCCGTTCGGACCATGACCAACGGCTCTATCGGGGGCGAAGCGATCCTGAGAGCCTGAGAGCACAACGGAGAGGTAAGTCGATGATGACGCGCTTGCGAGTGTTCGCCGCTCTGTTCGTGGCTCTCGCGCTTTTCGCGACGGCGTGCGGTGGCGACGATGGAGCCGGTCAAGAAGAGGGCGAGGTGGTTTCGATCGGCACCTCGGTACCGCTCGACGCTCTCACCTCTGGCAACGTCGCCGAAGGCGAGTTGACAGTCACGTCGCTCAACGTGGACATCGGTGACGAGGTTGTCGACGTCACCGTTGCGTCCGAAGATCAAGCTCAACTGAGCGATCTGTTCTCTCAGGGCGACTTGAGTGAGGGAGACCGGGTGGTGGTCGAGCAGACCGACGGCGACGAATGGGTGTTCGTCGAGGTTGCCGGCGGGAACTAGGTGCAACTCCGGGGTCGGGCGATTCCCGTCTCGGCGAGCCGAAAACACTCCGCCCGCCGCTACCGCCAGGTTGGGCTTTTTCGGCCGCGGCGACGGCGGTCGCCAGTCGATCGAAGTCACGAGCGGGCGGACGAGCTGACGACGTCCTTGCGGCGTCGGACGGCGGCTACGCGCTCGGTTCGGTGAGGAGCGGCGGTGCCCTGTCGGGCGAGGACCAAGGTCCCGAGCCCGACGCTGATCGCGAAGAAGAAGGCCTCCCAGAACGCGCTCAACGCCTGCAGGGCGACGGGGTCGCGGCGGCTCCGGATCACCGAGTCGATCGCCGAGGTCGACGGCGAGCTGGTCCGCGGCCCGACCAAGACGCACGCGACGCGCACACTGCCGTTGCCCCGGTCGCTCGCCGCCGAACTCGAGGCGCACCTCGAGCGGACCGTGCGGGCCGAGGCTGAGGCGCCGCTCTTCGAGGGTCCTCGGGGCGGTCTGCTGCGCTACAGCACCTTCGCTGAGCGCGTATGGCGGCCGACGCTGCGCGCGCTCGACCTCCCCGTCGTAGGCGTGCATGCCCTACGGCACTCGGCAGCGGCGCGGATGATCCAAGCCGACGCGTCCACAAAGGCCGTGCAGACTGTGCTCGGGCATAGCTCGGCGGCGTTCACGCTTACCGTGTACGGCCACATTTTCGAGGCAGAGCTGGACGATCTCGCCGAACGCCTCGACAGCACGCGGCCTACACGCGGCCTGCGTACCGGGACCGACCCGGAACCGGTGGGCCGCCAGGGGATCGAACCCTGGACCTCCGGATTAAAAGTCCGTTGCTCTACCAGCTGAGCTAGCGGCCCTGCGCGAGCGTACGCTGGCCTCGACGAGGCGCGACCGCCGGGCACGGCGGCCCGCGTCGGCGACGGTTCCACCAGGCGGGATCGTTGGGGTCCACTGCTACGATGCTCGTCTCCCGCTGGGGAGGCGAGCCCCCATCGTCCAGAGGCCTAGGACGCCGCCCTTTCAAGGCGGTAACGGGGATTCGAATTCCCCTGGGGGCACGACGCGGGCCTGATTGACAGGCCCGCGTGGCTCGGTCCTGTGGTGCAGTCAGGAGTGCACGCCGCCCTGTCAAGGCGGAGGTCGCGGGTTCAAATCCCGTCAGGAC
>CAYRHS010000031.1:0-14458 GCA_964424125.1 uncultured Burkholderiales bacterium
GGGTTCTCGATGACGCGGACCCCGGTGCGGTGTTGACGGTTGCCTGAGCTGGAGGGCTTGGGGCAGGGTCGCTCTCGATTCTGTGGAAGGGATCGTGAGCGAGAAGAAGAAGTACCGGACGTTCAGCCCGGAGCAGAAGCTGGAGATCGTGCTTGCTGCCTTGCGGGGCGATCGCAGCGTGCGGGATGTGTGCCGCGAGTACGAGATCGCCGAGACGCTCTATTACCAGTGGCGGGACCGGCACTTCGAGGGCGGCAAGGCGGCTCTCGCCACGCCTCGGGACCGTGGCGGTGATCCCGCGACGCGGAGCTGCGCGAGGCCAAGCGGATCGGGCAGCTCGAGCGGACACTGGGCAAGAAGACCTACGAGTTGGAGGTCGCGGGGGAACTCTCGCGGACCTACACGCATCTGATGCCGTCGAGCGAGGCGCGCGCACGGCAGGCGGTCGACTCGGCGTTCGGGAATCTCGCGGACTCTTCGCGGACTCAGAGCGCCGGTTGAGCCTGTTTTCGCAGGTCAGACCCTTCCTACCTCAGATGTCGTAGTAGAGGTAGAACTCCCACGGGTGCGGGCGGAGCCGCATCGCGTCGATCTCGTTCTCCCGCTTGTACTCGATCCACGTTTCCACGACGTCGGGCGTGAACACGCCGCCGGCGAGCAGAAAGTCGTGGTCGGCCTCGAGCGCGTCGAGCACGGCGTCGAGCGAGCCCGGCACCTGCGGGACCTTCGCCAGCTCCTCCGGCGGGAGGTCGTAGAGGTCCCGGTCGACCGGCGTGGGCGGCTCGATGCGGTTCTGGATCCCGTCGAGGCCCGCCATGAGCTGCGCCGAGAATGCGAGGTATGGGTTGCAGGACGGGTCCGGAACACGGAACTCGAGACGCTTCGCCTTCGGGCTCTTCGAGTACAGCGGGATGCGGACACACGCGGAGCGGTTCCGCTGCGAGTACACGAGGTTCACCGGCGCCTCGTAGCCGGGGACGAGTCGCTTGTACGAGTTGGTCGTCGGGTTCGTGAACGCCAGGATCGCCGGCGCGTGCTTCAGCAGCCCGCCGATGTACCAGCGCGCGTTGTCGGAGAGGCCCGCGTAGCCCGACTCGTCGAAGAACGTCGGCTCACCGCCCTTCCAGAGCGACTGGTGGGTGTGCATGCCCGTGCCGTTGTCCTCGAAGACGGGCTTGGGCATGAACGTCACCGTGTAGCCGGCCGCGGCCGCAACGTTCTTGATCACGTACTTGTAGAGCATGAGTTTGTCGGCCATGCGCAGCAGCGTGTCGAAGCGCATGTCGATCTCGGCCTGACCGGCTGTGCCCACCTCGTGGTGCTGGACCTCGACGTCGACGCCGACGCGCTCGAGCGTGAGGATCATCTCGGAGCGCAGGTCCTGGAACTTGTCCATGGGCGGGACCGGGAAGTATCCCTCCTTGTAGCGGGGCTTGTACCCCTTGTTGGGGGTGCCGTCGAGCTCGCGCTCGCGTCCCGAGTTCCACACGCCCTCGACCGAGTCGATCTCGTAGTACGCCTCGTGTTGGTTTTGATCGAAGCGCACCGAGTCGAAGATGTAGAACTCCGCCTCCGGCCCGAAGTACGCGGTGTCGGCGATCCCGGTGCCGCGCAGGTAGTCCTCGGCCTTCTTGGCGACGTAGCGCGGGTCCCGGGAGTACGCCTCACCGGTGACGGGGTCGCGCACGAAGCAGTTGATGTTCAGCGTCGCGTGCTGGCGGAACGGGTCGATGACCGCGGTGTTGGGGTCGGGCATGAGGAGCATGTCCGACTCCTGGATCTCCTGGAAGCCGCGGATCGACGAGCCGTCGAAGCCGAGGCCCTCCTCGAAGACGTCCTCGCTCAGCTCGTGAGCGGGGACGGAGAAGTGCTGCATGAGACCCGGCAGGTCCGAGAACCGGACGTCGATGACCTCGATCCCCTCGTCGGCCACGAGCTTCAGCACGTCGCCGGGTGTGCGCTGCTCCACCGTCGGTACCTCCGTCTGTCCAAGCAAGGCAATCGTCCGAACCGCAGCATCCTGGCAGCCCGGCAGTTTCCCGGCCGTATCCCGTCCATGAACGGAGTGTTAAACGGCCCAATCTGCCCGGCTCCCGGGCGGGTGGGGCCCCGCCCAACTGCCACACTTGAGAGATGGACCGCCAGCACGAGTACGTCCTGCGGACCGTGGAGGAGCGTGGCGTGCGCTTCGTCCGGCTGTGGTTCACCGACGTCCTCGGGTTCCTGAAGTCGTTCTCCATCACCCCGGCCGAGCTCGAGCTCGCGCTCGACGAGGGCATGACCTTCGACGGCTCGGCCATCGAGGGGTATAGCCGGGTCCAGGAGGCCGACATGCTGGCCCGACCCGACCCCAACACGTTCGAGATCGTCCCCTGGCGAGGTGACGAGGCCCCGGTCGCACGGATGTTCTGCGACATCCACTACTTCTCGGGCGAGCCCTTCGACGGCGATCCCCGCCGCGTGCTGAAGCAGAACCTCGACCGCGCCCGGGAGAAGGGCTTCTCGTTCTACGCCGGCCCCGAGATGGAGTTCTTCTACTTCGAGTCGCGCCACGCGCCACCCGAGCCGCTCGACACGTCGGGGTACTTCGATCTCACGCCGTCCGAGAAGACCGCGGAGCTCCGCAAGCAGACGATCCTCACCCTCGAGGCGATGGGGATCCCGGTCGAGTACAGCCACCACGAGATCGGGCCCAGCCAGCAGGAGATCGACCTGCGCCACACGGACGCGCTCTCGATGGCGGACAACGTCCAGACGTTCCGCCTCGTCGTGAAGCAGGTCGCGGAACGCCTCGGCGTGCACGCCACGTTCATGCCCAAGCCGATCGGGGGTGCCTTCGGCTCGGGGATGCACACCCACCTCTCCCTCTTCGAAGGCGACGTCAACGCGTTCCACGACCCCGGCGACCCGTACCAGCTCTCCAAGGTCGGGAAGGGGTTCATCGCCGGGTTGCTCCACCACGCCCGGGAGATCACGGCCGTCACCAACCAGTGGGTCAACTCCTACAAGCGCCTGGTCGAGGGGTACGAGGCTCCCGTCCACGTGTGCTGGGCGCGCAACAATCGCTCGGCGCTGGTGCGGGTTCCGCTCGTCAAGCGGGGCAAGGAGAGCTCGACGCGCATCGAGTTCCGTTCGCCAGATCCCGCGTGCAACCCGTACCTCGCGTTCAGCCTGATGCTCGCCGCGGGTCTGAAGGGGATCGAAGAGGGGTACGAGCTCCCACCCGAGGCCACGAACAACATCTACGAGATGACTCCCGAGGAGCGCCAGGTCGAGGGAATCGGGTCGCTGCCCGAGTCCCTCGCCGAGGCGATCGAGGTCATGGAGCGCTCGGAGCTCGTCGCCGAGGCTCTGGGTGAGCACATCTTCGAGCACTTCATCCGCAACAAACGGGCCGAGTGGGCTGCCTTCAAGGCCGACGTCTCGCCGTTCGAGCTCGAGCGCTACCTGGGGAAGCTGTGACAACCCAGTTCGACGCGCCACTGCTCGTCTACCCCGACCCGGCCCCGCCGCTGCTCGCACAGATGCTCGACCTCTCGGGCTACATGTGGAAAGCCGTCGCGAACGCGTCGGTCGCGACGCAGTCCGAGCCGACGGAGGGCTGGGGCGGTGCCGTCGTCGCCGCGGACGAGGAGCCCGAGGACGCCTTCGGGATCTGCCGCGCGCTGCGCAAGCGCGTCGTCGCGGTCGAACCGATCCTCCTACGCGTCACGGGTGCGCAGCTCGACGAGCTCCAGCTGCGAGAAGACCTCTTCGACGACTTCGCCCTCACGCCCTTCCACCCGAAGGAGCTCGAAGCGCGGCTGCGCCACCTCATGTGGCGTGCGGGCCATGGCGCCCGACCCGAGCTCGTCGAGTACGGCGCGCTGGAGCTCAACCTCGAGACGTACCAGGCGGAGATGTCGGGGCGGCCGCTCGACCTCACCTACATGGAGTACGAGCTGTTGAAGTTCTTCGTGATGCACCCGAACAAGGTGCACTCACGCGAGCAGCTCCTGTCCCGCGTGTGGGGCTACGAGTACTACGGCGGCGCCCGCACGGTCGACGTCCACGTCCGCCGGCTGCGGGCGAAGCTCGGCGAGCACCACGCGGGGATGATCCAGACCGTCCGCTCGGTCGGCTACAAGTTCGGCCACGCGCACTGAGTTCCCGCTCCACGCGCCTTCGGCGCCACGCCGCTCCGGCCCCGGGCTCGGGCGGCGCAGGCCCCTACGCCGCTGATCCTCGCCTCAGGCGCTCTGCGATCGAGAATCGACGTCGTCGGCGATCAGCCAGCCGAACAGCGCGCTCCAGATCGCGCCGCCGACGAAAAGCATCACCGGCGCGATCAGCGCCATGACGATCACGATCACCACCACTCCGACCACGCCGCCGAGCCTATTCGATGCGTGCACGAGCGTCGTATGTGACGCGTCAGGAACGCATCAGGGCCCAGGCCTCGATCTCGACCGACGCACCGAGCGGGAGCGCGGCTACGCCCACGGTCGAGCGGGCGGGCCGATGGGTGCCGAAGGCGTCGCCGTAGGCGCGGTTCACCTCGCCGAAGGCATCGAGGTTGGTGACGAAGACGGTCGTCTTGGCGACGTCGGCCATCGAGACGCCTGCATCGGCGAGCACCGCCCGGAGGTTGCGCAACGCCCGGCGGGCCTCCGCCCCCGGTCCGCCCCCGACCAGCGCTCCCGTGCGGGGATCGAGCCCGAGCTGCCCGGAGCAGACGACCCAGTCGCCGGCGCGCACCGCGGGGACGTACGGCCCGGCTGCGGGGGCCGCGTTCGGCGTGGGGATCGGTTTGACGCTCATCGTGCAGGGAAGCTAGTCGGACGTGGCCCACGCTCGGCGAGGGCGTTCCACGTGGCGGCGGCGACGGCGCCGAACACGGCATCGGACGAGCGGGCGAGCGGCGGTCCCGCATCGTCGACGATCTCGACCTCGATCGGAGGGGTCTCGCGCGCGCGGAGGATTCCGAACGAGCGGATCGTGAGGTCGAGTACCGCGCCGGTCTCGGCGTCGACCGCCAGCCCCTCGCTCAGCACCCAACCGAGCGCCATGTGCGCGGCGCCCGTGGCGTACGACCGCACGACCACCTCGTCGAGCAGGTCGCCGGCCGCGACCCTCACGCGCACCGCGGTCGGCACCGACCCGTCGTCCAGCTCGACCGCCGCGCCCGCGACCGCTCCGCCCGGCTTCCCCGCGACCGTGTCGAGCAGTACGGCACGGACGCGGTCATCGGCCGCGAGATCGATCCGATCGTCCCGGTCGAGCCCTGCGGACATGAGCGCACCCTCGACCAGGACGGCGGTCTCGGCCGATCCGACGGCGCGCAGGTGCTCGGCGACCGGCGGCCCGGGTACGTCGACCGGCCTCCAGTCGGCTGCCACGTCGATCGCGTAGAGGGCCGAGCTCCGGGCGTCGCCGAACGCCCCGGCCGTCGGTCCGGCGACCGCCCCCGAGATCACGAGGCGGCGCTCGGTCGGCCCGTACATCGCGGACGCGGCCATCGGCGGGCGCTTGGGTCCGAGGCGCACCACGTCCTCACGCGAGAACAGGACACGCACCGGTCGCCCGAGCCGGTCCGCGAGCTCCCGGGCGGCTGCCGGCGCGACTGACGTCTCCTTGCCGCCGAAGGCGCCGCCGTTCGCGAGTGGCGACGCCGGTTCCCCACCGGGCGCGCACCACGACGCGTCCGGCTCCAGATAGGCGGGCTCGACGAACGACGTCGCGAGGCGGACCCCGCCGTCGGGCTCCTCCGGAAGCGGAAGCGGCGGGACGGGCGGCACGGTGGTCCGCCGCCCCTGGACCTTGCCTGCGGCCTCGCGCGCTCCCGCGACCGAATCCGCGACGACCCAGTCGTGGCCGGCGGCCGCTTCGGTGGGCGCGCTCGTGCCGGCCGGGGCCAGGACGGCGACCAGCACGTCACGCGGCGCGGTGTCGTCGGCGAAGCCGCCCTGTCCCAGCGGGACGTCGAGCGCGACGCGTTGCGGGACGCCACCCTCGAGCTCGGAGCGCCGCGAGGCAGCTTCGAGGTCGCGCGTCGGTACCGACCCCGTCGACCGCACCGCCTCGACGATCGTGCGCCAGCCCGTGCAGCGGCACAGATGAGCGTCGAGGGCGCGATCGAGCGCGGCGGAATCGTCGGCCCGGCCGGCCTCGAGCAGCGCCGCGCACCGAACGACGATCCCCGGAGTGCAGAACCCGCACTGCGACGCCCCCGTGTCGCAGAACGCGGCGACCAGCCGGTCGCGCACGGCCTCGTCGAGGCCCTCGACCGTGGTCACTGAACGTCCGGCCACACGAGCCACCGGCGTCACGCACGCGACTCGGGGCGCCCCGTCGACGAGCACGGTGCAACACCCGCACTGGCCCTGCGGAGCGCAGCCGTCCTTCACCGACGTCATGCCCAGCTCGTCCCGCAGAGCGTCGAGCAGGCTCACACCGGGATCGACCTCGACCACCGCGCCGTTGCACGTGAACACGAGGCGATCGGACACGGTCACCATCGCGAGGCAGCATAGGGGGATGCCGCGCACGACCATCTCGCGACGCGCCTTCCTCGGCGCCACGGGCGGCCTCCTGCTCGTGGCCGCGTGCGGCTCCGACGACTCCGGTGACGCCGCGGCTACCAGCGCCGCCCCGGGTGGGGGCTCAGGGCTCTCCGCACTGCTCGTGTCGAACGACATGTACGCAACGGAACGGCCGCAGCGCTTCGCGTTCACCCTCGCCGACCCCCAGGGCAACGCCGCCGGCCCACCGGCGACGATCCGTTTTGACGGGGCCGACACGACCGACGTGATGGAGGCGCCCCTGCATTCCGAAGGGTTGCCCGAAGGCCGAGGCGTCTACGTCGTGCGGCCCACGTTTCCCGAAGCGGGGATCTTCGACGCGGTCGTGACGGTCGAGGGCAATGAGCTCCCGCTCGCCTACCAGATCTTCGAGTCGGCCGAAGCCCGGACGCCCGGCGACACCGCACCGGCCGTGCCCTCGGCGACCGTGTCCGACCACCGCGGGGTCGACCCGATCTGCACGCTTGATCCGCAGTGCCCCTACCACGACCTCGACCTGGCCGACGTGATCGGGGCGGGGGCGCCCGTCGTCATCAGCTTCTCGACACCCGCGCGCTGCCAGACCCAGTACTGCGGCCCGACGCTCGAGCAGCTCGTCGACCTCCGTGACGAGTTCGCCGACCTCGACATCGTCCACGTCGAGATCTACCAGGGGCCCACGACGAACGATCTCGCCGAACCCGTCGCCGAGTTCGGCCTCCCGAGTGAGCCGTGGCTCTACGCGATCGACGCCGAGGGCACCATCACCGACCGCATGGGCGGCGCGTTCGCCCGCGACGAGATCCGGGACTTTCTCCAACGAGCCTCGGCGTAGCCGCAGCGACTACGAGAAGGACTGGCCGCAGCCGCAGGTGCGCTGCACGTTGGGGTTCGAGATGTGGAACCCGGCTCCCTGCAGGCTGTCCTTGTAGTCGAGCTCCGCACCGCTCAGGTGCTGGTTGCTCGCCGGGTCGACGCAGACCTTCACGTCACCGAACGAGGCCACGAGGTCGTCGGCGGCCTGGTCACCGTCGAAGAACATCTCGTAGGAGAGCCCGGAACAACCCCCGGGGCGCACGGCCACCCGCAGGAAGAGGTCGGTGTTGCCTTCGGCCTCGAGCAGCTCGGCCACTTTGGCCACCGCCGCATCGGTGAGCCTGATGGTCTCGACCTCGGCTGCATCCTTCACGTCGAACATGTTCACGTCTCCAGATTATCCGAGGGTCACGCTGACGTGGCACGGCTCGGGGTCGTACAACGCCCCAAAGCCTGCCACGTCGCCCCTGCCGGCTTGGTCGACCACGCCCTCACAGATCCCGCGGTGCAGGTTGCACACCAGCTCCGGGTACGCCTCGGCGAGGTCCCGGAAGGGGCAGTGCAGGAACATGATCTTGGCCTCGTCGTCGACGGGCTCATCGGCCGCGGGTTCGAAGCCGAGCCGGTCGAGCTCGGCCGCGAGCGCCTCGAGGCACCCGCGACCACGCTGGCGCCTGGCGGCGTCGCGACCCCAGGCCCTGCCTGTGGCGGCCGCCGCGGAACCATCGGCTCCCACCTCCTCGGCCAGCGCGGCGAGGAGGCCGGCAAGCAACGCGTGGGCCGGGGGATCGAATCCGAGCCCGGGCGCGCCCGGTGCCAGCGAGTACAGGTGCTGGGGGCGGCCCACCGTTCCCCGATGGACGGGCTCGACCTCGACGAGCCCCGCCTCACGGAGCCGGTCGAGGTGCAGGCGGACCGTGTTGGCGTGGAGCCCGAGGCGGTCGGCGAGGTCCTGCGCCGAGAGCGGCGCAGGCTCGGAGGCGAGCTCCCGGTACATGGCGTAGCGGGTCTCGTCACCCAGCGCCTTCAGCACGACCAGCAGGTCCACGGGTTTGACCGTAACGTGCATCGGGCATATTTTCAAGGTCGATCCTGTTTTAATTGGGAGCCATGGAACGACCAGCACCCGCCACGCCCGGTGCCACCGACGAGATCCACCGCGCCCTCGCGGGAGTCGTCGATCCGGAGCTCCACGCGAGCATCGTCGAGCTCGGCATGGTCCGCGACGTCCGGCTCGACGCCGACGGCACCGCGACCATCGAGGTGGCGCTCACCACCGCCGCCTGCCCGCTACGAGGCCAGATCGGTGACGAGATCCGTACGCGCGTCGCCGGCGTGCCGGGCGTGCACGACGTTCAGGTCTCCTACGCCGAGATGACCCAGGAGCAGCGCTCGACGGTCATGCAGCGGGCCCGCTACGAAGCGACCCGGCGAGCGCCCGAGACCGCCGTTCCCGCGGCGACCCGCGTGCTGGCGATCGCCAGCGGCAAGGGTGGCGTCGGCAAGTCGTCGGTCACCGTGAACCTCGCCGCCGCGCTCGCCACCCGGGGGCTCACCGTCGGCGTCGTCGACGCCGACATCTGGGGCTTCAGTGTGCCCCGCATGCTCGGCGTCCGCGGCCGGCTCGAAGGGGAACGCGACAAGCGCGGCGGCGGCAAGATCGTGCCGGGCCACGTCGACGTCCCGGCCGCCGACTCCGTCGGAGCACCGGGCCACGTCGAGGTCGTCTCGACCGGGCTCCTGGTCGACGACGAGGACAGCGCCCTGATGTGGCGGGGGCTGATCCTCTCGAAGGCTCTCGAGCAGTTCCTCACCGACGTCCGTTGGGGAGACCTCGACTACCTGCTCCTCGACATGCCCCCTGGAACCGGCGACATCCAGATGGCGCTGTCCCGGCTCCTGCCTCGCGCCGCGGTGCTGGTCGTCACCACGCCCGCCCGAGGTGCGCAGAAGGTCGCGGCGCGGGTGGCCGACATGGCCCGCCGCAGCTACCTCAAGGTCGCGGGCGTCGTCGAGAACATGAGCGAGTACGTCGCGCCCGACGGATCACGCCACGCGATCTTCGGCTCGGGTGGTGGCGACGCGCTCGCCAGGGAGCTCGGGGTCCCCCTGCTCGCCCGGATCCCGCTCGACCCGCGGGTCTCCGACGACGGCGACGAGGGCCGTCCGATCGTGCTCGCCGACCCCGACTCACCGGCGGCACGCGAGCTGCACCACCTCGCGGACGAGCTCGTCACCACCGTGCTGCCGCCAGTCGAGATGGCGGGATGCACAGCGCGCATCTTCGAGGCGGCCGCCGAGAATCTGGCGAGCCCGGCCCGCGAGGGGTAGATCCCAGCCTCCGTCAGGCCGACCGGCGCCAGCTCGAGCGGACGTCCCGACCCTCGACCCGTCCCTCCTCGCGCAGCTTGAGCAGGTGGGCGTGGACCTGAGTTTCGGCCCACGGCCGGAGGACCTCGGGGAGCTCGTCCTCCTCGTAGACCGTGTCGACGAGCGCCGGGATCGTGCGGTCCCCACCGGCGAGCACGTCCAGGATGCTCGCCTCCCGCTCGTAGCGATGGGCCAGGTACTGCTCGAGCGTGGCGCGCGGGTCCTCGATGACGTCGCCGTGACCCGGCGCGATCCGGGCGATGCGCGGGAGCTGCGCGAGACGCTCGAGCGTCGCGAGGTACGCCGCCATGTCTCCTCCGTTTCGGGGCGCGATCACGCTCGTGGTCCCCTCGAGAACCGTGTCGCCGGTGAAGAGCATCCGCTCCTCCTCGAGGAGGAAGCAGAGGTGGTCGGGACTGTGACCCGGCGTGTGGAGCACGTCGAGCCCGAACTCCGTCCCTTGGACGATGTCGCCGTCCTTCACCGCCCGGTCGATCGGGATGTCGTCACCGCGCCGTCGGACGCCGACGACGTCGGCTCCCGTCCGTTCCTTGAGTCTCGGCGCGGCGGGCGCGTGGTCGGGATGGGCGTGGGTCAGCAGGATCAAGCGCACCTCGTGGGGCGCGGCGGCACCGACGATCGCGTCGACGTGACCTTCGTCGTCGGGACCGGGATCGATCACCGCGACCTCGTCGATCCCGACGAGGTAGGTGTTGGTCCCCGGACCAGTGAGCGGCCCGGGATTGGGTGCGACGATCCGACGCACCAGCGGCGACAGTGCGCTGGGCACGCCCGGGGTGAGATCGGGCATCAGGAGGAGTCCCGCCGGTCGAGCTCCGCCGCGTGGCGCGGATCGATCGAATCCTCCGGCGGCTCCTCGGCTGCGTCGTACCCGGGCTCGCCGGGGAGCAGCAAGCGCATGCCGGGACCGTCGGCGACGATCTTCGGCCGGACGGTCGGGATCGAGGACGCGGCCGCCGCGGCCGCGACGAGATCCGCGGCCCGCTCGAAGCGGCTGACCGCCGCGAGGTTGCGGATCGTGGGGAAGATGAGCTCCATCTCGCCCCGTTCGGCGCTCGCTAGCGCGTCGCGGGGACGGATCCAGGTCGACGCCACGGTTTCCGAGTCGTCGTGGAGCGCATGCTGGGCGGGCGGGGCCGCGGCCACGAAGAACCAGGTGTCGTAGCGACGCGGCATCCCGGCCGGCGTGATCCAATGCGAGAACACATGCAGACGAGACGCGTCGAGCACGAGGTTCTCGGCTTCGAGCACGTCCAGCAACGTGCGCTCCCCGGCGGCCAACGCCCGGCGATGCCGGTCGAAGCGATCGACCTCGGGCGCAGCCGCCAGCTCGACGTCCGCGCCCGAGGACCGCACGGCGAGCAGGATGCCGGCCTCTTCGAACGTCTCGCGGACCGCCGCGGCCCAGAACCCCAGTCCACCCTGTTCGACGCCGAGGCGCGCGCTCGCCTCGGTGTCGTCCAGACCCTGCACCCGTGCCTCGATGTCCGCGCTCCGGTCGTTGGCATCGACCGCGCCACCCGGGAAGACGTACGCACCCCCGACGAAATCGGCGCGGAGATTGCGCCGGAGCATGAGCACCTCGAGCTCGGGTGCGTCGCGTACCACCATGACGGTGGCTGCATCCCGGATCGTCACGAGGCGTTCGGTCCGGTCAACCCGCCTGCTGCGCGAGGAGCCCCCGGCGCTCGACCTCGGTGAGCCCGCCCCAGATCCCGTGGGGCTCGCGAATGGTCAGCGCGTACTCGAGGCACTCGGGCTGGACGGGACACGTCTGGCAGATCTCCTTGGCCTTCGTCTCGCGCCACTCCCGGTCTTCCTTGCGCTCGGTGGTCGAGGGCGGGAAGAACAGGGCCGACTCGGGACCACGGCACGCGGCACGCTCCTGCCAGGCCCGTTCCTCGGCGGCCAGCTCGAGTGCACGAAGGCTCACGTCTCCCCCCAGAAACGTTCGGCGACCAGCACCAACGTCGAACCTATCCCCGGCCTCGCGAGCGCACAAGCAGAATTCGGCCGCACTCCCGTTGGCGGCGCTTCGGCGAATCGCTCGGTCTTCGCCCGAACCGCACGGTTTCACCGAGCGTGATCGGGGACCGGGGGGCGCCCGTCCTCGTCACGCCCGGCGACCTGCGAGTGCGAGGACGACAACGCTGAAGAGGACCGCCCGTTCCCCGCCCACGTTCGTGTACTGGTGGCGCTGATCACCTTCGAACGCGCCCACGTCGCCGGCCCGGAGCTCGAAGCGGTGACCGACGGTGGCGAGCAGCACGGTGCCACGCTCGCAACAGAGGTACTCCTGGGTGCCCGGGCGGTGCGGGACACCGGTCACGGTCGTCCCCGCCGGCAGCTCCATCCGGTCGATCTCCATTCCCGGGATCGGGTCGGGGAGCAGCTTGCGGATCTCGGCGCGCTCGGAACGGCCTCGCAGCTCGCGGGGAAGGGAGCCGCTCGGGTAGTGCCGACCCATCGACGTGGGCGGGCTCAGGAGCTCGGCGACGCCGATGCCGAGCGCGGCCGCCACGCCGAGCAGCACCGCGAGCGTGGGGTTGCTGGCCCCGGTCTCGAGTTTGGCGATGGTCGAACGCGGCACGCCCGGTCAACACACGGACAACTTCGCCCACACACCGTCAGCAGGGAGTTCACTGGGAAGACCCGGCGGCACCAGCGCCGGCACCGAGGAGGAGGGCGACCATGAACATCGTCGAGCGGCTCGATCATCTGAACCTGACCGTGGCAGACCTCGACGAGAGCATCGCCTGGTACCGCGACGTGTTCGGCTTCGGGCAGGTCGAGGAAGGCGAGATGGAGGACAGCACGCGCTGGGCCATCGTGCGATCCGACGACTCCATGCTCTGCATGTACGAGCATCCGGAGCTCGCGAGCCCCGGTAGCCGTGACGGTGGACACCATCAGGTCAACCACTTCGGGCTGCGGATCAGGGACCGCGCCGCGTGGGAGGCCGTCGTCGAGCAACTCGGGATCCCGGTCCGGTACGGCGGTGCCGTCCGCTGGCCGCACTCGACGTCGTGGTACGTCTTCGACCCGACCGGATGGGAGATCGAGGTCGCGCAGTGGGACGACGACCGGGTGCGCTTCGACGACGAGCGGTGACGCGCCCGCGCCTCAGCCCCGTTCGCCCCGGGCGCGCTCGCGGTAGTCGCGAGCGGCGCCCTCTTCGGGCTCGACCTCCAGCACCAGACCCTCGACGGAGACGACGCGAACGGGATCGCCCGCCGCGATGGGTGTGGCCCGGTTGGTCCGGGCGCGCCAGAGCGCGTCGCGGACGCGGACGACTCCATCGGGATCGACGGCGACTTCGGCGGTCCCCATCTCGCCCACCATGCCTTCCCGGCCGATCGTGGGCGTCGAGAAGCGTGCACGGACGACGGCCGTCATCGCCGCGAGCATGAACGCCCCCGCGCCGACGATCACCGCGGCGAGCATCCACCACGGCGGGTCGAGGCGCGACGAGCCGCCGTAGAGGGTGAGGGAGCCGCCGACCAGCGCTCCCGCACCGATGAAGGTCCAGGCCCCGAGGCCGCCTGCCTGAACGTCGATCGAGAACCCGAGGACGCCGAGCACGAGCAACGCGACCGCCCACCATTCGACGGGCAAGCTCGCGAAGCCGACGATCGCGCCCACGAGCGCGAGCGCACCCACACCGCCGGCGAGGCCGATCCCCGCGGTGAAGAACTCGAAGACGATGAGCAACAGACCCGCGACGAAGAGCAGATAGGCGATCGAGGGGCTCGTGAGGACGTGGCGGACCTCGCCGCTCAACGACAGTCCTTCGAAGCGCACCTCGGGATCGGGTGTGCGACGCGCGTCCTCGCCCTCGCCGACGACGCGAGCGGTCGAGAGGCGCACGAGCTCGTCGTCGACACGGACGATCTGCCCGTCGAGCGACACGATCAGCTCCCCCACCGTCGGCTCGATCCGGTCGACGGCGCCGCGCTGCAGGGCCTCGTTCGCCTCGAGACGCCCGTCGGCGAGCTCGGCCGCCGCACCGGGATCGCGACCACGCGCGGAAGCGAGGTCGCCGAGCTCGGCCGCAGCCTGTTCGGAATCGATCGCGCCGGGATGATCGAGCGAGACGGGCACGGCCGGGCCGATCGCCGTGCCGGGCGCGAGCGCGGCCACGTGCGCCGCCTCGAGAAGGAGCACCGCCGCTCCCCGAGCCGATGCCCCGGCCGAACCGATCCACACCGCGACGGGCACCGGCGAGGCGGCCACGGCCTCGACGAGCCGGTCGACGTCGGTGTCGACGGCGCCCGACGACGCGATCTGGAGCACCACGAGCGGCGAGCCCTGCCGATCGGCCTCCTCGAGCGAGTCCAGGATGCGATCCGCGTTCGGGGGGTCGAGCAGCCCGTCGACCTGGACCACCAGCGTCTGGCGACCGTCTTCCTGAGCGGGAACCGGCGGCGCCGTCAGCAGGAGGAGCCCGGCAACGAGCAGCGCGAGCGCGGACGTGCGGCGGAGCCACGTCGGGACCGAGCGGGCCGGTGGGTACCACCCGGCCCTACGATGGCCTGATGGAGCTGACAACGTTCTGCTCCAACTCGCGGGTCGTGGTCGTGGCCGGCAAAGGGGGCGTCGGCAAGACCACGGTCACCGCCGCGCTCGCGACCGCGGCTGCGCGCGCCGGATTGAGCGTGCTCGTCGTCGAGGTCGAGGGCAAATCGGGACTCGCCTCGATGTTCGGCCGTCCC
>CAYRHS010000031.1:14468-17926 GCA_964424125.1 uncultured Burkholderiales bacterium
CCGCCCTCACCTACGAGGAGACCGAGCTCACCAACGGCGTTCGCGCCCGGACCCTGACCCCCGACGAGGCGCTCACCGAGTACCTGGAAGGAGCGGGGCTCAAGCGGATCTCACGTCGCCTGACCGAGTCCGGCGCCTTGGACGTGGTGGCCGGTGCCGTGCCGGGGATGAAGGACATCCTCGTCCTCGGCAAGGTCAAACAGCTCGAACGGGCCGGGGCCGCGGACCTCATCGTCGTCGACGGTCCGGCCGCCGGTCACGCGATCGGGTTCCTCCTCTCCCCACGGGGGCTGCTCGACGCGGTGCGTGTCGGGCCCATCCGCAAGCAGGCCGAGGACGTCACCGAGATGCTGGCCGACCCGACTCGATGCCAGGTCCTCCTGACCACGCTCCCCGAGGAGACCCCGGTCAACGAGCTCGTCGAGACGGCGTTCCACCTCGAGGACCGCGTCGGCGTGACGCTCACGCCCGTGGTCGTCAACGGCTGCTACCCGGACCTCCCGATCCCCGAGACCATCGACGCCGCCGGTGTCCAGAACGAAGCCGCCCTGGTGGACGTGTTCGTGTCCGAACGCGAGGCCGCCGACCTCGCCCACGCGGCCGGCTTCCGCACCACGCGCAGCCGTCTGCAGCGAGAGCAGATCGAACGTCTGGCGGAGAGGCTCCCACTCCCCCAGATCGCGTTGCCGTTCCTCTTCCGCGCCGAGATCGAACGCGACGGAGTGGAACGCCTCGCCGACGCGTTCACGGCCGGCGTCTCCCTGCTGGAGGCCGTGTGAACGAGACCGAGCGGGGAGGCTCGCTGGTCGAGCTCGCCACGGAACGAAGCGTCGTCATCTCGTGCGGGACCGGCGGTGTAGGCAAGACGACCACGGCGGCGGCAATCGCACTCGAAGCCGCCCGCCGCGGGCGGAACGCGGTGGTGGTCACCATCGATCCCGCCAAACGACTCGCCAACGCGCTCGGCCTCGACGAACTGACCAACGCCCCCCGAGAGATCGACCGCGCGCGCTGGGACCCGACGGGACGCGGCATCCAGCAGGGACGCCTGTCCGCCTTGATGTTGGACACCAAGACCACCTTCGACGAGCTCGTGGCGAGCCAGGCCGCCGACCCCGAACAGGCCCGGCGAATCCTCGACAACCGCTTCTACCGCAACGTCTCCGAGGCGCTGTCCGGTACGCAGGACTACATGGCGACCGAGAAGCTCTACGAGCTCCACACCCAGGGTGGCTTCGACCTCGTCGTGGTGGACACCCCACCGACTCGCCACGCGCTCGACTTCCTGGACGCTCCCGCCCGCCTCACCCGTCTCCTCGACAACCGGATCTTCCGGCTCTTGATGGCACCCACGCGCGCATCGCTGCGACTCGCCGGCTTCGCGGTCCAGACGTTCCTCCGTACCGTGGCCCGGGTCGTCGGCCGCGACGTGATCAACGACGTGATCGCGTTCCTGCGCGCCTTCGAAGGGATGGAGGAGGGCTTTCGTCAACGCGCGGCCCGTGTCGAGGGCCTGTTGGCCGACCCCGGGACCGCGTTCGTGCTCGTGACTTCGCCTCGACGCGACGCCGTGGACGAAGCGATCTACTTCGCCGACGCGCTCGCCGAGCACGGCCACGAGGTCGACGCGCTCGTCGTCAACCGGATCTACCCGCGCTTCGGCGACGAGGACCCGGCGGGACTCCGCGCCCGCGCGACGATGCTGGAGCAGCGCGGGGGCGACGACGCACCCCGGAAGTCGGCCGCGGTCCGCCTCGCCGCACTCTACGAGAACCTGGCCGATCTCCAGGAGGTCGCGAACCGGGAGCGGACGCAGGTCGCGGGAGCGAAGGAGCGGGTGCGCTCGGACGCAGCTGCCTTCGTCCCGCTCCTGCCCCACGACGTCACGGACTTCGAGTCACTCCACGCGATCACGACCCATCTCTTCGGGTCGTGAGCAGCTGCGACCGGTAACCTGCCCATCGTGGCCGCTCTTCCCGACGAGCTCACCGTTCTCGTTGCCTCGGACGCGCAGTGGATCCGCGACCAGGTCCGCCTGGCCTTCGTCGGGCCGGGTCATCGCGTCGTGGAGGTCACCTCGGGTCAGGCCGTACGCGACCTCGTCGCCGAGGAGCCACCCGACCTGGTGATCCTCGACCTCCAGATCGGCAACATGGGCGGCATCGCGGTCGCGATCGACCTCCACCTCGAGGCGGCCTCGTGGCGCCTCGACCCCGTGCCGATCGTCTTGTTGCTGGATCGGGAAGCCGACCGGTTCCTCGCTCGCCGTGCGGAGGCACAGGCCGAGCTCGTGAAGCCGGTCGACGCCGGCGCGCTCCGGCGGACCGTCGCGGAGGTCCTCGAGCGATGGGACCCGCTCCACGGACCCCAGGACGCGGACCGCGAGGCCGGGGCGGACGGGGACGACGACACGGCCTCGGCTACGCTCTCCTGACATTCGGGACGTGGCGCAGTTTGGCTAGCGCGCAGCGTTCGGGACGCTGAGGTCGCGGGTTCAAATCCCGCCGTCCCGACTCAGCTCCTTCCGTCCTCGCCGCCGCGGCTCACGCGGCCGCGAGGTGCGGGAGCAGGATCTCGGCGAGCCGGACCGCGTTGAGCGCCGCGCCGATCCGCAGGTTGTCGCCGGTGACCCACAGGTCGAGCGCGCCGGGTCGAGAGACGTCCTCGCGCACCCGGCCGACCAGAACGGGATCGACACCCGCCGCCTCGAGCGGCGTGGGCGCACCCTCGCCGTCTTCGACGAGCGAGACACCCGGAGCCGCCCGCAGCAGCTCGACCGCCTCGGCGCGGCCCATCGGACGGCGGAAAGCGAGGTTCGCCGTCATCGCGTGACCGACGAACACCGGGACGCGGACGCACGTCGCACTCACGGCGACCTCGTCGTCGTGGAGGATCTTGCGGCTCTCGCGGACGAGCTTCCACTCCTCCGACGTGTACCCGCCCTCGCGGCGAGAGCCGGCCAGGGGGATGACGTTGCCCGCGATCGGACGGCCCCAGACCTCGCCGGGCTCGATCGGGCCGAGCGCGCCCGCCCGCAGGAGCTCGTCGGTACGACCGGCTCGCTTGGTCCATTGATCGTCGAGCTCGCGGATGCCGGGCTGACCGGCGCCCGACACCGACTGATACGTGGAGACGACCATGCGCTCGATCCCGGCGGCGCGGTGCAGCGGAGCGATCGCGGCAACGAGCACCGCCGTGGTGCAGTTCGGGCAAGCCGCGATGCCCCTCGGCATCTCCCGGAGATCGCCACCGTTGACGTCGGCCAAGACGAGCGGCACGTCGGGATCCATCCGGAACGCGGCCGAGTTGTCGATGACCTGGGCGCCCGCGGCCACCGCGGCGGGTGCCCACACCTCGGCCAGGGGGTCGTCGACGTCGATCATCACGAGGTCGAGCCCGTCGAAGCAATCGCCGACGAGCTCCTCGACCTCGACCTCGCCCGCGCCGAAGGCAAGCCG
>CAYRHS010000031.1:17936-23255 GCA_964424125.1 uncultured Burkholderiales bacterium
CGGCGGAACGCCGCGACGCGAACGCCCGCAGCTCGGCCACGGGGAACTCGCGCTCTGCGAGGATCCGCAACATCTCGCTTCCGACGACGCCGGTGGCCCCGACAACGCCGACTCGCGCGCCCTCACTCACGGCTTGCCCGCTCCCTCGGCGAGACCGAATGCGTCGTGGAGCGCTCGCACCCCGCGCTCGACGTCACGCTCGGACACCACGCACGAGATCCTGATGGCGGACGTGGAGATCATCTCGATGTTGATGCCCTCGCCCGCGAGGATCTCGAACATGTCCGCGGCCACGCCGGGGTTGGTCTTCATCCCCGCTCCCACCAACGAGAGCCGGGCAATGGTGGCGTCGTCGTCGTATCCCGATGCCCCGATCTCGGGGACCACGCCGTCGATCACCTTCCGCGCACGGTCGAGGTCGTCTCGGGGAACGGTGAACGAGATGTCGGTCACGCCGTCGGTCGAGACGTTCTGCTCGATCATGTCGACGTTGACCTCGGCATCGGCGAGCGCCCGGAACACGGTGGCGGCGATCCCCGGCCGATCGGGAACGCCCGCGATGGTCACCTTGGCTTCGGTGGCGTCGTGGGTGACGCCCGAAATGATCGCCTGCTCCACGCCTTCCTCCTCCGGACCGACCCACGTGCCCTGCCCCCAGGTAAAGCTCGAGCGGACGTGGATCAGGACGCCATGGTTGCGTGCGAACTCGACCGAGCGCAGCGCGAGCACCCGGCTACCGGTCGCCGCCAGGTCGAGCATCTCGTCGTATGACACGCGCTCTAGCCGACGCGCGTCCGGAACGACCTGGGGGTCGGCCGTGAAGACTCCGGTCACGTCAGTGTAGATCTCGCACACCTCGGCGCCGAGCGCCGCCGCGAGCGCGGCCGCGGTCGTGTCGGAACCCCCCCGGCCGAGCGTCGTCACGTCTCGATCGGTCGAGACACCCTGGAAACCGGCGACGACGACGACGTGACCGTTCGCGAGCTCGTCCTCGACTCGCTCCCCCCGGACCTCGACGATCTTCGCCCGACCGTGCGACGTGGTGGTCACGATCCCGGCCTGGGAGCCCGTGAAGGAGACGGCAGGCACCCCGCGATCGTTGATCGCCATGCAAAGCAGCGCCATCGCGATGCGCTCCCCCGCGGTGAGGAGCATGTCGAACTCACGCTCTCGCGGGAAGTCCGAGACCTCGTGGGCAAGGCGGACGAGGTCGTCGGTCGTCCCGCCCATGGCGGACACGACGACGACGAGATCGTGGCCGTCCTCCCGCGTCCGGGCCACGTGATCCGCAACCTCGCGAATCCGATCGGGATCCGCGACAGAGGTGCCTCCGAACTTCTGCACCACGAGGCTCACGCCTCGCGAGGCTACTGCCGGGACACCGACCGGCCCGACGTGATTCGTACACGACGCGCGCCGCTCACGGTGCCGCGTTGCTAGCATCGCCCGCCGTGCCCAGCTCGGAGAAGCGTGCCCGCCAGAAGGAGCGGAGGCGCGAGGTACGTGCCGAGCGCATCGCCGCCTACCAGCGCGCGCGCCGGCGCCGCATCGCGCTGTGGGCGGTCGGCACGGCCGTCGTCGCGATGGGCCTGTTCGCGCTGATCAACCACCTCCGTGACGACGGCGCCGACGTGGCCTCCGACGGTGTCGAGTGCGACCTCAGCCGGGTCCCGGAGGCGATGCCCGACCGTCCGACGTTCACCGAGCCTCCGGCCATGACGATCGACCCCGTCAAGACCTACACCGCCGCGATCGACACGTCCTGCGGGACGATCGAGCTCACGCTCGACGTCGCCAACGCGCCCGTCGCCACCAACAACTTCGTGTTCCTGGCTCGGGAGGGCTTCTACGACGGCACCACCTGGCACCGGGTGGTGAGCGACTTCGTCATCCAGGGCGGCGACCCCGAGGGAACCGGATCCGGCGGCCCCGGCTACGAGGTGACGGGCGAGACCCCGACCGACGGATACCCGGTGGGGTCGGTGGCGGCCGCCAAGACCGGCGACGCGGCACCGGGCAGCTTCGGCTCCCAGTTCTTCATCGTCACGGGTGCCCAGGGAGCGAACCTGTCGAACGACTATGCCCGCTTCGGGACCGTCTCGGATGGACTCGACGTAGCGCAGAAGATCGAGTCGTACGAGGACCCAACGGTCCCCGAGAGCCCGAGCGAGACCCTCTACATCTTCAGCGTGTCGATCACGGAGTCCTGACCGAACTCGGTGAGCGTCCCGTCGTCGTAGATCGTGACCCGGCCCGGCCCCGCGACGGTCCACGTTCCGTCGGGCGCGCGCACCATCGCGGTCTGCTCGTCGACCCCCGCCAACACGGCCTCGCGGGGCAACAGATCGACCGAGCGCTCCCAGAGGTGGGCGGGAGCGCTGTCGTGGAACGGGAAGAAGGCGAGCCCGGACACGAGCCCCAACCCCACCGTGTAGGCACCGCCTCGGGGATCGACCATCGGGTCGCACAGGACGCGTCCGCCCGCGCCCGACGCGGCCAGCACCGCGCCGCGTCCGTGGGCATCGACCAAGGCCTCGTAGAGCCGGGAGTGCATGAGCACCGAGCGGAGATGCATGGGCGAGCCGCTGCTGAGATAGACGAACGCCGCATCGGAGACGACCGCGGCGGGCTCCTCTGCTTCCGCGTCCTCCCGGTGCAGGACAGACAGCGCCCGCACGCTCGCACCCAGCGCGTCGAAGTAGCGGCGCGCGGACTCGACGGCCGCGTCCGGCTGCTCGAAGGCCGCGGCCGTCGGGACGACGACGACCTCCGACGTCCCGGCCTTCCGGAGCAGCGCGGCGTCAAAGTCGCGGCAGGCGTCGTTCCACTCTCGCCCGCCGACGAGCGCGAGCGTGCCGGGTTCCGTCACGGTCTCGCCTCCCCGGCGACGAACGGCTTCACGATCGGCGGAACGCGACTCGGTTCGTGGACGCGATGCACGTCGACGTCGAAGCCCTCCCGCTCGAGGAGCCCGACCGTGTCCTGCGTGATGCGGCAACCCAGTGCGAACCACGACCAGGCGGGCTCGAGCCGCCGCTTCCACCGGAGACGGGGGCCGTCCTCGCCCCGTACGTGCTCGATGAACAGCAGACGGCCTCCCGGCCGGAGCACGCGACGGAGCTCACCGAGCGCGGCGCGCGGGTTCGGCACGGTGCAGAGCACCAGCGTCGACACCGCGACGTCGAAGGTGTGGTCCGGGTAGTGCAGGGCCTCGGCCCGATCGGCCGACAGTTCGACCGGCACCCTCGCATGCGCCAGGTGGTTCCGATCGAGGCGAGTCCGCATCGCGTCGTCGGGCTCCGTGACGACGACACGGCGCGCGTCGCGATAGTGCTCGATGTTGGCGCCCGTGCCGCCGCCGATCTCGATCACGTCGCCCGTGACGCCGGCGAGGAGCTCCTCGCGCGCCCGGCCGAGCCACGTCCGCTCGGCGGCACCGTTCACGCTGTCGTACAGGGACGCGAAGACCTTGTGGTGCAGCGATTCGAGCGACATGCGCCGGAGCCTAACGGTGTCGGTCGATCGGCAGGCAGTGGAGCCGATGGGTTACCGATCGGTAAGCTGGTGGAGTTCCCCGAGGAGGTCTCTTTCATGTCGATCAAGCGCGTCGGAATCGTCGGCTCCGGGATCATGGGTGCCGGCATCACCGAGGTCGCCGCCAAGTCCGAGTTCGAGGTCGTGTTGCGGAGCCGGGCGCAGGAGACCGCGGACGCGACGCTCGCACAGCTCGACAAGTCGCTCTCGCGACAGGTCGAGAAGGAGAAGATCAGCGAGGCCGACCGGGACGCCGCCCTCGGCCGGGTCCGGGCGGTGAGCGATCTCGGCGAGCTCGCCGAATGCGACCTGGTGATCGAATCGGTGGTCGAGGACCTCGACGTCAAGAAGCAGCTCTTCGACGACCTCGATCGGGTCTGCGACGACTCGGCGATTCTCGCCACCAACACGTCCACGCTTCCGGTCATCGACATGGCGATGCAGACCGGCAGGCCGGAGAACGTCTGCGGCATCCACTTCTTCAACCCCGCACCGGCGATGCCGCTCGTCGAGGTCGTCAAGGCGCTCACGACCGGCGACGAGACACTGGCGACCGCGCGCGCGTTCGTCGAGCATTGCGGCAAGGACCCGGTCGACGTCAGGGACCAGACCGGCTTCATCGTTAACGCGCTGCTGTTCCCGTACCTCAACAACGCGATCAAGATGCTTGACGCGGGTGTCGCCACCCGCGACGACATCGACACCGCGATGAAGGGGGGCTGCAACTTCCCGATGGGACCGCTGCAGCTGCTGGACCTCGTCGGCCTCGACACGAGCCTGTCCATCATCGAGTCGCTCTACAACGAGTTCCGCGACCACAGCTACTCGCCCGCGCCGCTGCTGCGGCACATGGTCAGCGCCGAGAAGCTGGGCCGCAAGACGGGCGAAGGTTTCTACGACTACTCCAACCACAAGAACAAGAACAAGAACAAGAACAAGTAAGAAATCGCGATGACGACGTGCGGTCGTCGACGAGCGAGACACTAACGACATGGCCGAGCGAGACCGTCCCTGGTTGATGCGGACGTACTCGGGTCACACCTCGGCCCGCGCGTCGAACGAGCTCTACCGAACCAACCTCGCCCGAGGTCAGACGGGGTTGTCGGTCGCCTTCGACCTCCCCACCCAGACCGGCTACGACCCCGACGCCGCCATGGCAAGGGGTGAGGTCGGCAAGGTCGGTGTCCCCGTCCCGGACCTCGGCCAGATGCACGTGCTGTTCGCCGACATCCCCATCGAGGACATGAACACCTCGATGACGATCAACGCCACCGCCATGTGGCTGCTCGGGATGTACGCGGCCCTCGCCGAGGAGCGCGGCGTCCCGCTCGACGCGCTCCAGGGGACGACGCAGAACGACATCATGAAGGAGTACCTGTCCCGGGGGACGTACATCTTCCCGCCCGAGGCCTCCCGACGGCTGACGGTCGACCTCATCACGCACACGGTGCGCCACATCCCCAAGTGGAACCCGATCAACGTCTGCTCGTACCACCTGCAGGAGGCGGGCGCGACGCCTACGCAGGAGCTGGCGTTCGCGCTCGCGACCGCGGTCGACGTCCTCGACGCGGTTCGCGCCTCGGGTCAGGTGAGCGAGGACGAGTTCCCGAGCGTCGTGGGCCGGATCTCCTTCTTCGTGAACGCCGGGATCCGCTTCGTCGAAGAGGTCTGCAAGATGCGGGCCTTCACGAGACTGTGGGACGAGATCACTCGCGATCGCTACGGAGTCGAGGACGAGAAGCTCCGGCGCTTCCGCTTCGGCGTGCAGGTGAACTCTCTCGGCCT
>CAYRHS010000032.1:0-22969 GCA_964424125.1 uncultured Burkholderiales bacterium
ATCGGGTTCAACAGCCCCACGGCGGCCAGGGGAACCGCAGCCGAGTTGTAGGCAAAGGCCCAGAAGAGGTTGCCCTTGATGGTGGCGAGGGTGTGCCGGCTGAGCGCCACGGCGTCAGCGGCCGCGCGCAGGTCACCCGAGACGAGCGTGAGGTCGCTGGCCTCGATGGCCACGTCGGTTCCGGTACCGATCGCGATCCCGAGGTCGGCCTGGGCGAGCGCGGGCGCGTCGTTCACCCCGTCGCCCACCACCGCCACCTCCCGCCCCTCGTCCTGGAGCTCGCGGACGACCTCGACCTTCTCGCCCGGGAGGACCCCGGCGACGACACGGTCGATGCCGACCTCCGCCGCGACCGACTCGGCCGCCGCCTCCTGGTCGCCCGTGACGAGGACCGTCTCGATCCCGAGCTGGTGGAGCGCGTCGATCGCCTGGCGCGACGTCGGCTTGATCGTGTCCGACACGACGAGCGCGCCACGGGTCTCGCCGTCCCACCCGACGAAGACGACCGTGCGCCCCTGCGCCTCGGCCGTGCCGGCGTCGGTCGCGAGTTGGTCGGGGATCGAATCGAAGAGCTGGGAACGGCCCACCACGACGTCGCGGCCGTCGATCGTTGCCCGCACCCCGACGCCGGTCTCGCTTTCGAACGCGTCGGGAGGTACCAGGTCCGCGCCCCGGGTCCGGGCTCCGTCCGCGATGGCCCGCGCGATCGGATGCTCGGATGCGTCCTCGGCGCTGCCCGCGAGTCGCACGAGCTGGGCGTCGTCGACCCCGTCCACGGTGAGCAGGCCGACGAGTCGCATCTTCCCTTCCGTGATGGTGCCCGTCTTGTCGAGCACCGCCTCGGACACGCGCCGCGTCGCCTCGAGCACCTCGCCGCCCCTGATGACGATCCCGAGCTGGGCCGCGCGACCCGTGCCGACCATGATCGCGGTCGGCGTCGCGAGCCCCAACGCGCACGGACAGGCGATGATCAGCACAGCGACGGCCGCGGTGAACGCGTCCGACGCCGGCTGGCCGAGCAGCAACCAGACGGCGAGCGTGCCCAGCGCGATCGCCACGATCGTCGGCACGAAGACCGCCGAGACCCGATCGGCCAGCCGCTGGACCGGCGCCTTGGAGCCTTGCGCCTCCTCGACCAGTTCCACGATCTGCGCGAGCGCGGTCTCAGAGCCCACCGACGTGGCCTCGACGACGAGCCGGCCCGAGGTGTTCACCGTGGCGCCGAAGACCTGGTCGCCGGCACTCACCTCTTCGGGAATGGGCTCTCCGGTGAGCATCGAGACGTCGACGGCCGACGCGCCGTCCACGACGATCCCGTCGGTGGCGATCTTCTCGCCCGGGCGAACCACGAACCGATCGCCGAGGGTGAGCTCGTCGATCGGGATCTCGCGTCCGTCGGCGAGCCGCGCGGACTTCGCGCCGAGCTCCAGCAGCTTGCGGAGCGCCGCGCCCGAGCGTGACTTAGCCCGCGCCTCGAAAAAGCGACCCAGCAGGATGAGGGCGATGATGATGCCCGAGGTCTCGAAGTAGGTGCCCGCATCGCCGTCGCCGCTCGCGTCGAGGGCGAGCAGCGCGACCACCGACCACGTGTAGGCGGCAACCGTCCCCAGCGAGACCAGCGTGTCCATCATGAGCACGCCGTGGCGGAGGTTGCGGAGCGCGGAGGCGTGGATCGGCCAGCCCGAGTAGAAGAGCAGCGGGGTGGCGAGCGCCCAGGCGACCCACTCGTGGCCGTCGAACTCCAATGGCGGGATCATCGTGATCGCGGCCAGCGGGATCGCGAGCGCGATCGCGACGATCAGGCGACGCCGGAGCGTCAGCTCCTCGCCATGGGCCATGTGATCGTGACCTTCGCCGTCACCGTCGGCGCGGGGTTCGGCGACGGAGTAGCCGATCTCGTGCACCGCCTCGGAGAACGCGCCGGGGCCGGTGACGGCGGCGTCGTAGGTGACCGTGGCCTTGGCCGTGGCGAAGTTGACGTTGGCCTCCGCGACGCCTTCGAGTGATCCGAGCGTCCCCTCGATCGACGCGGCGCACGCGGCACAGCTCATGCCTTCGATGGGCAGGATCACCCGGTGCTCGTCCTGCGCTTCCGGCTCGGTGTGTGACGTGGTCATCGCTCCTCCCGACCACCAGTACAACACGGCGGGCGGACGTTCGTTCCCGGGCCCCAGCTCGTCTCGCACAGGGTCCCAGGTGACAGACTCGGGGCGGGAGCCACCGGGAGGAAACCCCATGCCGCCCGAGAAGCTGTCGTGGAAGCACCTCTATGACGAGGTGGTCACCAGCGGACTCTGCACCGGCTGCGCGGGCTGTGTGATCGCCTGCCCCCACGACGTCCTCGGCTACGACGACGGGAACGGCCACTACAAGCCCATCCAGCTCGAGGACGACTACGGCGGACCGGGCGATTGTTCGCAGGGCGACAAGGCGTGCACGATGTGCACGCGAGCGTGCCCTCGGTTCCGGAGCTGGGAGCCGGAGATCGACGAGGCGATGTTCGGTCGGACCCGAGACGCCGACGAGGTGTCAGGGATCTACAAGGACATCGTTCTCGCCCGCGCCACGGACGCGGAACTCGCCGACGTCGGCCAGGACGGAGGGCTCGTCTCGGCGATCCTCGTCTACGGGCTCGAGCACGACCTCATCGACGCCGCGCTCGTGAGCTACCTGGAGGGGGACGGGTCGACGTGGAAGGCGGTCCCCGGCATCGCGCGGACCCGTGACGACGTCGCTCGTTCGGCGGGCAGCCGGTACACGTACTCGGCGAACACCCTCGCGTACATGGACCTCGACAAGGACGACCAACGCATCGCGCTCGTGGGGATGAGTTGCCAATCCTCGGTGCCACCGGTCATGCGTCAGCGGAAGGCGGGCAAGGCCGCCCGACGGCTCTCGCTCAACATCGGCCTGCTCTGCTCGAAGACCTTCGACGACGCCATCTTCGAGGAGCTGCTGGAGGCCAAGTACGAGCTACCCCGCAAGGTCATCAAGAAGATGAACATCAAGGGGCGCTTGCAGATCTGGACGCACGACGATCGCTACGTCGAGGTCCCGCTGAAGGAGTGCCACGCCTACACGCGCGAGGGCTGCAAGTCGTGCCCGGACTTCTCCGCGGAGCATGCCGACATCTCCACGGGCGGGATCGGCAAGTACAACGATTGGACGTTGACGATCGTCCGCACGGACACGGGACGTGACGTGATGGCGCGCATGCTGGACGACGGTTGGATCGAGACCCGTCCCGGCGACGACGACCCGGGCGCGATCGAGCTCATGAACAAGCTCGCGCGCAAGCAGCGGAACCGATGGCCCGAGTTCGCGATCGACGCACCCGGGCGCGTCGACGCCTGAGCTCTTCGCGACCGGTCCCTCCTACCGTCCGGCTGGTAGGTCGAGTGGTCATCGCGCGCGTCGCTTCGTAACCTGACGGCCTCCGACGGGGGTCGAAGAAGCGTATGGACCACCTGATCCCGCACATCGAACGCGCCGCGGACGGTTCCAGAGGCGTCACCTTCGTGGGCAGCACGACGTCGAGCGGAGGCGTCGAGCGCGTCACGTGGGCGGAGCTCCTCGACGACGCTCGCGCGATGGCCGCCGCGCTCCAGGCGCGTGGCGTTGCACCTGGCACGCACGTCGCGCTGCTCGGGCCGAGCACGAGAGACTTCGTCACCGCGATCGAGGCGACCTGGCTCGCGGGAGCCGCCGCCGTCGTCCTCCCGCTTCCGATGCGCCTCGGATCGATCGACGAGTTCGTGGCGCAGACCGAGGCGCGGGTTCGCAACGCCGACGCTTCGTTCGTGATCGTGGACCCTCAACTCGTCGACTTCCTCGACCCCACGCTGAACGGAGCCACGACGGAGACGCTCGACCGTCTGGCGGCGGAAGCGAGAAAGGCCGGGAGCGCTTCTTACGAGCGCCCCGCGCTCGATCCCGAGTCCCTCGCCGTCCTCCAGTTCACGAGCGGGTCGACCGCGGACCCGAAGGGCGTGATGCTGCCGCATCGTTGCGTCGTGGCGAACCACCAAGCGATCGCCCGTGGCGTCGAGGTCGACGTCGACGTCGACGTCGCGGTGTCGTGGCTGCCCCTCTACCACGACATGGGGCTCATCGGGACGCTCGGCATTCCCATGACGACCGGCATCGACCTGGTCCTCGCCGCACCGCAGGACTTCCTTTCGAGCCCTGGCGACTGGATGCGGTGGGTGTCCGACTACCGGGGAACGTTCACCGCCGGTCCCAACTTCGCCTACGCGCTCGCGGCCCGGGCGTTGCGCCGTCTCGACGACCTCGACCTGTCGAGCTGGCGGCTGGCGCTCAACGGTGCCGAACCGATCGACCCCGATGCCGTCGAGCGGTTCCTCGACGCCGGTGTCCCGCACGGCCTCTCGCCGCAGGCCGCGTTCTGCGTGTTCGGGATGGCGGAATCCACGCTGGCCGTGACCTTCCCGCGCCCGGGGAGCGGCATGGCGGTGGACCACGTCGACCGTCGCGTCCTCGAGACCGACGACTTCGCCGCACCGTTGGGCTACGGCGAGCGCGGCGGTCGCCGCCTGGCTCGCCTGGGCCGTCCGCTCGACGGCATCGAGCTACGCGTCGTCGATCCCGAGACCGGCCACGAGCGCGGCGACCGGGAGGTGGGCGAGCTCGAGCTCCGCGGCACCTCGGTCACTCCCGGCTACTACCGCCGGCCCGATGTCACCGAAGCGTCGATGCACGACGGCTGGCTCCGCACGGGCGACCTCGCGTACGTCGTCGAGGGCGAGCTCGTCGCGTGCGGGCGGATGAAGGACATGATCATCGTCGGCGGTCGCAACGTCTTCCCCGAAGACGTCGAGCGAGCGGTCGAGGGCATCGACGGCGTGCGCGCCGGGAACGTGATCGCGTTCGGAACCGCGGGTCGACGGGGTCGCGAAGCAATCGTCGTCGTCGCCGAGGTGCGCGACCACCAGGCTTCCACCGTCGCGCGCGTCGTGGCCGATCGCGTCACCGACGCAGTCGGGATCCCGCCCGCGGACATCGTGCTCGTCGACGCGGGAACGCTCCCCAAGACGTCGTCAGGAAAGCTCCAGCGCTCGATCTGCCGCCACCGCTACCACTCCGAGGAGCTCCTGCGCCGATAGGAGCGGACACGCTCTCCGTCGCGCCGACGCGGGGCTCACACGAGGGGCCAGGGGACGGAGTGGTGGCCCGCATCGGGCTGCGGGAAGCGCCGGGTGCGGAGCAAGGTGCGGCAGCGCTCCCGCAGTGCTGCCACCTCGGGGGGGTCGAGCAATCCCGCGAGCACTCCCCCCAGCTGGCCTGCGAGCCCGACCTCGATCCGGCACAGGTCGTCCAGCAGCGGCTCGGGCACGGCCTCACCCGCGAAGTCCCAGACGACCGTGCGGAGCTTCCGGTCCTCGTGGAACGTCAATCCGTGATCGATCCCCCAGACGTGTCCTGCGGGATCACGAAGGCAGTGGCCCGCCTTGCGGTCCGCGTTGTTCGTCACGACGTCGAAGACCGCGAACTCCCGGAACCGATCGACATGCTCGTCGAGCAGCGTGAAGTAGTGCTCGTCCGGATCGTGCTCGACGTACGCCTGGACCATGCCCGCACCGAGCGGGCCGTCGCGCAATACCGTCGGCGGGACGACCCGCCAGCCCAGGGCCTCCGAGACCGCGAACGACGCCGCCTCCCGTAGGGCCAGCGTCCCCGCCGGGAAGTCCCACAGTGGACGCTCGCCCCGGCTCGGCTTGTAGACGACGAGGGCGTCGTCGTCACCCGACCGCACGGACGCGAGGAAGGTGGCGTTCGACGACCAGGGAACCCGACCGTGGACGTCGAGCGTGCCCTCGACAAGCAGCGCCTGCGCGCTCAGTTCCAGCGGGGGCACACGTGCCCGTCCGGGTCCATGGGCTGGTCACAGAGCGGGCACGTCGGCCGTCCTGCCGCGACAGCCGCCGCGCCCGCAGCGATCATCGCCCGCACCTGCGGGCGCGTGGCGAAGAGCCGCACGACGTAGCCCTCGGCGTCGTCCGGGTCCACGGGTGGCGGCTCCGGCTCCTCTTCCTCCTCGACGCCGGATGCCTGCTCGCGCAGCTCGAGCAAGACGAGGTCGCGCGCCGGGTCGAACCCCAGACCGATGAGTCGGGCGCGAAACAGGGGCTGCTCTTCGTGGACGCCGCCGACCTCCGATCCCTCCGCGGCATTGGCGCGCTCGGGGTAATCGCCCGACAGACGATCGAGGAACGAGGTGGCTTCGGTCGCGAGCAGCGCGACCTGCTCTTTCTCGACCACCACGGTCAGGTGCGCCTCGTTTTTCCGTGCCTGGATGAAGAAGATCCGTTGGCCGGGCTCGCCGATCGCTCCGGTGGCGATCGAATCGACGGGATCGAACTCGATGAGCTCGCTCATCGCTCCTCCTTGTCGCGATCGCGCGGCGGAACGAGATCCGAGAGTGGCCCCGTGTCGTTGGTCCGAATGAGCACGGGCCCCTGCGGTGAGATCGCCACGACCGACACGGAGGCGGGCGCCACGACGAATCGCTGGAACTGGTCGAGATGGGCACCGGCATAGTGCGCGAGCGCGACGCGAATCGGATCGGCGTGGGCGACGACGACGACTCGCTCGCCCGGGTGCTCGTCGACGACCGCGTCGAGCGCGGCGATCGTGCGGGCGTGGATCTCGGCGAACGACTCCCCGCCCGGGAACCGGAATCGCGACGGTGCGTGCTGCACCGTGGACCACTCGTCGAGCTTGGCGAGGTCCTCGAGGCGCTCGCCCGTCCACTTGCCGAGGTCGCTCTCGACGATCCCGGGGAGGGGGCGCACGTCGAGGCCCGTTCGACCGGCGATGGCGGCCGCCGTCTCCTGCGTGCGCTGGACGGGACTCGCGAACAGGGCATTCGGGGCCAGCGGCCGGAGGCGATCTGCCAGCGCAGCCGCCTGCTCCCGACCGGATTCCGACAGGCCGATCCCCGGCGTCCGCCCGGTGAGCACGGTCCCGGTGTCCGCCGTCACCGCGTGCCGCGCGAGCAGGAGCAGCGTCGGACGCGTGTGCTCGGATCGTGCGCTTTCCTGGTGGCCGCCCACGTGGGCGATGGTACCGAGGGCGGGCCCGGCCCCGGCAGCGCCAAGGCCGCAACCGCCCGCCCGGCCGCCTAAATTGCGTGCGATGTCGCAACACGTCGATCTCCATCGCAACGAGCCCGACGAGACGAGGCTCACCGAGGACCCCGAAGCCCTCCGGGCCCTCGCCGAGGCCGAGGCGCGGCCGGCGGAGGAGCAGCGGGCGGCCGTGGCGGCCGTCGTCGCGCGCTGGCCCCGCTGCCTGGCCGCGTGGGCTGCGCTCGGCGATCGGGCCCGGGACGACGTCGAGGCCTACGCGTGCTATCGGGTCGGGTATCACCGGGGCCTCGACCGTCTCCGCCGAGAGGGCTGGCGCGGGCGCGGCTTCGTCCGCTGGGACTCCGAGGGGAACCGGGGCTTCCTCCGTGCCCTGGACGGGCTCCGACGCAGCGCCCGGACCATCGGCGAGGACGACGAGGCGCAGCGCTGTGCCGAGTTCCTCGCCCAGCTCGACCCCTCGGGGCCGCTCGCCCCCGCGAACACCGACGACGGGACCACTCGATGAAACGTGCGCTCATCACCGGCATCACCGGCCAGGACGGCCGCTACCTGGCCGAGTTCCTCGTCGGGAAGGGCTACCAGGTCTTCGGGGTCGTTCGGGGCCAGAACAACCCGAAGGCCCAGATGATCCAGGAGGAGAACCCGGCCCTGGAGCTGGTCGACGGGGACCTCACCGACCTCTCGTCACTGATCGCCGCCGTGGAACAGGTGCAACCGGACGAGGTCTACAACCTCGGAGCGATCAGCTTCGTGCAGCTGTCCTTCCGCCAGCCGGAGCTCACCGCCGACACGACCGGCCTCGGCGTGCTGCGCATGCTCGAAGCCGTCCGCATCGTCGGCGGGGCCGAGCACAACCCGATTCGCTTCTACCAGGCGTCGTCGTCGGAGATGTTCGGAAAGGTGCGGGAGACCCCGCAGAACGAGCAGACCGCGTTCCATCCCCGTTCGCCCTACGGCGTTGCCAAGGTCTTCGGCCACCACGTGACCGTCAACTACCGGGAGGCGTACGGACTGCACGCGTCGTCGGGGATCCTGTTCAACCACGAGTCACCGCGTCGCGGCCTCGAGTTCGTGACGCGCAAGATCACCAACTCGCTCGCTCGGATCAAGCTCGGGCTCCAGGACTCGATCAGCCTCGGCAACCTCGACTCCGCGCGCGATTGGGGCTACGCGGGCGACTACGTCGAAGCCATGTGGCTGATGCTCCAGCAGAGTGCGGCCGACGACTACGTCGTCGCCACCGGTGAGACCCACACGATCCGCGAGTTCCTCGACGTCGCGTTCCGCCTCGCGGGCTACGACGACTGGCACTCGTACGTGAGCCACGACGACCGCTTCGACCGCCCGGCCGAGGTCGACCTGCTCATGGGCGACGCCACGAAAGCTCGCCAACAGCTGGGCTGGCAACCCCGCGTGGGTTTCGAGGAGCTGGTCAAGCGCATGTACGAGCACGACCTCGCCTGGGAGCGCCTCAAGGCCGAGAACACGCAGGGCTAGCAGCGGGGGCTCGTGCTCCGGAGCGCGAAGCTCCCGCCGCTGCCGGACCTCGTCAGCCCGGGGTCGAGAGACGATCGAGGCGGGACAGGGTCGCCTCCGCCTCCGCGACGAAGCGCTCCACCAGCTCGCCCGCGGGGACGATCTCGTCGATCGCCCCCGTACCCTGACCCGCCGGATAGCAGGCGACGTCGGGGTCCACCTCGGCGTCCGCCTCGCCCAGCAATGGGAACGCGCCCCGCTTCGTCGAGTAGAGCAGCTGCTCGGGGAACGGACGGATCGTCTCGGGGTTCGCCTCGTGGTCGTCGATCCACTTGTTGCGCACGGCCCGCAGTGTCTTGCCGGTGAACGCCCGGCTGACCGCCGTGCCGTCCCCCGCCGTACGGACGAGCGCTTCCTTGTAGCCGCCCCACGTCCGGGCCTCCGGCGTCGCGACGAAGCGCGTCCCCACCCACACACCGTCGGCGCCCAGAGCCAGGGCAGCCGCCAGCCCGCGACCGTCGACGATCCCGCCCGCGGCGACGACCGGCACGCGATCGCCCACCGCGTCCACGATCTGGGGGACCAGCGCCAAGGTCGCGACCTTGCCCGTGTGGCCACCCGCCTCGGTTCCCTGCGCGACGACGAGATCACATCCCGCTTCGACCGCGCTGATCGCGTGACGGACCTTGCCGCACATGTTGGCGACGAGCACGTTGTGGTCGTGGCAGAGTCGGATGACGTCGACCGGGACCCCGAGCCCGGCCACGAACACGCTCATCCCGCCTTCGATCGCCTTCTCCGTCTGGACGACGAGGTCCGCGGGAACTGCGGTGAGCAGATCGACACCGAATGGCTTCTCCGTGAGCTCCTTGATGCCGTTGATCTCGTCGACGAGCTGCTCGGTCGACATGGTGGACGCGCCCAGGCACCCGAACCCGCCCGCTTCGGAGACGGCCGCGGCGAGGCGCTGATACGAGACGCCGCCCATGCCCGCGAGCATCACGGGGTGCTCGATGCCGAGCACGTCGGTGAGACGGGTCCGGAGCACGGGCGCACGGTAGCGTGACCGTCGTGACGAACGCACCGTTGGTCGGCGTGATCATGGGCAGCGACTCCGACCTCGACGTGATGCAGGGCGCCGTCGACGTGCTCGTCGAGTTCGACGTGCCTCACGAGGTACGCGTCGTCTCCGCCCATCGCACCCCGGACGTGATGTCCGAGTATGCGGGCTCGGCCGCAGAGCGAGGCATGCGGGTGATCGTCGCCGGTGCGGGCGGTGCCGCCCACCTGCCCGGCATGACCGCGTCGATGACCACCCTCCCGGTGATCGGCGTGCCGGTGCCGTTGCGGCAGCTCGACGGGCTCGACTCGCTGCTCTCCATCGTCCAGATGCCCGCCGGGATCCCGGTTGCGACGGTGGCCGTGGGCAACGCCCGCAACGCCGGCCTGCTCGCGGTCCGGATCCTGGCGACGTCCGACGCCGAGCTGACCAAGCGCCTCGCCGCCTACCGCGACGACCTCGCCCGTTCCGTGCGGGAGAAGGACGGCCGCGTCCGCGACCGCTTCGCGTGAGCGCTACTCGGTGACGATCGACTCCAACACGTCGAGCCTCGACGCGCGGCGAGCCGGCCCGATCGCGGCCACGACCCCGGCAAAGCCGGCCACGACGACGATCAGCGCCAGCTGCCCGACGGGAATCGAGAGCACCTCGAACCCGCTCTCCTTGATGGCCTGGAAGATCGCCCAGCTGAAGAAGAGGCTGACCGCCAGGCCGGTGAGCGTGCCGAGGATCGAGATGATCACCGACTCCCACCGCACGGCCGAGCGCACCTGACGCCGGGTCATCCCGACCGCGCGCAACAGCCCGAGCTCGCGTGTCCGTTCGTAGATCGAGAGCGCGAGCGAGTTGGCGATCCCGATCAGGGCGATGATGACGGCCAGGAAGAGCAGCACGAAGATCAAACCCAGGAGCTGGTTGATCTGCTCGGTGATGCTCGCGCGGTACTCCGCCTGGTCCTGGACCTCGCCGTTCGGGGCCACGTCCACGACCAACGCCTCGAGCTCGGAGCGCGCGGCCTTCAGGTCGGTGCCCTCCGCGTACTTCACGTAGAGCTGGGCGTCGAAGACGTTCTCGAAGTTCTGGTCGTAGCCCTCGCTCGTGATGGTGTACGTGCCCGCGGGCTGTTCCTCGTCGTAGATCGCCGTGACCGTGAGCTCCTGCTCGCCGGTCTTGGCGAAGCGAACCGGGATCGTGTCGCCGACGTTCCAGCCCTCTTCCTCGGCCTTGTCGCGCAAGACGAAGATGGCATCGGGACCCGCTCCTTCGATCCGACCCGCCGAGACCCCCACGTCGAAGAGCTGGTCGATGGAGTTCGGGTCGACCGCCGCGAGCTGGGCCGTGTCGCCCTGCACCTCGAACGTGCCCACCCGCACACCCGAGACCGCCACCACCCCGTCGAGCTCGCGCACCTGGTCTTCCAGGTCGGGGCTCAGGCCGCCGAAACCGAAGGAGCCCGAGTCGACGACGAAGTCGGCCAGGAAGGCCTTGTCGATCACGTCGGCGATCGAGGCCTTGGCCGAGCTGGCGATGATCGTGATCACGCCGACGATCCCCACCCCGATCATCAGCGCCGACGCCGTCGCAGCCGTGCGCTTCGGGGTCCGTGCCGCGTTGTTACGGGCGAGCGTGCCGGTCGTGCCCTTCAACCGCGGCAGGGGAGCCCCGATGAGCCGGGACAGCGGCCCGGCGAAGATGGGGCCGAGGATCGTGACACCCAGGAACAGGATCGCGGCACCCACGCCGATGAGGCTCGCCGAGTTGACGGGAACCGAGAACAATCCGAGCGGGATGTCGAAGTCGATGTCCCCGAAGAGCCCGAAGTAGAGGGCAACAACACCGAGCACGATCACGGTCGCGCTCCAGATCGCGCGCTGGACCACCCGGGTTCCTCGTTCCGTCGCCACGTCTCGCAGCGCCGCGATGGGCGGGACCTTGGAGGCCTTCCGGGCGGGCACCACCGCCGCGATCACAGTGATCAACACGCCGGTCGTGAGCGCCAGTGCGATGGTGTTGCCCGTGACCACGGTCCGCGTGGACGGGAGGTCGAGGCCGAACCCTTCGAGCGCCACCTTCAGGATCGACGCCAGGAAGACGCCCGCCACCATGCCCGCGATACCCGCGAGCACACCGATGATGAGGGCCTCGAAGACGACGGAACCCAGCAACTGTCGCTGGCTCGCCCCGACCGCCCGGAGCAACGCCATCTCGCGCGTCCGTTGCGCGACGACGATCGAGAACGTGTTGAAGATGATGAACACGCCGACGAACAGCGCGACCAGCGCGAAGACCAGCAGGAACGAGTTGAAGAACGAGAGCTGGTCGGCAATGTTCTGCTGGTCTTCCTCGGTCAGCTCGGCCCCCGTCAGCACCTCGACGTCGTCGGGAGCCTGGATGCTCCCGTCGTCGATCGCGGCCTGGACCCGATCGACGAGCTCCTGTTGCGAGAGGCCATCGGCGGCGACCATGCGGATGTCGTCGAGCTCCCCCTCGGCGTCCATCGCCTGTTGCGCGGTCGCCAGCTCCCAGGACGCGATCGACGCTCCGCCCGCGCTCTCCAGCGTCCCGAACTGGACGATCCCGCTGATCAGGTAGTCGCGCGTCCCCGCGGCTGTCGTGATGCGGATCGTGTCGCCGACGGCGAAGTTGTTGTCGTCCGCCGTCGCCTGGTCGATGACGACCTCGTCGGGACCGCGGGGAGCGTCACCGTCGACGACGCGGAGGGGGTTCAGCTCCTCGGACTCCAACCAGCTGAACCCCAGCGCGGGCGGGCCCTGGTCCTGCCCGATCTTCTCGCCCTGCTGGTCGATGAGGCGGGCGAAGCCGGCGACGCCGCCGTCGGCGACCTTCACGCCGTCGACGGCCCGGACCTCGCCCAGGAGGTCCTCCGGGATCCGGGGGCGCACGGCCTGTCCTTGCTGATCCTCGAACGGGGACTTGGCGCGCAGGTCCGCGTCGACACCTTCGTTCACGTCCGCGAAGAGGTCGTCGAACGCCTTGCCCACCGTGTCGGTGAGCACGAGCGTGCCGGCCATGAACGCGACGCCGAGGAGCACCGCGAGCCCGGTGAGCGCGAAGCGCAGCTTGTGCGCGATGAGCCCCTTGACGGTCGTGCGCCACATCGGGCTACTCGCCGAGACCCTTCATCCGGTCGATCACCTGATCCGCCTCCGGCTCGAGCATCTCGTCGACGATCTTGCCGTCCTCGAGGAACACCACTCGATCGGCGTGGGCAGCCGCGTTGGGGTCGTGCGTCACCATCACCGTCGTCTGGCCGAAGTCGTCCACCGCGGCGCGCATGAAGTCGAGCAGCTCCAAGCCCGACTTCGAGTCGAGGTTTCCGGTGGGCTCGTCGGCGAAGACCAGATCGGGCCGACTCGCGAGCGCACGCGCCACCGCGACCCGCTGCTGCTGGCCACCCGAGAGCTCGGACGGCCGGTGCTGGAGTCGGTCACGGAGCCGGAGCGTGTCCACCACCCGGTCCAGCCACTGCTGCTCGGGCTTCCGGCCCGCGAGCGCCATCGGCAGCGTGATGTTCTCGATCGCGTTCAACGTGGGGACGAGGTTGAAGGCCTGGAACACGAAGCCGAGCCGATCGCGCCGCAGGAGCGTGAGCTCCTTCTCGGAGAGCTTCGTGACCTCGACGTCGCCTAGGAAGATCGAGCCACTCGTGACACTGTCGAGACCGGCCATGCAGTGCAACAGGGTCGACTTGCCCGAGCCCGAGGGCCCCATGATGGCCGTGAACCGGCGCGGCTCGAACTCGACGTCCACACCGTCGAGCGCGCGCACGGTGGCGTGGCCGGAGCCGTAGGTCTTGTGGACGTCGATGCCTCGTGCCGCGGGGCCCGTGGGGGGCGCGGGAGTGGGCTCCTGCACGCTGGTCGTCATCGGGCCTCCCGGAGGGGCAGGGGCGCGCCCGCAGCGTAATCGCGGGGCTCGTGGGCTCCCTATCCAGAGGATGTGACGTCCGTCGGTTCGGGCCCCCCGTCCCCAGCGGACGTGCTGTCGTCCCCGGCGGACGTGTCGCCGTCCCCGGCAGGACGCTCGGCGCCCTCCGTTGCCGGAGCACCGAACGGTCGCGCGGGACCGAGCCCCGGCTCGAGCTCCCGCACCGGCGCGTCGCGACGACCGAGCCACAGGAACCACACGACCCCGAAGAGGAACACGCCGATGGTCACCCACGCGTTGAGCCGGAGCCCGAACCACTCGTTCGCGGGATCGATGCGCAGGTTCTCCCAGACGAACCGTCCGGCCGTGTAGAGCACGACGTACAGGGCGAAGCTCTGGCCACGCTTGAAGCGGAACCGTCGCTCCGCCCAGAGCAGGACGCCGATGACCACGAGGCACCACAGCGACTCGTACAGGAACGTGGGATGGAACGTCTCGTCGAGCTTGAAGCCCGCGGGCCGATGCGCCACGTCGATCTCGAGCCCCCAGGGCAGGTCGGTGGGCCGGCCGAAGAGCTCCTGGTTCCACCAGTTGCCCCAGCGGCCGATCGCCTGGGCGGCCAGGACGCCCGGTGCCACCGCGTCGAGCATGCGCAAGCTGTCGAGGTGACGGCGGCGCGTCTGCACGACGAGCGCGATCGAACCCCCGAGGACCGCACCCCAGATCGAGAGTCCGCCGTCCCAGATCTTGAACGCGTCGACGACCCCGTCGAAGCCCCGCCCCGTGTAGAGCTGGATGTCGCTCACGAGGTGGTAGAGGCGAGCGCCGATCACCCCCCAGATCACCGTCCAGAGGGCGATGTCGCCGACGGTCTCGGCGCCGCCACCCATGCGCCGCCAGCGACGATCCGTGACGAAGTAGGCGACGATCACGCCGATCGCGAGCATGAGCCCATAGGCGTTCAGCGGGCCGAGGCTGTTCTGCGACGGGCTGGGGATCGAGGCGAGGAGCGGCGACGCCACGGCGGTCACCCTACCGGCGGGTGTGCCGCCGACCCGCTCGCCGCCGCTCAACTTTCGTCCGGGCGTCGGTCGATCAAACGGGCGTGGGCCTCCGAACCCTGACCGTGGCGCTCGCGGTGGCGCTCGCGGCCTGCGTGCCGCTCCCCGACGAGCCGCCTCCGGCGGACCGGGTGCCCGCCGATCCGGAGAGCTGGGAGCAGAACGGCTCGCTCGCTGGTTGCCCGGTGTTCCCCGCCGACAACGCCTGGAACACACCGGTCGACGAGGCGCCGGTTCGTCTTGACTCCGCAGCGATCCTGGCGCACATTGCCGCGCACGGTGGCGACCACCTGCATCCCGACTTCGGTGGCGGTGGCGCGTACGGGATCCCGTACGTCTTCGTTCCCGGGGACCAGCCGTCCGTTGCGATCCGCTTCGTCGCCTACGGCGACGAGAGCGACCCCGGGCCGTATCCGGTCCCTCTTGCAGCGCCGGTCGAAGGCGGGGGCGACCGCCACGTGCTCGCCGTGGATCGTGACGGCTGTCGCCTGTACGAGCTCTACCGCGCGTTCCCGACCGCGTCCGGCTGGGAAGCCGACTCCGGCGCGACGTGGGGCCTGCGGTCGAACGCGCTCCGTCCCGCGGGCTGGACGTCGGCGGACGCAGCCGGCCTCCCGATCCTGCCGGGACTCGTGCGCTACGACGAGGTCGCGGCAGGCGAGATCGATCACGCGCTACGCGTCACCTTTGCCGTCACCCAGCGCCGGCACGCCATTGGGCTTCCTCGGTGACCGATCCGGCCGCGCCACCGATGGGGCTGCGACTCCGGCTGCGCGCCGACTTCGACCGCTCCGGCTTCACCGGACAGGCCCGCGCGATCCTCGACGCGCTCGCGCGCAACGGGATGCGCGGCCGTCACGTCCTGACTGCCCTACTTGACGAAGCGCGACATCCGACGGTCGGCGAGGATCTTGCCGCCGGACTGGCAGCGCGGGCAGTAGGTCACCTCGTGGCTCTCGTACGAGATCCGCCGGAGCCCGTCGCCGCACACCGGGCAGGGCGTCCCGGCTCGGTTGTGCGCGGAAAAGCGGTCGCCGAGCTTGGGGGGCAACCCACCCTTGCGCTCGCGCTCGGTCGCGAGCGCTTCGTCCAGCACCGATCGAACCGCGTCGAGGAGACGCCGGCGTTCGGTCGGCGAGAGCTTGGCGAGTGTGGCGAACGGCGAGAGCCGGGCTCGCAGCAGCGCGTCGTCGGCGTACCCCCGGCCGATGCCGGCCACCGTCCGTTGGTCACGTAGGAGCGTGTGCACGCGTCGGGTGTCGTCGCCGTGGAGGATCAGCGCCGCGAACTCCTCCGAGTAGGGATCGGGGCCCAGCCGGGCCAGTGGCCCCTCGTCGCCGGGTGTGAGCACCCACCAGCCGGCCTTGCGCTCGGTCCCGTACTCGCGGACGAGGATCGCGGGGCGATCCTCGAAGCGGAGCCGAACGACACCGCCCTTGGGTCGGGTCCGCTTCGGTGGGTCCTCGATGGTGATCCGTCCGCCCTGCGAGAGGTGGACGACGAGCCGCAGGCTTCCGTAGTCCCAGACGAGGTACTTGCCGACTCTGGCGACGCTTCGTAGCGTGCATCCGATCAACCGACCCGGGGGAGGATCCACGCTGCGCAGCGCCGAGAACCCGAGCGGCTCGATTCCGACCAGCGACGCGCCGGCGAACGACTCCTCGAGACGCTCGCCTAGCGCCTCCAGCTCGGGCAGCTCGGGCACGCCGCGAAACCTACCGCCAGGGGTCAAGCTCCCGGCTCCCGCGCCGATGCCAGAAATGTCGGCATCATCGTCAGCCGGGAGGCACGCGGTGTTCGGCCGGAAACGATCGAAGGGCGATGAGCCCCGCAACAACCCGTCCGGCGAGGAGCGAGAGCGGCTCGAGGACCTGTTCGCGGTCCACGTGCCGCTCCGGCGGGACGAGCTCCCGAAGCGTCGCCCCCGCGGGCGCGCCGCGCTCCTCCACCCGGGCGACGGACCCGAGCCCCCCCGCTGACCGACCTCGACGCGGTCGTCGTCGGCGCCGGGCCGAACGGACTGGGAGCCGCCATCACCCTGGCCCGAGCCGGGCGCTCGGTGCTGGTGCTCGAGGCGGCCGACACGCCCGGTGGTGGGTGCCGATCCGACGAGCTGACCGAGCCCGGATTCGTCCACGACGTCTGCTCGGCGGTCCATCCCTTCGGCGTCGCTTCTCCCTTCTTCGACTCCCTGCCCCTGAGCGAATACGGCCTCGAATGGATCCACCCCCCGGCGCCGCTCGCCCACCCGCTCGACCGCGCCCGGTCCGTGATCGTCCGCCGGTCGATCGACGAGACCGCCGACTCGCTGGGGTCGGACGGGCCGGCCTATCGATCCCTCGTCGGGCCGACGGTCGACGCGTGGGACGAGCTGCTGCCGTCGCTGCTCGGCCCGGCGACGCGGATCCCCCAGCATCCGCTCGCGCTCGCGCGCTTCGGGGTCGTGGGTCTTCGATCCGCGGCCGCGCTGGTACGACGCTTCGAAAACGACGGTGCCGCAGGAGCCTTCGCGGGCCTGGCAGCCCACGCGATGGTGCCGCTCGAAGAGCCACTGACCGGGGCGTTCGCGCTCGCGCTCGGCGGCGCGGCCCACGCGGTCGGGTGGCCGTTCCCTCGCGGGGGAGCGTCCGCCCTCACGGGCGCGCTGGTCTCACACCTGGAGCTGCTCGGCGGGACGATCACCTGCAACCACCCGGTGCGGACCTGGCGCGACCTGCCACCGGCGCGCACCGTGTTCTTCGACCTCGCGCCCCGCGCAGCCGGTGCACTGGCCGGCGCGCGCGTCGCTCCCGAACTGCGTCGGCCCCTCCGCCGGTATCGCCACGGTCCCGGCGTGTGCAAGGTCGACTACGCGCTCGCCGAACCCGTGCCGTGGGCCGCGCCCGAGACCGCCGCGGCCGGGACCGTCCACGTGGGCGGCACCTTCGGGGAGATCGCCGCCGCAGAGCGCGCCGTGGCCGACGGCCGTCATCCCGAGCGACCGTTCGTCCTCGCCGCGCAACCGAGCCGCTTCGACCCGACCCGCGCGCCCGAGGGCAGGCACACGCTCTGGGCGTACTGTCACGTGCCGAGCGGCTCTCCGCTCGACTGTTCCGACGCCATTGAGGCTCAGCTCGAACGGTTCGCGCCGGGGTTCGGAGACGTGATCATCGGCCGCCACGTTCGCACCGCGGCCGCCTACGAGCTCTACGACGCCAACTTCGTCGGTGGAGACATCGGCATCGGGACCCAGCGCGGCCTCCGGGCGCTGTTCCGCCCGCGGTTCGCCCTCGACCCGTACCGGATCGGCGGCGGGCTCTACCTCTGCTCCGCCGCGACGCCACCCGGGGCCGGGGTCCACGGGATGTGCGGGTACTGGGCGGCTCGCTCGGCCCTCCGCCGCGAGCTCCGGTGACACGGTTCTCGGGCGCAACGCTCACGCGGACCGAGGTCGCGGACGCCAGTCACCGGCAACGCGGGCCGCACGGCCTAGTGGTCGTCGCCGGCGACGTCCCGGCCTCTCAACAGAGGCCGCCCCACGGGCCGCTGCCCTGAGCCTGGTAGAGGGCCCACGCCATGGCGTCCTGGTCATAGGCCGACGCGCTCGACGGGACGACGCCGATGAGGTCGGGCCGCCCGGCAGCGTTCGCCGTCGCGTTCCACGTCGACTGGAGGAACTGGTACGCGCCGTAGAACGGGCCGGCCGGGTTCACGACCCCGTAGTTGCCGCCGCTCTCTCGTGCACGGGTGCAGACGAGGAAAGGGTGGTTGTGCTGGGGATGAACGCCACCAGACGGCGGCGGTGCCGGGGTGGGCGCCGGGGCGGGTGCCGGCGCAGCAGCGGGGGCGGGGGCGTTGGTGCTCGCGGTCGTGGAGGTGGACGCCGCGTTGGAACGCGAGGTCCGCTCGCGCTGAGCAGCTTCGGCCGCGGCCTGCGCCTCCTCTTCACGCCGCTGGGCCTCGAGCGCCTGATACTCGCGCTCGGCGTCGGAGAGCTCGGCGTCGAGCGTGTTGGTCTCGTCCTCGAGAGTCGCCAGCGTGGACGCCTGCTCCTCTCGGGCGGCCTCGAGCTCGTCCCGCCGACGCTGGAGATCCTCGACCGCCTGCCGGTTGGCTTCGAAGGCGTTCTCGCTCACGTCATTGGCAGAGTCGAGGAGCGCGACCTTGCGGGCCGACTCGAGGGCGTCGCTGCTGTCGAGGACGGCGGCCGCGGCCGAACCGTGCGAGATGTACACCTCGACGGCTCGTTCGCTCGCGACGGCTCGCAGCGCACCGGCACGTTCCTCGGCAGCGGCGAGCTCCTCCTCGAGCTTCGTGATCTCGACTTCCATCTCCTTGCTGTGCGAGAGCACCTCGAAGTAGCGGTCGGAGGCCGCGTCGGCTCGAGCACTCGCTTGTGCCAGCCGGGCCTCAGCGTCGCCGAGCGAGCTCTCTTGCGCACCGGAAGACGCTGCGGGGAGGAGCAACGCGAGGGCGAGCGCGCTCGCGACGGCCGCGCGCGCGGCTCGGCGCGCCGTCGCCCTCCGCCTCGGCTCGGTGCGTCCTTGCAACGCGACTCCCGTCGCTTCCTTGGTGTTCGCGCGCGACAGCAGAGCTTCGGATGATCGGAATCCGCCTCGGCCCTACACCTCACTCACCGCTGCGGCGCGCGACGCGCACGCTACGAGGCGAACCCGGCGTGAGGCAAACCCCCGGGCCGGGCCGAATACCAACGTTTTCAAGCCGGTCGGCTCGCGACGGTGCCGTTGACCTGCACCTTCGCGACGGGCCGCGGCACGTGAACATTCGGAGAAGCGGCCATCCGAGACCACGGAACGTGGTGCTCTCGCCCGGAATGCGCGAGGCGGCGACGCGCGCGGCCTACGCGAGCGCGGTCGCGAAGGCCTCGAGCTCCCGGATCGGGTCGGGGCCACCGGGTGTGAAGAGCAACTCGCTCACTCCGGCGGCCGCGGATCCCGCGGCGCGGGCGCGGATGCCCTCCGCCGTGTCGGTCCACGTGAAGAGCGAGAGCGCCTCACCGTCCACCAGGCCGCGGTCCCGCTCCGCCACCCGGACCAGGTGGCCCTCGTGCAACGCGAGGTGGCGGGTGTCGGCGGGCAGCGCGTCGACGATCGCGGCCCACTCGGGACCGCCGGGGAACACGCCCGCGGCACCCTGCTCGTAAGCGCCGTGGTAGATGGCGACCAGTCCCGGCCCCGCTGCTTCCCTCGCCCGCGCCGAGTCCGCACGCTCGCCCTCGTCGAGCACCGTTCCGAAGCAGAGCGCCGCGCACCACTCGAACCTCGGCTCGCCACCGCCGATGGTCATCACGCCATCGCCGAGCTCTTCCGCCACCGCGAGCCCCTTGGGCCCGTTGGCGGCGACGAGGAGCGGCACGTCCAGCGGGCGATCGGGCAACGACCCGGGCGTGGCGAGGAGTCGGGCCTTTGCCCCGTCCACCTCCGCGACCTCGCCGCGGAGCAGCCGGCGCAGCGCCCGGAGATACTCGGCGACCTCCCGCCACGAGAGCGCGCGCTGGCCCAGGGCCATCCGGCCGGTGAAACCCGTGCCGATCGCCGCCGCGGTCCGCCCCGGCGCGAGGCCTTCGAGCGTCGCGATCGCCGACGCCTGCGCGACCACGTGGCGGAGGGACGGTACGAGCACAGCCGGACCGACACCGATCTCCTCGGTGTGCTCCGCCACCAGCGTCAGGGTCATCCACACGTCGCCGTAACACGCGGGTGAGTCCGAGACCCACACGCGCCGATAACCGAGGCGCTCGGCCGCGCGCGCCTGTTCCACGATCTGGGGGCCCGGCAGGAGCATGCAGGACAGTTCCACGACGCGTCGACGCTAGACGTCGGTTCGCCGGAGTGCCGAGCCGGCTCGGGAACGACCGGTCCTGAGTGCGAGACTCCCGGCGATGACCGCGATCGTGATGGGCGCGTTGGCGGGGACGGCCATGGGCTTCGTGCTCCAGCGTGGCCAGCTCTGCTTCCACGCGGTGTGGTCGGGGGTCCTCCAGCGCAGCTTCGGCCTGGCTCGCGCCTGGCTGCTCGGCGTCATGATCGGCGCGGTCGGCCTGACCGTGGTGTACGCCTCCGACGCTTGGGGTCAGCTGAACCAGGGGTTGGCGTTTCGTCCCGCGCGCAACGTCGTCGGCGGCCTCCTCATCGGCATCGGAATGGTCATCGCCGTGTCGTGCACGTCCGGCCTCTTCTTCAAGCTGGGTGCGGGCATGATCGGTGCGCTCGCCGGTATCGCGGGCTGGGCGCTGGGGGACGGGTGGGTCGGGCCGGCGTTGCGGGACCGGGTCTCGGACCGGACCCTGCTCGACGGAGGAGAGGCCGGCACGATCCCCGGCTGGCTCGGCGTGCCCCGCTGGATCGTCGCCGTGCCGCTCGCGCTCCTCGTCACCGGGCTGCTCTTCGCCCGATCCGGCGCGCGTCGCGACGCTCCCGCACGGATCTGGCAGTGGGGCTGGCCGATCGCGGGCGCCGGCCTGGGCGTCGCGCTCGTGCTCGGTTGGGTGCTCGCCGGGATCGGCGACGTGTCCTTCGGGCCGAGTACCGTCGGCGCCGTCCGGCGCTGGGTCGACGGGAACCCCAACGAATGGCTGACCACGTTCGTGGGGTTCCTGGCGGTCGGAGCGTTGGTCGCGGCCCGACGGCGCGGCGGCTGGTGGCTGCGCGGCGAGGTGGCGACTCGCGTCGTCGGCCTCGCTGTGGGGGGCCTGTTCCTCGGCGCCGGCGGTCAGGTCGGCGGGGGCTGCAACCTCGGCCACGGCCTGTCTGGGGTCGCGCAGCTCAATGTCTCCTCCTGGGTGGTCGTTATCAGCATCATGACGGGAATCGGGATCACCCGGATCATCTGGTCGGCGGTGGCGACCCGCGCTCCTCGGGCTCCCGAGCTGGGGCCGGTGACGCCGTGAGGACCCGCCTGCTCGTGGTAGTCCTCGGTGCGGCGCTGCTCGCGTCGGCCTGCGGGATCGCCCGGCCCCTCCCGAACCTCTCGCCACCGTCGAGCGGGAAGCACCACACGGTCCTGTTGATGGGCGACTCGTTGATGGAACGCGCGGTCCCGGAGATCACCGAGACGCTTGCCAACCGGGGCATGTCCGCCACCGTCCGCAACGAGGCCCACGGACTCGCGGGCCTGCTCATGCCGTCCCTCGAGACGCTGGAGACCGAAGCACAGATCCTGCAGCGCTCGATCGCCGCCTACCACCCGACGATCGTCGTCTTCCACTACTTCGGCGTGCACTGGGGCTTCCCGCCCGTGGCGTCGGAAACGTACTACCAGTGGTGGCGCGCGGAGTCCCGCCGGCTCACCGGCATCGCGCACGATGCCGGTGCGGCCGTGTACTGGATCGTGCCGCCCGTCCAGCCCGCCCATCCCGAGTGGGACCGCATCGCGTTCGAGTACCTCTTCCTGCCCTCGTTCTTCAGCGCGAACCCTCCCGTGCGAACGGTCGACTGGCGGACCGCGTTCCGGCCCGTGAACGACACCGTGTGGCTGAACGGCACCGAGCTCCACAGCACGTACGCCAACGACCTCCTCTACCCGGAGGATGACGGTGTCCGACGGGTGCGCAGCGAAGACTTCCACTTCACGAGCTGGGGAGACTGGCGCGCCGCGTGGTGGCTCGCGGCGGCGATGCGCCCACTCTGGGACTAGCGTCGCCTTCCCGCTAGGACGTAGCCGCCGGTGCGGCTCCGTCGACCGGGATGCCGTCCCGGTAGGTGATCCGGTTGGTCCGCAGCGCGGGGACCCTCGGACCGGGCGTGATGATGCCGACCAGGTTCAGCGGGTCCGCACCCGAGACCGTGACCACCTCGCCGTCGCGTTCGCGGCGGCGGACGCGGCGGAGCTCGTCGACGGCCTGCGGCAGGGCGTACTGCTCACCGACGAATCCGGTGGCGAAGCGGCCACCACGGACGAGACCCCGCGCCTCGAGCCGTCGGAGCGCCCAGATCACGTCGCGCCACGGGACCGCGAGCGTCTCGCGGACCACGAGGTCACGGAAGACGACGCCCCAACGCGCGAGCAGCTGTTCCGCGACCGCCTCGGCGAGCTCGTCGGGGTCGTCGACCTCGCCGGCGCGGGGGAGCAACGACCACCGCCCCTCGGCGCCCGAGTCCCGTGCCGCGCCGCGGCGCAACCCTCGGCGGCGCGGGCGCTGCCGCCGCTGCCATCGATCCCGAGCAGAGAACAAGGCGCGCACGGCGTGGAACCCGTCGGCGGTGAGCAGCCCGCGCGCGACACCGTCCCAGAGGCCCTCTTCGACCTCGACCGGGAGACGGCCGGTCGCCGCCACGAGCTCCGAGTGGAACAGTGCGCCGCGCTCGGCCAAGGCATCGACGACGTCACGCGTGCGCCCCGGCCCCGGGAACGGCGGCTCGCCGTCACCCCGGGCG
>CAYRHS010000033.1:0-1754 GCA_964424125.1 uncultured Burkholderiales bacterium
AGTGGAACACGGGCTTCTACGAGGGCATCCACTCGTTCGCGAACAACATCGCGACTACCGAGGGCGGCATGCACGAGGAGGGTTTCAAGAAGGCCCTCACCAACGTCGTGAACAAGTACGGACGCAACCGGAGCCTGCTAAAGGACAAGGACGCCAAGCTGATCGGCGAAGACATTCGCGAGGGACTCACCGCGATCGTGTCGGTGAAGCTGCGCGACCCGCAGTTCGAGGGTCAGACGAAGACGAAGCTCGGCAACACCGAGATGCGCTCGCTCGTGGAGCGCACGATGAACGAGAAGCTCGGCGACTGGCTCGAGGAGCACCCCGCCGAGGGGCGACGTGTCGTCGAGAAGTCGTCCGCCGCGGCGCAAGCGCGGGTCGCGGCCCGCCAGGCGCGTGACCTGACCCGGCGGAAGTCGTTGCTGGACTCCGCGGCGATGCCGGGCAAGCTCGCGGACTGCACCACGCGCGACCCAGAGCAGGCGGAGCTGTTCATCGTCGAAGGTGACTCCGCCGGTGGCCCCGCGAAGCAAGCGCGTGACCGCGACGTCCAGGCCATCTTGCCGATCCGGGGCAAGATCCTGAACGTCGAGCGCGCCCGCGTCGACAAGATGTTGAAGAACGAGGAGATCCAGGCACTGGTGACCGCGATCGGCGCCGGGCTCGGAGACGACTTCGAGCTCGGCAAGGTCAGGTACCACAAGGTGATCCTGCTCACCGACGCGGACGTTGACGGCGCGCACATCCGTACGCTGCTGCTCACCTTCCTCTACCGCCAGATGCACGAGCTCTTCGAGCAGGGCTACGTCTACATCGCGCAGCCACCCCTCTACTCGGTCGTGATGGGGAACGAGAAGACGTACCTGAAAGACGACGTTGCCCTGGAGGCCTTCCGGGCGGAGCGCGAGGGCCGCAAGCTCGAGATCAGCCGGTTCAAGGGTCTCGGGGAGATGGACTACGGGGAGCTGTGGGAGACGACCATGGACCCGGCCACGCGTACGTTGCTGCGCGTCACCGTCGACGAGGTGGACGCACTCGCCGACGACATGTTCTCCCGGCTGATGGGCGACGACGTCGACGCTCGGCGTGAGTTCATCCAGCAGAACGCCAAGGACGTCCGCTTCCTCGACATCTGAGCTGACCAGGAGACACACGTGGCCGACGGCGAGCAACAGACGCTCGGCGCCAACGAGCCGATCGAGATCCAGGAGGAAGTCGAACGCTCCTTCCTGGACTACGCGATGTCGGTCATCGTCGCGCGGGCGTTGCCCGATGCTCGCGACGGCCTGAAGCCGGTCCAGCGCCGCATCGTGTACGGCATGTACGACCGCGGCCTCCGCCCTGAGCGGCAGCACACCAAGTCCGCCCAGGTCGTCGGTCACGTGATGGGGAACTTTCACCCTCACGGCGACCTCGCCATCTACGACGCGCTCGCGCGGATGGCCCAGGACTTCTCGTTGCGCCACCCCCTCGTGGATGGCCACGGCAACTTCGGATCCCCCGATCCCAACGACCGGCCGGGCGCGATGCGCTACACCGAGTGCCGGCTCGACCGGGTCGCGATGGCGATGCTGGAGGGCATCGACGAGGACACCGTCGACTTCGTCGACACCTACGACGGAAAGACTCAGGAGCCCGAGGTCCTACCGGCGCGGTTCCCGAACCTCCTCGTCAACGGCGGAGGCGGGATCGCCGTCGGGATGGCGACCAACATCCCGCCGCACAACCTCGGTGAGGTGATCGACGCGACCGTC
>CAYRHS010000033.1:1764-16639 GCA_964424125.1 uncultured Burkholderiales bacterium
CCTGCTCGGTCATCCCCAGGCGACCGTCGAAGACCTCATGGAGTACGTGAAGGCGCCCGACTTCCCGACGGGCGCGTACATCCTCGGTCAGGAGGGAATCCGCGACGCCTACCGAACCGGTCGCGGCTCCATCAAGATGCGCGCGGTGGCCGAGATCGACGAGGGCCGCAAGGGCGAGCAACGCATCGTCGTGACCGAGGTGCCGTACCAGACGTCGGTCGAGGGGATCGGCGCCAAGATCGCCGATCTCGTGCAGGATCACAAGGTCGAGGGGGTACGCGACGTCCGCAACGAGTCGGCACGAGGGGAGACCCGGCTCGTCGTCGACCTGAAGCGCGATGCCAACGCCCAGGTCGTGCTCAACCAGCTCTACAAGCAGACGCCCATGCAGACGAGCTTCGGCGTCATCATGTTGGCGCTCGTGGACGGAGCCCCGCGAGTCCTGAACCTCGCCGAGGCGCTGGGCCACTATGTCGATCACCAGATCGCGGTCGTCCGCCGCCGCACCGAGCATCGACTCGAGAAGGCTCGTGATCGCGCGCACATCGTCGAAGGCCTGTTGCGTGCGCTCGACATGCTCGACGAGGTGATCGCGCTGATCCGTGGCTCCGAGGACGTCGACGCGGCCCGGACGGGCTTGATGGCGAAGCCCTTCGGCTTCAGCGAGGTGCAGGCGAACCACATCCTCGACATGCCGCTGCGCCGCCTCACGAGCCTCGAGCACCAGAAGTTGCGCGATGAGCACAAGGAGCTCCTCGCCACGATTGCCGAGCTCGAGTCGATCCTCAAGAGCAAGCGCAAGCTCAAGACCGTCATCAAGGACGAGCTGGGCGAGATCAGAGAGCGCTACGCCGACGAGCGACGGACGCGCATCACGTTCGACACCGGAGACCTCGACGTTCTCGACCTCATCGAGGACGAGGAAGTCGTGGTCGTGCTCTCGGTCAAGGGCTACGTCAAGACGGTCGCGGCCGACGCATTCCGCCGGCAGGGTCGTGGTGGTCGGGGTGTCGCCGGCGCGAGGTTGCGCGAGGAGGACTACGTCGCGCAGCTGCTCACGACCACAGCGCACTCGTACCTGTTGTTCTTCTCCAATCGCGGGAAGGTCTACCGGTTGCGCGCGCACGAGATCCCGCGCAAGGAGCGCACGGCCCGGGGCACCGCGCTCGTCAACCTGCTCCCGCTCGAACCCGAGGAGCAGATCCAGGCCGTCATCGACACGCGCACCTACGAGGACGGGGCCTTCCTCTTCTTCGCGACGAAGAACGGGAAGGTCAAGAAGACGAGGATGAGCGAGTACGACTCCTCGCTTCGCGCCGGGCTCATCGCGATCAAGCTGAAGGACGACGACGAGCTCGTTCGAGTGGTGCAAACCGATGGCAAGCGCGACATCTTCCTCGTGTCACGGGCCGGGAAGACGATCCGGTTCTCGGAGAAGAGCGTCCGACCCATGGGCCGGGCAACCGCTGGGGTGGTTGGGATGCGGCTCAAGGGCGGCGACGAGGTCGTCAGCTGCGCTGTGGCGCGCGAGGATGTAGCGATGCTCTTCGTGACCGCGAGCGGTCACGGGAAGCGAACCAAGCTCGAGCAGTTCAGCCGCAAGGGCCGCGGCGGCCAGGGGATGATCGGCATGAAAGCCGAGAACCGCGGGGGCGTCGTGGCCGCGTTCACCGTGCATCTCGACGACGAGATCCTGGTGTTCTCGTCAGGAGGCAATCTCATCCGCATGGGTGCGAAGGAGATCTCGTCCCAGGGTCGGGCCGCGACCGGCGTGCGGGTCGCGCGGCTCGAAGAGAACGAGGAGGTCGTGGCGGTGGCGCCGGTTTTGGAGGTCGACGGTGGCGCGTAGCTCGAGCGAGGCGCGCCGCGCCCAGGAAGGCCAGCCGCGCCGAACGCCCCAGGAACCGGGCGCGCCCCAGGAGCAGCAGCCGGGCCCGCGCCGCAACCAGTCTGCCCAGCAACCACCTCCCCAACGAAGTGGCGGCCGTGCGACACCGCCGGCCGCCTCGCCGAGCGCTCCGCCGCGCGAAGCGCCGGCTCGGCGAGCCCAGCCGAAGCAACCTACGAAGCAATCGACGAAGCAACCCGCCAAGCAGCGCACCGGAGCGCAGCCACAGCGTGGCGGCGGCCGGAAGGCCCGCAGTGACGACGCGGCCCCGACGCGGGTCCGTCGACGCCGCCCACCCGCCGTCGCGCCGGTGCGCAGCCTCAGTGAGCGCCGCTACCGGCAGCGCATCACCCGGCTCGACCTGTGGTCGGTCGCCAAGGTCGCGGTGTGCTTCTACCTCTCCGCGCTGATCGTCACGCTCGTCGCGGGCATCGTCGTCTGGCTCATCGCGAGTGGCGCGGGGGCCGTCGGGAACTTCGAGACGTTCATGCGGGACGCGGGATTCGACGACTTCCGCTTCCTCTCTGGCCAGATCCTGCGCGGTGGAGTGCTGATCGGGCTCGCGATCGTCGCGGTGCTCACCGTCATCACCCTGGTGGCGGCGGCGCTCTACAACCTCTTCGCCGAGCTCATCGGCGGCGTCGAAGTCCTCGTCCGTGAGGAAGAAGCGATCCACGGGGACTGAGAGGTCACGCGGAGCCGCTGGTACGATCGGGCGCTTCCCGGGGCTATAGCTCAGTCGGTCAGAGCGCACCCCTGATAAGGGTGAGGTCGGTGGTTCGATTCCACCTAGCCCCACCGGTACCGGTTCGCTCCCACCCCCAGCGGGTCGGTGCGGTCGTGGGAGAGGTCCTAGACTCCCCGGGCGTGAGGGCCTTCCGTCGCGGATTGCTGGTCGCGTTCGTCGCTGTCGTGGCGGCGGGAGTCGTGCGCCTGCGCGGCAAGGGAGGGGTCCCTCCGACGAGCGGCGGCTGGCGAGAGCTCGAGGCACCCGACTTCCGGTGAGCTCCGTCCTGCTCGTCGGGGCCGGCGCCGTCGGAGGACGCGCGGCGCGCCAGCTCGCCGAGACCCCCGGCATCGACGACATCCTCGTCGCCGACGCGGACCCGCTCCGTTCCCGCTCCGTCGCCGAAGCGGTCGGCGTGCCGTGCCGAGCCGTCGAATGGGACGGGTCCCGACCCCCGTCCGTCGACGCGTTCGCGGTGGCGCTCCCGTTCCGCCACGAGGTGGACGTGGTGCGAAGTGCCGTGGAAGCGGGAATCCCTGTCGCGAGCAGCGCCGACGAGCCCCGGACCATCGAGGCGCTCCTCGGCCTCGACGAGCTCGCCTCGGACCGAGGTGTGGTCGTGGCGGCGGGCTGTGGCCTGGCACCGGGCCTCGCCGACGTGATGGTTCGCCACGCCGCGGATGCGCTGGACGAGGTCTCGGAAATCCACGTCGCTCGCGCCGGCGTGGCGGGGCCTGCGTGCGCCAAGGCGTTGGCCCGGTCCTTGCGGGGCGACGCGCTCGAATGGCGGGAGGGTGAGTGGCGCGAGCTACCGCGACGTCTCCGCGAAGAGGTCGTGTGGTTCCCGGACCCGGCCGGTCCCCGGGAGTGCCGGGGCGCCGAAGGCGGCACGGCGTTGCTCGTTCGAGGGTTTCCCGGCGTGCGCCGCGTTTCGTACCGGCTCGCGAAACCGCTCGGCCGGGTCGCGGCGCGCGTCGAACGACGGAAGCGGGGCGACGCCGCGGACTGGGGCGCGGCCCGGGTCGAGGTCTGGGGCAAGCGGGGCGAGGCGCTCGAAACGGTCGTGTACGGGGTGATCGAACGGACCCCCGTGGCGACGGGGACCGTCCTCGCGCTCGCGGCGGCGCATCTCGCGAGCGGCGTGGAAGCCGGTCCCGGCGTGCACGGCCTCGCGACCCTGGTCCCACCCCGATCCTTCCTGGAGGAGCTGGCCCGTCGCGGCGTGAAGGTCGCGGTGTTCGAGGGAGTGGCGGGCGACGAGGGCGCGGCGCGGACGTCCTGAGATCAGGGGCCGGGCGCGTTCAAGATCCGCATGCCTTCCTGCCGATCACCGGGTGGAAGGGGGAGCGCATGATGCCGGCCACCGAAGAGCTGCGCGATCGGATTCGCTCGGAGGAGCGCGTCGTCGATCTGCCCGATGACGGGGTGTTCTCGCGCGCGGCGGTCCGCCGCCGCCGCCGGCACCTCTCGTTGGTGGCGCTGATGGTCGTGGTCGGCCTGGTCGTGGTGACGATCGTCAACGACGTCGGGCACCTGGACGAGGACCTGACCCTGGGCAATCCGGGGCTCGTCCGCGCGCTCTTGATCGTCTTCGCGGGGGTCGTCACGGTCTACGTGATCGACAAGGAACGACATCTGCGCCGGCTCGAAGTGCTCGGACACGAGCAGCGGACGCTCAATCTGGCGCTGGCGGAGAGCCTGATCCAGGCCAGCCAGCTCGCCGAGACCGATCGTGAGCTGACCTCGGTGCTCGACCTACGCGAGGTGCTCGAGCACACGGTCGACCGAGCGCTCGAACACGTCGGCGCCACCGACGGCGTCGTGTTGCTGCGCTGCGGGGCAACCGAGTTCCGGGCCGCTGCCGCCCGAACGCACCGGATCAGCTGGTCGAGCCGGATCCAGCTGGGCGAGTCGATCGAGGGCAGGTCACGATCGACCGGGGAGCTCCTCGCCGTATCCGCGCCCCTCACCGACCGGGCGCCCGCTCACCCCGCTTCCGACGCACCGTTCGAAGGCGCGGCGATGTTCGCCTCGCTCGTGGACCATGGCGAGCTGTTGGGAGTCCTGGCCGTCGGAATCGCCGACGACCGCCGCTTCGGTCCGAGCGAGCTGGAGGTGCTGGGGGACATCGCCGACCTGGCCGGAACCGCGATCGGCAACGCCCGCCGCCACGAGGCCGCGCTGCTCGAGCTCGACCGGACCCGAACGCAGCTCGCCCAGCTCGTGGCCGGACCGATCTGAGCCGACCGCGTCCTGGGCCCGCGAACGTGGGCCGGGGCCCTCCCGGTCCTTGTTCAGCGCCCTCTCAGGGAACGCGACCAGAATGCGACGGTGCGAGTGCTGGTCGTCGAGGACGATCCCGCGGCCCGGGAGTCGCTCGAACGCGCCCTCCGTCTCGAGGGATACGAAGTGGTAACGGTCGACGGGGGCTTCCTCGCCCTCGAGCGGCAGCGCGCGCAGCCTGCGGACGTCGTGGTGCTCGATCTCCAGCTCCCGGACCTCGACGGACTCGAGGTGTGCCGACGCATGCGCTCCGGGGAGGACCGGACGCCGGTGCTCATGCTCACCGCCCGGGATGCCGTCTCGGAGCGGGTCGCGGGGCTCGACGCGGGGGCGGACGACTACGTGGTCAAGCCGTACGCGCTCGACGAGCTGCTCGCACGGTTGCGCGCGCTGTCGCGGCGCCGCCCCGAGACGCGGGGTTCCGAAGATGACGAAGTGCTGCGCTACGCACACCTCTCGCTCGACCCTCGCACGATGGAGGTCTTCTGTGGCGAGCGACGGGTCGACCTGACCCGCACCGAGTTCGCGTTGCTCGAGCTGTTCCTCGAGCACCCCCGGCAAGTCCTTCCCCGCCATCTCATCTTCGAACGGGTGTGGGGCTACGACTTCGGTCCCAAGTCGAACTCTCTGGAGGTGTACGTCGGCTACCTGCGTCGCAAGACCGAAGCCCGCGGGGAACCTCGACTGATCCAGACGGTCCGCGGCGTGGGCTACGTCCTGCGCGAGCAGTGAGCCCACGCGGGCGATGACGCTGCGGGCGCGCCTCACGCTGGTAGCCGCGACCGCGGTCGCGGTGGCAGTAGTGGTCGCCGCTCTGCTCGCCTTCGGGGCTGCACGTCGCGTCCTCTACAACCAGGTCGACGATTCGCTCGAGGACCGCGCGGCCGACCTCGACGCGCGCCGTGACGCCTTCCTGCAGCAGACAACCCCGGGGAACCCGATCGACGGGGACGAACCGTTCGAGGTCGGCGAGGTCCCCCTGCCGGCCTTCGGAGCCGCGGGCGGTTTCACGCAGTTCGTCACGGGAACCGGCATCGTGATCCGCGCCGGGAACGAGACCGGTGAGCTCCCCGTGAGCAATCGTGCCGAGGCGGTCGCCGGGGGGGATGCGAACGCCTACTTCGAGACGGCGAGCGTCGACGGCGAGCGCGTGCGCGTCTACACGGTGCCGTTCGGCGACAACCTGGCCCTCCAGGTCGCCCGGCCCCTCGACGAGGTGGACCGAGTGCTGAGGAACCTTCGCCTGGCGCTGCTCATCGTCGTCGCGGGCGGCGTCGTACTCGCCGCGGGGATCGGGTTCGTGGTGGCGCGTACCGCGCTCCATCCCGTGGATCGGTTGACGGCTGCGGCCGAGGACGTGACCGAGACGCTCGACCTCAGTCGCCGCATCGACGTCAGTACGGGTGACGAGCTCGGTCGGCTGGCCACGAGCTTCAACACCATGCTCGGTGCGCTCGAGGAGTCCGTCGATGCCCAGCGCCGTCTGGTCGCGGACACGTCGCACGAGCTGCGCACCCCGCTGACCAGCCTACGGACCAACGTCGCGCTCTTGACGCGCGAGGAGGAGCTCTCCCCCGAGGATGCCGCAGACGTGCGCAGGGACATCGACGTGCAGATCGCCGAGCTCTCGTCACTCATCGGCAACGTGATCGATCTGGCCCGGGGCGAGGAGCGGACGCATCGCGAGGAACCGGTGCGACTGGACCAGCTCGTCGCCTCTGCGCTCGAGCAGGCATCGTTCCACTGGCCCGAGGTCCACTTCACGGCCGATCTCGCGCCCTGCACGGTCACCGGTGACCCGGATCGCCTCGCTTCCGCGGTCACGAACCTGCTCGACAACGCGGGCAAGTGGAGCCCGAGCGGCGAGTCGGTGGAGGTACGCGTCGTCGATGGGGTGGTCGACGTGCGTGACCACGGTCCCGGGGTCGATCCGTCCGACGCCCCGTACGTGTTCGATCGGTTCTGGCGCTCGCCGGCTGCGCGCGCCAAGCCGGGATCGGGCCTGGGGCTGGCGATCGTGCGCCAGGTCGCCCGGGCGCACGGCGGCGAGGCCACCGTGGAGCCGGCCGACGGAGGCGGAGCGCGCTTCACGATCCGTCTCCCGGCCGATTCCTAGCCGATTCCTAGCCGATTCCTAGCCGATTCCAAGCCTCGTCTCAGGCTGCGTTCAGGTCGGTGACCGAAGATGGGCGCCGGTGAGCGAGGGGCGCTCGCCGGGAGTCCGTCCACCAGCAAGGAGCAAGTCGAGCATGACCCGTTCGTTTCGCCGAGGTGTCGGCGTCGGTGCCGGCCTCGTGGTCCTCATGGCGGTGGCGATCGCCGTCGCCTTCGTGCCCGGGCTGGGCGCGCAGGAGGACGGAGGTGAGGACAGCTCCGACAACGGTACGAGCGAGGACGCCCCCCGGCCTCGCGGCCTCAGCGACGATGATCGCGCCTGCCTCGAGGAGCACGGTGTCGACCTCCCCTTGGTGGAGCGCGACGAGAACGGCCACCCGACCGAGCGCCCCGACCTCTCCGACCAGGAGAAGCAAGCGTTGCGTGACGCAGCTGAGGCTTGTGGCATCGAGCGCCCGTTCTTCCACCGCGGAGCGGGACGACCCCTCGGCTCCCTGACTGACGAAGAGCGGGCCTGCCTCGAGGAGCACGGCGTCGATCTTCCCGACCTCCAAACGGACGAGAACGGCAACCCGGTCCGGCCCAGCGAGCGGCAGCAGCTCTCGGCCGAGGAGCGTCAGCAACGTCGCCAGGCGTTCCGGGACGCGGCCGACGCGTGCGGCCTCGACCTGCCCGAACGCTGCGACGGTCCAGCCGGCTCCGAGCACTCGCCACAGAGTTCCGAGGAGAACAGCAACGAGCCCGCGGTCCTCGCCGCCTGAGCGAACGCGCGAACAGGCCTCCCACGGGGGCGTTCATCGGCGGGCTGGTGCCGATGGGCGCCCCCGGCCCGCGTCTCAGGCCCCCGCGTGCTCCTCGGGGCTGAACACCTGGTCGGAGAACTCCTGACGGCTCATGCCGGCCATGAGGGCCGCCACCCTCTCCGCATCCTTGCCCACGGGATAGCGCATCCGGTGCTCGTGCGAGCGCACCGCCTCGAAGATGACGTCACCGGCATAGGTCGGGTCGTCGCTGCGGTCCTCCCCGACGAGCTCGGCCAGGATCCGGCGCGCGTCCTGCTTCATCTGCTCGCGTCCTTCCCAGTACGGGGAGTCCTCGTCGAAGTGACGGGCGTGCATCGCGTGGCGGAGGATCCGGGTCTTGAAGTTGCCGGGCTGCATCACGATCACCCGGATGCCGAACGGCTGGAGCTCGTGGTACAGGGAGTCACTCGCCGCTTCGAGCGCCATCTTGGACGCGGCGTAGAGCCCGTAGAACGGCGTCGGGACGACCGCGCCGATCGACGATACGTTGACGATCGTGCCCGACTGTCGCTCCCGCATGGTCGGGAGCACGGCCCGGATCACGCGGAGCGCGCCGAAGAAGTTTGCGTCGAAGACGGACTTCGCCTCGGCATCGGTGGTCTCCTCGACGGGAGCGATCAGCACCCGGGCCGCGTTGTTCACCAGGACGTCGAGCCGGCCGGTCTCGTCCAGGACTTGGCGGACGCCGGCGTCGACCGAAGCGTCGTCCGTGACGTCGAGCTCGAAGACGGTGACGTCGAGACCTGCCCGGGCGGCCGCCTCGCCCAATGCGCCGTCGTCGTGGTGGACGGTGCCGTAGACGGCGTCACCTGCACGAGCGAAGCGCAGAGCCGTGGCCAGGCCGATCCCGCTGCCGCTGCCGGTGATGAGGACGCTCGCCATCCGTGACCTCCCGTGTCGAGGGGACGCGATCGTGGCACGCGTCCGGGGCTCCCGGCACGGGCGGCTTGCCGCACCGGCGGGCGAACGCCGACACTGTCGGCCGCATGGGGCTGACGCAGCGGCGGACCGACGTACGTCGGAGATTGGCCGAGCGCAGGCAGCGCAAGCTCGGGATCGAAGGTCTTGGCGGGGCGCTCGCGGCCGAGGTCGAGCACCGGGGGGCGGTCGTCGCCGACCTGCACGGCGAGATCGCACGGCTCCAGGCCGAGATCGACGACCAGCGACGCGCGCTGCACGTCTGGACGACGATGACGTGGCTCGAGCAGCACTCGGTTCCCGAGGGTCCGAAGGTGTCGGTCGTGCTGCCCACGCGGGATCGGCGCGCCTTGCTGGAGCGAGCCGTCGAGTCGGTGCTGCGACAGGAGTACCAACGCTGCGAGCTCGTGGTCGTCGTCGACGGGAGCCGCGACTCGTCGATGCGCTTTCTCGAGGGGATCGACGACGACCGCGTGCAGGTCGCCGCGACCCACGGCGTGGGGGTGTGCGCGGCCCGCAACGTCGCGCTGGAGCGAGCGACCGGCGATCTGGTGACCTACCTCGACGACGACAACGTCATGCACCCGCTCTGGCTGAAGGCAGTGGTGTGGGCCGCGCATTCGCATCCCGAAGCGGACGTGTTCTACGGCGCGCGGATCTTCGACAGCTACGACCGGGCCCACGGGCTCGGCAGCGGGGGCACACCCTGGCTCCACTTCCTCCCGTGGGACCGTGATCGGCTCGAGGAGCACAACATCGCCGACATGAACGTGATCGCCCACCGTCGCCGCACCGGGATCCGCTTCGACGAGGAGCTCTCCGAGTTCGGCGACTGGGACCTGTTCCTCCGGCTCACCGAGGGACGCGCGCCCGTGGAGGTCCCGGTCGTCGCCTGCGGGTACACTACCGACGCCCCGGACCGGCTGAGCGGCTCCGAACGCCAGGCCGAGGAGATCGCCGCGGTCCGGCGCAAGGCCGACGACCGTCGCGCGTGGCGGCGAAACGGCCGCGCGACGCGGGTCCTCGCGATTGCGCTCGATGCCTACGATCCCGAGATCGCGTTGCGCCTGGCCCGCGAGGGACGCCTCCCGAACCTTCGCCGCGTGCTCGATCGGGCCGCGCGCGTGGAGGTGAACAGCCCGCCGGCCGTGTTCGTGAGCAGCCTCTGGCCCACGATCTTCACGGGGGTGAGCCCCGCCGAGCACCAGTACGTCTGCTGGGTCGAGGTGGAGCCCGACACCTACGAGGACCGGTGGACCGAGCTCAGCGACATCCGCGGCGAGCCGTTCTGGGACGTCCTCGCTCGTGCCGGCCGCCGGGTTGCGATCTTCGACGTGCCGCACACGTCGCCGTCGGAGGCACTCGACGGCATCGACCAGGTGCAGGTCCTCGAGTGGGGGGCCCACGATCGTCACCTCGGGACCCGCTCGGTGCCGGAAGGCCTCGCCGGCGAGCTCGCCCGTCGGTTCGGTGCGCACCCGGTCGGGGGAGTGGATCCGGAGGCTATCCAGACCTTCGCCCCGTGCGACTACCTGCATCGCGCGGGTGACCACCGGAGCCCGGCGGAGGCCCGTGCGCTCCTCGACGACGTGCTCAGGGGCGTCGAGCGCAAGGAGGCGGCGTCGCTCCACCTCCTCGAGCGGGGCGGTTGGGACCTGTTCCTCACCGTGTTCGGCGAGGGCCATTGCACGGGTCACCAGTTCTGGGCGGCGCACGACTCCGAGCACCCCCGCCACGACCCGGACATCGTGCGCGCGGTCGGCGATCCCGTGGTCGCCGTCTACGAACGGCTCGACGCCGCGCTCGGAAAGCACCTAGCGGTCGTCGACGACGAGACCACGGTGTTGGTGTTCCTCTCGCACGGTATGGGCCCGCACTACGGCGGTACCCATCTGCTCGACACGGTCCTGCATCGCATCGAGGTCGCGGACGCGGGCGGCCCCCAGGGAGGCTCGGCGACCCGGGCGCTCAAGTGGCTCTGGGCGCGGAGCCCCGACGCCGCCGCGCAGCAGATGAACCGACTCGCGGCGGCGGCGCTGCGGCAACGCCTCCGACGCGGGGACCCGCCGACCGACCAGCTCCCGCCGCGCGCCGCGCGGTCGTGGTTCCAGGCCCACAACAACGACCCCTACGGGGCGATCCGCCTCAACGTCGTGGGCCGTGAGCCGAACGGCGTCATCCGGCCCGGGGCCGAGTTCGACGACGCGTGTGAACAGCTACGCCGCGACCTGCTCGCACTCGTCAACGTCGAGACCGGAGAACCGGCTGTCCTCGGGGTCGTGCGCACCGACTCGATCTTCGAGCGGAAGCCGAAGGACCGGCTGCCCGACCTGTTCGTCGACTGGGATCGTCGACGACCGGTCGAGGCCGTCTATTCCCGCCGGACGGGGCTCGTGGTCCAGCGGGACACGCACTGGCGGACCGGTGACCACTGGCCCGGCGGGCTGCTGCTCGCGACGGGGCCGGGGGTCCCCGAGGGGGCAACGCTCGCGCCCGCCGACGCGACCGACCTCGCCCCGACGTTGTGCTCGTTGCTCGACATCGAGCTCCGGGACACGACCGGCCACCCGATCCCCGAGATCGCGCAGGCCCTCCGGCGACCCACGACCACGCGACCTCGGTCGCTCAGCCGGTGATGGCCGGTAGCGGGGCGCGACACCTCCACGTCGAGCGTCGCGAGGGGGTCACGGTGATCCGGATGGATCGGCCTCCGGCGAATGCGTTCTCCCTCGAGCTGGCCGAGGAGTTCCAGTCCGTTGTCGAGCGCGGGATCCTCGACGCGGCTTCCGCGTTGGTGCTCACGGGTACCGGAGCCTTCTTCTCGGGCGGCCTCGACCTCGAGCTCGTCCCCTCCTACTCGCGGGAGGAGCAGCACCGGCTGCTCGGCGCGTCCAACCGCCTCCTGGAGTGGCTCTACGCCTGCCCGGTTCCCCTCGTCGCCGCGGTGAACGGCCACGCGGTCGCGGGCGCGTTCGTCCTCATGCTGGCCGCGGACTACCGCGTCGGTCCGACCGGTGAGGCCGCCTTCGGGCTCACCGAGGCTCGGGTCGGCATCCCGTTCCCGGCCGTGCCCATGATCATCCTGGAGTCGGAGCTCGCGCCCGAGCACCTGCGCTACTGCGCGCTGTCCGCCCGTCGCTTCGGGCCCGAAGAGGCGATGCGGCGCGGGGCGCTGGACGAGCTCCAGCCCCCGGAGGCCGTGCTCGACCGCGCCGTGGAGGTGGCCCGCGAGCTGGCGAGCATGCCCGCCGACGGCTACCGCACCATCAAGCGCCAGGTCCGCGCGGCGGCGATCGCCCGGATGAGGGAGGTCGTCGCCACGGGTGGCGATCCCATGCTTCGGGGGTGGCTCAGCGAGGAGGCGCCCGAGGCCGCGCGCTCGACCCTGGAGGACCGCGCTCGCTGAGCAGCGCGCTCAGGCCGAACGGGGCCCGGGTTGCCGCAGCGGGAGGCGGAGCGTGAACGTGGCGCCGCCCCCGGGCGTGTCGGTCAGCTCGACGCCACCGCCGTGCGCCTCGGCGACACCGGCCACGATCGCGAGACCGAGTCCGGCGCCGCCGCTGCTGCGGGCGCGGCTGTCGTCAGCGCGTACGAACCGTTCGAAGACCCGGTCGCGCAGCTCGGGTGGGACCCCCGGACCGTGGTCGACCACGGCGACCTCGGCGTCGGTGCCGAGGGCCCGGACCCAGATCTCGATCGGGGTGGACTCGGGCGCGTAGGCGCGCGCGTTGCTGAGCAGGTTGTCGAGCGCCTGGCGGAGATGGTCGCGGTCGCCCGTGACCAGGACGGGCCCGACCGTGTCGAGTCGGAGGTCCTGCGGGAAGCTGAGGCGGGCGTCCTCGGCCGCGGCCGCGGCCACCTCGGCGAGGTCGACCGTCTCCTGCCGCACCCCGACGTCGCGGTCGAGGCGCGCCAGCGCGAGGAGGTCCTCGACGAGACGGTCTGCCCGGTGGCTCGCCTCCTGGATCCGGGTCATGGCCCGCTCGAGCTGCGGTCCGGGCTCGACGCCGCCTTCCGCGTACAGGTCGGCATACCCGGAGATGGTCGTGATCGGGGTCCGAAGCTCGTGGGAGGCGTCGTCGACGAACTCACGGAGTCGCGCGGCGTCGCGAGCCCGCGCCGCGTCCGCGGTTTCGAGGCGCGTGAGCATCTCGTCGAGCGCGGCCCCCAGGCGGCCCAGCTCGGTCGTCGTCTCGGGGTGTTCCACCCGGTGGGAGAGGTCGCCCGAGGCGATCGTCCCCGCGGTGGCGACCATGCGGTCGACGGGAGCGAACGCCCGTCGGAGCAGAAGCCACGCGACGAGCGACCCGCCGACGGCGGCCACGATCGCGGTGATAACGGTCACGAGGATGATCCGGTCGGTCGTCGCCGACAGGTCGTCCAGGGACTCACCCACGAGGCGGTAGCCGTCACCGGTCTCGACCACCAGGGCACGCGTGGTCCCGCCGCCGCCGCCCTCGGGGAGCTCGACGAAGCTCCCGGCGTCCGCGGCGAGGTCCTCGGCGCTCAGGCCCGACACGTCGGGGAGCGGGTCCGGGTCTTCGGCGAACCCGCTTGGTAGCTCGGCCACCACCTGGCCCGACGCGTCGAACACGACAACGAAGTACGGCAGTACCGATTCCTCGGCGTTGTCGAACGGGACGGGGAACGGGGCGGGCCCACCACCGCCGCCCGCGCCCGTGCCCCCGGGGCCGCGGGCGAAATGCTCGATGTCCTGGTCGATGCGGTCGAGCAGGATCCGTCGGGCACCGACCGTCACGACCGTTCCGATGACCGCGCTCACGACGACGATCAGCAATCCGACCGCGAGCGTCAGCCGGCGGCGCAAGGGCCAGCGCCGCATCATCCCGTGCCCGCGAGGAGCGAGCCGGCCACGGCGCTCACGAGTCGGGCGGGCGGAGCGTGTAGCCGAACCCGCGTACGGTCTGGATGAGCCGCGGGCCCTCCGCCTCCAGCTTCTTGCGGAGCTGGGAGACGTAGGTCTCCACCACGGTGTCGCCGTAGCCATACCCCCAGACCGCCTGGAGGATCTGGGCCTTGGAGAGGACCAGCCCCTGGTTCTGGAGGAGGTAGCGGAGCAGCCGGTACTCGGTCGGCGAGAGGTCGACCTCCTCGTCCCCCCGGGTCACGTGGTGGGTGTCGTCGTCGAGGGCCAGATCGTCGCAGTGGAGCCGGTGGGACTCGGTGCTCGGGGGCTTCGTGCGGCGCAGAACCGCCTCGACCCGGAGCCGAAGCTCCTCGAGGCGGAAGGGTTTCGTGAGGTAGTCGTCGCCGCCCGTCTCGAACCCCTCGCGGACGTCGTCCGCGTCCGCCCGTGCGGTGAGGAAGATGACGGGGACGTCGCCACCGTCCTCTCGGAACCGCCGGGCGACGTCGAAGCCGTCCAGGCCGGGCATGTTGACGTCGAGGATCACGAGGTCGATGGGCTCCTCGCGCACGACGCGCAACGCGGTCTCGCCGTTGTCTGCGCTACGCACCTCGTACCCCGCGAACCGGAGGGCGTCGCTCACCATGTCGAGGAGCATTTGCTCGTCGTCGACGACCAGCAGGTGTGCCGGTCTGGGCGAGTCCACGTCTCCAACCCTAGGGCTGGCAGTCGTAGAGACCGTCCATGTCGACGTCGGTGACGGGGGTGCAGTTCTCGTTGACCCACTCGGTCCGCTCGACCTGCACCGTGGCGTCCCCACCGCCGCCCGGGAGCCCGTTCGGGACGGCGAGGGACTGGCCGTCCCCCTGGGCGTCCGGTGCTCCCGGCAAGCCACCGCCGCCGAGCGTCCCGGCGCCCGGACCGGATCCGCCCACCACCACGTAGCGCAGCTCACCGGCGGCGACGTACGCGGCGAGCTCGTCGGCGGTGGGCACGGGGTCCATCCCGGTGAAGCCGCCCATGGTCATGACCGGCGCCCCGTCGCTGGCGATCGTGATCCCCGAGGCGGTGCCCGATCCGCTCACGGCCACGATCCAGCGTTCGCCGTCCCACTGCTCGAGGAGCCAGTCCACCGTCTCGTCCGTAACTTCCGCGCCGCTGGGACCTCCGGCACCGCCGGCGCCCGGCGGGGAGAACGTGTTGCCGTTGGCGGCGTCGGGCTGGGGCAACGTGCCGCTGCCGCCGTCCGCGCCGGGGAGGCCCCCGCCGCCGGG
>CAYRHS010000033.1:16739-22526 GCA_964424125.1 uncultured Burkholderiales bacterium
CGCCGGGGAGGCCCCCGCCGCCGGGAACGCCCGGACCCGAGGTCGAGGCGGAGGCCGGGCCTGCGGTCGGGCTGCCGCCGACCCCGCTCGTCGCGGACAGGGATGCGGTCGCGTAGATCCCCGGCGCGAGGAGCAGGACGGCGACGAGCCCGATCGCACCGGCGGCCACGAGCGCGCGTGGCCCACCGAAGCGAGCCAACAGCGTGACGGCCGCCGCGGCCAGCGAGGCGACGATCGCGACGGGTCCGACCCACTCGTTCCAGCCGCCGGCGCGGCCGAAGAGCGCGGCCGCCCAGCACGCGGAGCCGACCGTGACCGCGGCGCCGAGCGGCAGCGCCCACCAGCTCGAGCGGTGCTGCCACAGCGTCCATGCGCCCGCGCCGACGAGAGCGGCGATGCCCGGCGCCAGCGCGGCCGTGTAGTAGGGGTGGTAGATGCCTTCGGCGAAGCTGAAGACTGCCGCGTGCACGAGGACCCACAGGCCCCAGAGCGTCCAGCCCGCGGCCTGCAGACGGTTCCGGCTCCGCCAGCTCACCACCGCGCCGAGGGTGAGCGCGACAAGCGCGGCGGGGAGCAGCCAGGCGATCTGGTGGCCGTTGTCGAGGTTGAAGAGGCGGGACAGCCCCGGGCCCTGGTCGAAAGCGCCGCCGCCTCCGGGCCCGCCCTCGCCGAAGATGCGACCGAAGCCGTTGTAGCCGAACACGAGATCGGCGGCGGTGCCGTCCTCGGAGCCGCCGATGTAGGGCGTCGCGCCCGGCCAGAGGTCGACGGCCAGCACCCACGCGAACGACACCGCGACGCACACGGCGCTGACGATCGCGAGCTGGCGGACCCGCACCCAGAACCTGGGTGGGCCGAAGAAGAGGTAGGTGAGCCCGATCGCGGGGAGCACGACCCAGGCCTGGAGCATCTTGGCGTTGAAGCCGAGCCCGACGGCCGCCATCGAGGCGAGCAGCCAGGCCAAACGGCCCGAGGTGAGCGCCCGGACGAGGAACCAGGCCGCCCCGACGAGGCAGAGGATGAGGACCGTGTCGGGGATGTTGGAGCGGGTGACGGCCACGGTCACCGGGGTGAGGGCGAGCGTGGCGGCGGCGATGATGCCGGCCCAGCGGCCCCAGATCCTGCGCACCGCGTCGTAGAGCACGGCCACGGTGGCGACCCCCGCGACCGCCTGCGGCAGCAGCACCGACCAACTGGAGTAGCCGAAGGCCCGCACCGAGAGCACCTGGACCCACAGCGACAGCGGCGGCTTGTCGACGGTGATGAAGTTCCCGGTGTCGAGCGAGCCGAAGAACGCCGAGCTCCAGCTCTTCGACCCGGCGAGGACGGCCTGGGCGTAGTAGTCGTTGACGACGCCCGTCGACGCCAGCGCCCACGTGAAGAGCACGGCCGCGGTGGCGAGCACGCCGACGAGCGCGAGCCGCTGCGCCCGGGTGGCGCGGTCGGCTCGAGCGGGCGCCTCGGTTCGGGGTGGAGCGAGGACCGTCTTCGGTTCGTCGACGAGCGCGGTCATCGGAGGGTCTCCTGGAGGTGTCGACGTTCGGGGTTGAAGATCCAGGAGCGCATGGCGATGAAGCGGCACAGCGTGGCCAGGCCGTTGCCCACGAGGACCACGGTCACGGCGGCGGGGGTCGGCGCCTCCGGCCAGGCCAGGTCGAGCACGCCGATCGCGGCCGCGGTCAGGGCCAGGCCGAAGAGGAACACCGACGCCGCCTCGGCCTGCGCGCGCACCCAGCCACCCCGCCCTCGCTTGCCGAAGGCGAACCGGCCGTTGGCGAAGGTGTTCACCACGGTCGCGAGCGCGAGCGCGAGCGCGTTGGCGAGCTGGTTGCCGAGCGCGTCGCGCCACAACGCGAAGGCGCCGACGTGCAGCACGGTGGTCATGGCGCCGACGACGGAGAAGACGCCGAGCTGCCGCCACAGGCTGCGGTCGCGCTCCGCGCCGTGCGCGCCGCTGGGGACCCGGAACTCGCCCCGGGCGATGCGGCGACCGACCCGGGCCAACCCGCGTAGGTCCTCGAGCGCGGTGGCCACGACGTCGACCCGGCTGTCGGGGTCGTCGACCCAGTCGACGGGCACCTCGTGGATCCGCAGACCGTTGCGCTCGGAGAGCAGGAGGAGCTCGGTGTCGAAGAACCAGTTGTCGTTCTCGACCAGGGGCAGGAGCTTTGCCGCCGCGTCGGCGCGCACCGCCTTGAATCCGCACTGCGCGTCGGAGAACCGGGCCCGGGCGAGGAGGCGCAGGATGCGGTTGTAGGTGCGGGAGACGAACTCCCGGTAGGAGCCCCGTACGACGCGCGCGCCGCGCCCGAGCCGCGTGCCGATGGCGACGTCGCTGTGGCCTGTGATGAGCGGCGCGATGAGCGGTAGGAGCGCGGCGAGATCGGTGGAGAGGTCGACGTCCGTGTAGGCGACGATGTCGGCGTCGCTGAACGACCAGGCCGTGCGGAGCGCCAGACCCCGACCCTTCTGGTCCAGGTGGAGGGCCCGGACACCGGAGACCACCGAGGCGAGGTACGAAGCGACGTCCCACGTGCCGTCGGTGCTCGCGTTGTCAGCGATGGTGATCCGCCACGAGTACGGGAGCTCCTCCAGCCGGTCGGCGAGCGTACGAATCGAGTCCCCGAGGACCTGGACCTCGTTGTAGACGGGGACGACGAGGTCGAGCACGGGACCAGGGGGCGTCGAGTCGACGATTGCCTCGAGCGCGTCGGGCACTTCCTTGAGCCCCGCCCCGGCCTGGCCCGCGACCGGTGCCGACGAACCGCCGGGCGAGGTCTCCAGCATCGCTTCCACGGTTCCGATGATCGAACCGGGACCTGGCGGGCACCCCGGGAGCAACCTCAGGATTTCCGCAGAGCGTGGCTTTGGTCAGCGGCGTTCGGCTGCGCCCGCGAACAGGTACGCCCCGAGCGTCACGCGCTGCCTACGCTGGGAGGAACGCGGACGTGGGGGCTGTCGAATAGCCCGTAGGTCCTGGGCAGTAGGTCGATCGGCTAGCGCGGCGAAACGCGAAAGTGCCGGTTTCGGAACGTCGGCAGGTCTCTATCCGACCGAGGTTCAGTCGCCGGTGGGTCGGTGGTCGACGGGAAGGTGGCCCGCGGCGTCGGGTTCGAGGTCGAGGTGGTCGAGGCCGAGGGTGTCGGTCTTGGGGGTGCGTCCGGTGACGACGAGAACGTGGCTACCGCGGATCTCGGTGCCGCAGCCGTAGCCCACGCGAAGGTCACCAGCAGTCCCGGCGGCGTGCGTGCAGGCGAGCGAGGTCCGTACGTCGATGCCGTCGGCGGTCATGCGCGGGCGGTCAGCCGAGCTCGGCCATGAGCGTGCGGACCCGCCGCTCGATGTCGTCGCGGATCGGCCGCACTGCCTCGACACCCTGACCGGCCGGGTCGTCGAGCTCCCAGTCCTCGTAGCGCTTGCCCGGGATCACCGGGCAAGCATCGCCGCAGCCCATCGTGACGACCACGTCAGCGGCGCGGACGAACTCGTCGGTCCACGGCTTCGGGAACTCACTGGCGATGTCGATGCCGCGTTCGGTCATTGCGGCGACCGCAGCCGGGTTCACCTCGTTGCCAGGGTCGGAGCCGCCGGAGAACACGTCGACGTCGCCCCCGGCAAGATGCCGGAGGAATCCGGCCGCCATCTGCGAGCGGCCCGCGTTGTGCACGCACAGGAACAGCACGGCTGGCTTGGCGCTAGTCATCTTCCCCTGTCCTCTGCTCGGTCGTCAGCTCGGGAGTCGTGGTCTCAGGCATCGTCTGTTCCCTCACACCGCCAGCTTCTCGGGGTCGTCGAAGCGTCGCCGCGACCACAGCGCCACGTAGACGAGCGCGACGAGGACCGGCACCTCGATGAGGGGACCGACGACGCCTGCGAGGGCCTGCCCGGAAGTGACACCGAAAACGCTGATTGCGACCGCGATGGCGAGCTCGAAGTTGTTGCTTGCGGCGGTGAACGCGACGCTCGTCGCCCTCGGGTACCCGAGTCCGAGCCGCTTCGACAGGGCGAACGAGCCCGTCCACATGAACGCGAAGTAGAGGACGAGCGGTATCGCGATCCGGGCCACGTCGAGTGGCGCCGCAGTGATCTTCTCCCCCTGGAGCGCGAAGAGCAGGACCACCGTGAACAGCAGTCCCCACAGCGCGACCGGGCCGATCCGCGGTAGGAACTGGGTCTCGTACCACTCTCGGCCCCGCCGGGCCTCGCCCCAGCGGCGTGTCAGGTAGCCGGCGACGAGCGGCACCCCGAGGAAGATCGCGACTGCCCGCGCGATCTCCCACACCGACACCTCGATGGCGGCCTGGTCCAGGCCGAGCCACCCCGGCAGGACTTCAAGGTAGAAGTAGCCGAGCAGGCTGAAAGCCACGATTTGAAACGCGGAGTTGAGTGCCACCAGCACGGCCGCGGCCTCGCGGTCGCCGCAGGCCAGATCGTTCCAGATGAGGACCATGGCGATGCAGCGGGCGAGCCCCACGATGATCAGCCCGGTGCGGTACTCCGGGAGGTCGGGCAGCAACAGCCAGGCGAGCGCGAACATCAGCAGCGGGCCCACCAACCAGTTCAGCACGAGCGACGTCACCAGCATGCGCCGGTCGCTGGTGACCCGACCGATGTCGCTGTAGCGGACCTTGGCCAGCACCGGGTACATCATCAGCAACAAGCCGAGGGCAATCGGTAGCGACACCGTGTCGATCTTGACCCGGTCGAGTACGTCGTTGAGATCGGCGAACGCTCGACCCAACAACAGCCCGAGCAGCATCGCAGCGCCGATCCACAACGGGAGGAAGCGGTCGAGCACCGACAGCCGTCCGAGCACAGCGGTCCCGTCGTCGCCGACGATGGGCTCGGCCGCGAGGACGGTGTCGCTCACTGGCCCTCCTCGGTCCTCACCGCGCACGTGGAAGTCTCCGCCGGGGCGCCGGGCAGCGGTACGCCGGCCTCAGCCAGCTGAGCCCAGAGCACTTCGAACCCGTCGGGGTCGAGGCGGTAGTCGATCCACCGACCCCGTCGGGTCGCCGACACGAGGCCGGCTTCCCGCAGCACCCGCAGGTGGTACGACATCAGGTTCGGGGCGACGTTGACGGCGTCCTGCACGTCGCAGACGCAACACGCCCGCTCGCGGAGCAGACCGACGATCCGCAGCCGTGTCGGCTCCGCCAGCGCGGCGAGCCGATCGGACATGTCGATTTCCATTGATTCAACCAACGTTGAAGTCATGAGCTCATGCTAACCGGACCCCTCACCGCCATGGCCACCTAGGCCGCTGTCGAGGGGCGCTTCCTGGGCGACCGCCACCGCAAGGGCTGGTCGTGATTCCAGGAGCCCTGCATCCGGCGACCGCAGATCCCCACGACCAGATCGACGACACCTGGGCAGCAAACGTCTCGATCATCTACCACACCGAGGATCGACTGCACGTGAGGGCAGCACCTGCCGCGTGGACCAACGATCGTGCCGGAGGGGCGACGTTGGCCCTTGGTACACGCGACCCCCGGGAGGGATGGCTCCAGGCGGCGTGACGATTGGCCTGCTGGTCCCCTCAGTCGCCGGTGGGTCGGTGGACGCCGCCGGCCGCGGAGTTGACTACGCACAGAATTGGCCCGTCGCCCCGGCGACGGCGCTTTCGAGCGTCGAGAGGCCCGATAACCGGTACCTTCGAGGTAGCTGTCGAGCCGGCCGATCAATTCGACCAGCAATTCGACAGCCGCCGGGGACGTAGCTCAGCCGGTAGAGCACCTGCTTTGCAAGCAGGGGGTCGTGGGTTCGAGTCCCATCGTCTCCACCGAG
>CAYRHS010000034.1:0-20619 GCA_964424125.1 uncultured Burkholderiales bacterium
TGCGGGGAAGTACGCCGAGGCTTCTTCCCCGTCGATGGTCCGCCACGGGAACAGGGCACCTCGTTGGTTCATCGTGCGCGCCCGTGCGCGGGCGGCGTCGAGGATCGACGAGCGGAACTCGAGGACTCTCCGGGCGATCGTCGGCGCCGAGTAGACGAGCACCGGCACGATGAACGCCTCGGTGTCCCAGAAGTAGTGGCCCTCGTAGCCCTGCCCGGTGAGGCCCTTGGCCGGGATGCTCGTGCCCTGGAGCTGGGCGGAGGCCTGGAAGATCTGGAACAGCGCGAAGCGCACGCCCATCTGCACCGCATCGTCGCCCTCGACGACGACGTCACCCCGGGCCCAGAAGTCGTCGATGTGGACGCGGTGACGCTCGACGTGGGTCGTGACGGGCGTGGCCACCGCCTCGTCGAGCGTTGTTGCGGCCGCGTCGACGAGCCCTTCGACGTCGTCGGATGCCGACCAGTGGTAGGCGAGGAACTTCGTGAGCCGGAACGGGTGGCCGGGCTCGGCCGTGACCGAGAAGTCGACCCGGCCGCCCGACTGGTCGTGGCCGGCCTCGGAGGTGTGCTCGGCGTCGCTCGTGACGACGTGGTCCATTCCGCACGCGACGCTCAGGCGGCTCGTCTGGGTGGTGTGGACCATCACCAGTCGGTCGTCGTCGGCGCGGACGAGGCGGGGCAGGAGCACCTGGCCGTAGAGCGCGGCGGTCTCACGCGGGTCGTCGCCCTTCACCTGGGTGCTCTCGTTGGCCTCCATCGCCGACGACACGACGAGATCGACCGCCCCGTCGAGCGCCTCGACCTCGTAGTCGATCCAGGCGAGATGCGGGTCGTCGAGCGAGACGAAGCGTCGGGAGCGCACCGCAACGCGCCTCCCCGACTGCGGAGCCCACACGAGGTGACGGGTCAAGGTCGCGGTCCGCATGTCGAGCACGCGTTCGTGCTCCAGGAGCGTCCCCCGGCGGAGGTCGAGCGCTTGGCCGTCGACCGAGAGGCGGAGCAGCTTCGCGTCGGTGACGTTCAGCATCGTCTGGTCGTGCTTCGCGTAGCCGTACGCGGACTCGCCGTAGGTGATCGGCCGGCGCTCGAAGAACCCGTTGAGGTACGTGCCTCGCTCGAAGGACGGGTCACCCTCGTCGAGGTTGCCCCGCATTCCGAGGTAGCCGTTCGACAGCGCGAACAACGTCTCGCTCTGCGCGAGCACGTCCGGGCTGTAGGCGCTCTCGCGGACCTTCCAGACGTCGATCGGGAACGCCGGATGGTCGATCACGTCGGCTCAGGAGGGAGCGAGGAGCTGGGCCAGATCCTGCACCACGATGTCGGCACCGTGCCGTTTCAGCGCGTCGGCGTCACCCTTGCGGTCGACTCCCACCACGAGCCCGAAGTTGCCCGCTCGTCCCGACTCGACGCCGGACAGGGCGTCCTCGAACACCACGGCCCGCGCCGGCTCGACCCCCAGCTCCTTCGCGGCCTCGAGATAGGTGTCGGGTGCCGGTTTGCCGGCGAGACCGAGCTCGGCCGCGACCTCGCCGTCCACCCGCTGGTCGAACTGGTCGGCGATCCCCGCCGCCTTGATCACGGTCACGCAGTTCTTGCTCGACGACACGACCGCGGTCTTGATCCCGCTCTCGCGGATCTGGTGCAACAGCTTGATCGAACCGGGGAAGGCCTCGACACCCTCGGTCTCTAGGATCTTCTGGACGAGCTCGTTCTTGCGGTTGCCGAGTCCACAGACGGTCTCGGCGTCGGGCGGGTCGTCGGGCGTCCCATCCGGGAGGTGGATGTCGCGGGACTCGAGGAAGCTGCGGACGCCGTCGTAGCGAGGCTTGCCGTCGACGTAGCGCGTGTAGTCGGCGTCGGCGTCGAAGGCCACGAACTCCGACCCGTCGTGCTCGGCGCGGGCGCGCAGGTACTCGTCGAACATCCGCTTCCACGCGGCTGCGTGCACGCTCGCCGTCTTGGTGAGCACGCCGTCGAGGTCGAAGAGCACGGCGTCGAACTCGTCAGGGGTGATCCGGCCGGCGAGTGCATCGGTCATCGGCGCCACGCTAGCCACCACCCCGACCCCGACGGCTGATCGTCAGCCCGCGGGGTCGAGGAGGTCGGTGCAGCCCGACGGACGGTGGGGGCCGAAGATGATCTGCTCCAGGAGCCCCACGCCCTCGCGGTCACCGATCCGGGCCCGGACGAGATGGTGGACGTGCTGGTCGTAGGGGTCGAGCGGGTCCAGCTCGTCGACCCGCCACGACTCGCCCGTGATGGCCTCCTCGCCCTTCCACACGCCGTGGCCCCACTCGGTGTGGTGGTAGCCGACGCCCCGCATCGAGAAGCGCAGGACCGACTCGAGCTCCGCCGTGTAGGGCTCTGCCCCGACCGGGACGACGTCGAGCTCGGCCCGGGTGACGAAGCGGGTCCCGGGCGCGAACTCCAGCCGCTGCGCCCCCGGGCGCAGCTCCACCACCTCGGGATCGGCACGGTCGGCGACGAGCGCCGGATCGGTCGAGACGGGAACTCGCGTCCCGCTCGACCACCAGATCTCGCCCTCGGCGTCCTGGAACATCCCGAGCAGCCGGCATTCGTCGTCGAAGTGCAGCGGCGCCCAGAGCCAGAACACCTGGGGGAGGGGCCCGGGCTTGCCCTGTCGCGGCTCGCCGACGGGCCGCACGCCCCAGGACCGGTCGCGCGTGCCGAACGTGGTGGTGCGCTCCACGACCGTCTCTCCACCGGGGGTGCGAATCGTCCCTTCCCACGTGCCGAACTGGGTGAAGCGCGTCATGTCGACCAGGAGGCGATCCTCTTCGTGCATCGTCGTGCGCTCCTCTTCGATCGCGGGCGCCCGGGACCGGAACACGAGGTCGCACTCGATGCCGGTGTCGTTGGGACCGATGCGTACGGCGAGCGAACGGAGAGGGTCGAGCATCTCGAGGGTGAACGGCCCCACGGTGGTCTCGCTCGGGTCGTTCGGCTCCAGGCGGGAACCGTGGAACGAGTGCTGGATCCCGTCGCGGAGCAGGCTGAAGGACGCGTCCATGACGTGCCGGTTGGGGTAGCGGCCGAACGCGACCCCGAAGTACCAGTCCCCGCCGCGGTCCAAGCCGTTCATCCAGTGCCGGTCGTAGGCGTTGCGGTCGCCCGTGCCGGGGCGGGCGATCGGTTCCGGCGTCTGGTGGATCAGGTAGTCGTCGAAGCGCGAGAGCATCCGGGCAGCCTACGGGCGTCCGGCCCTGCGCGTTCGGCCGAAACCGGTTAGCGTTCCCCCCGATGCCGGTCGTCACGATCGTCAATCAGAAGGGCGGGGTTGGCAAGACCACCGTCGCGCTCGGGCTGGCGGAGGCCGCGGCCGCGGCCGGCGTCCGGGTCCTCGTCGTCGACCTCGATCCGCAGGGCAACGCCACGAGCGGCCTCGGTGTGTGGGACGTCGACGCCGGGGTCGAGCGGGCGCTCGACTCGGGCCGTCCCGGTGCGCTGCGTGACGTCGTCGTCCGCTCCGCGTGGAGCGTCGACTCGTCTCCGGTCGTCCCCGACGTCGCGCCGAGCACGCCCGCGCTGGCGACGCGCGAGGTCCAGCTCGCCACCGATCCGATCGGCGCCCAGGACCGGCTCCAGGCGGCCGCCGCGGATCTCGACTACGACCTCGTGCTCGTCGACTGCCCGCCCTCGTTGGGGCTGCTCACCGTGAACGGCCTCTTCGCCGCCGACCACGCGGTCGTCGTGACCACGCCCGCGGCCTGGGCCGCCGACGGTGTCGAGCAGATCCTGCGGACCGTCGAGCGCGTCAGCGTCCGACGCGGCGGACAGCTCGGGGCACCTTCGGTCGTCGTGAACAATCTCGGGCGGACGCGCGACGCTCGCTACTGGTTGGAGGAGATGGGCAAGCGCTACGGCGAGCGGGTCTGGCCACCGGTGCACCAACGGACGGCGATTGCCGAGGCCTCCGCGCAGTCGCTGCCCCTGCGCTCACTCGGGACCCGGCCCGGCGCACCCGAAGCCGCATCGGAGTTCGAGATCCTGTTCCGCCACCTGACGTCGCCGGAGGACCAATGGCGTACGACCCTCAACGCAAGCATGAGCGTCGCCGGGTGACCGAGGAAGACGGCCCCGCGCCCGTCGACGAGCTCCTCGGGGAGAGCCCGGCCGCCGGGAACGGTGAACGCGCGTCCACGACGCCCACCGACCCCTCCGCGAGCGCCGAACGCGCCGCCTCGCCGCCCGAGCCCGCCGCCGAACCGTTCTTCGTGGAGGAGACGGTGGAGTTCGACTCCGGTCCCGACCGTCGGCTGCTGGTCGTCGGGTTCACGCTGCTCGTGATTGCGATCCTGCTCCTCAGCCGGCGTCGCCGCCGGCGGCGCGCCGACGAGGCTGCTTGAGCCGCGACTGGCGGAGCCTCGTCGACGAAGCGCTCGAAGCCAGCGTCGTCGGCAGCTTCACCACGGTCGGGTACCGCACCCGGCGCCGGATCTTCGACTGGCCGCCGATCGAGTCCTTCCGCTCCCCCGGACGCGTCGTGGCCGTGACCGGCGCCACGTCCGGCCTCGGCCACGCGACGGCGCGCATCCTCGCCGCATTGCACGCTGAAGTCGTGCTCATCGGCCGGGACGAAGCGAAGCTCGCCCGGTCGAGGGAGTCGATCGCGTCGGCGACGGGGAACGAGACCCTGCGCACCTACCGCGCCGACCTCGGCAGCCTCGCAGAGGTGCGATCGCTCGCCGCGGAGATCGTCGCGGGCGAGGCGCGCCTCGACGTCTTGGTCCACAACGCGGGCGCGCTGTACCCCGAGCGGCGCGCTTCCGCCGACGGGCACGAACTGACGTTCGCGACGATGGTCCTCGCTCCGTACGTGCTCACGAACGCGCTGGCGCCATTGCTCGAGGCGGGCGGCGGCCGGCTCGTGACGGTCTCGTCGGGCGGCATGTACACGGAGCGCCTCGACGTGGCCGAGCTCGAGCATCCGACGAGCTACCGAGGTTCGCGGGCCTACGCGCGGGCCAAGCGGGCCCAGGTCGTGCTGGGCGAGGTCTGGGCCGACCAATGGCGGGACCGCATCGTCTCGCACTCGATGCACCCGGGCTGGGCCGCGACCCCCGGGGTCAGCGCGTCGTTGCCGGGATTCGCACGCGTCGTGGGGCCGCTGCTGCGGACACCCGCGCAGGGGGCGGACACGATCGTGTGGTTGGCGGTGGCCGACGAACCCGCCTCGACGACGGGCAGGTTCTGGCTCGATCGTGCGCCCCGGAAGACCCACCGGCTCGCCCGGACCCACGAGCCACCGGGGGAGCGGACGCGTCTGCTGACGAGGTTGATGGAGTTGTCGAGCGCATAGGGCTCTCCGCGGACCACGGTGAGCGTCGGCCTCCTTACCTCTCGGGATGCCGAGCGATGGCTCCGGACGTCCCTCACTGGCGTCCCGGGCGCGCCCGTGGCTCGGCGTGTTCGTCGCCGGATTGGTGTTCGCGCTCGCCTTCGGCGCGTTCCTGACCGTACGGACGGTCCGGGCCACGTTCCTGGACGACGAGTTCTACGACGACGCCCTGGACGAGAACGAGATCTACGACCGCGTCTACACCGAGCTCCTGGCCGATCCCGGGCTGTCCGAGACCCTGGGCAACCTCCTCGCCGACCTCCCGGTGGAGCCATCGCTGCAGGTCGCGGCGGTCCGTCTCGTCCTGCCCCCGGATCGTGTCCAGGAGGTGGTCGAGGCGCTGGTCGACCAGATCGTCGCCTACCTGCGCGACGAGCACGACTTCATCGGCTCCGACATCGGCCTCTCGGAGCTCTACGGGGAGATCGAGGCGCAGGCGACCGCCTGGATGCAGGAGCAGGTCGCGGCGCTTCCGCCCGAGACCATCGAGACCGTCGACGAGCTCCAGGCGCAGGCGCGGGACTTCGCGGGCGCGCTGGCCGAGGGCGAGGTACCCGACGAGCTCCCCATCGCCGACCAGCTCCCGGTCGACACGCAACAGGTCACGGACACGATCGTCTCCGCGATCGACGGGGCGGTGGACCCGGAGACCGCGGAGCTCATCGAGGCCGAAGTGGCGGCCGGCGACCTCGACGGGGCGTTCGTCGTCGCCACCTCGGAGTTCCTCGATCCCTATCTCGCAGAGAACGTCTCGGACATCCAACAGGCGCTCGACGGCGAGAACGACGTCTCGCTCTTCGAGCTCTTCACCGGGGCGAGCGGAGAGTCCGGCGAGCGGGTCCTCGACGAGTTCGACACGGTGCGCGGCATCGCGCGGTGGTTCTCGCCCGGGGTGGGCAACGCGGCACTGGCCGTCATGGCGCTGGCGCTCATCGCGGTCGGGCTGCTCGCTCGTCGCCGAGGGCTGCGGCCCATGGCGGCCATCGCGGGTGTCCTCCTCGTCACCGGCTTCGTCGCCTTCACCGTGGTCGGTGTGGCCGGGCTCGTGGTGGACGGCCCGCTCGACGAGGCGGTGCGCAGCGGCGTCGACGGCTGGGGGCTGCCCGGGCCGCTGCGCGACATGCTCTCGGACGTCCGCGGCACCCTCGGCAGCGAGCTCTTCGACGAGCTCCGGCGCTCCGTGACCACGGTCATCACCGCAGACGCGCTCGCCACCGTTGCGGCGCTCCTACTTGCCGGTCGCTTCGGCGATCTCGCCGAGCGCGGGCCCCGCAACCGGGCCATCGCGTCCGCGGCCGTCGTGGGCCTGGTGATCGTCGCCTTCGGCACCGTCAGCTTCGGATCAAGATCGAACCCGGCGAACCGCGGGAGTGCAACGGCCACGAGGAGCTCTGCGACCGGCCCTACGACCAGGTCGTGTTCGCCGCGAGCCACAACTCGATGTCGAGCGCTGACCAGTCCTTCATCTGGCCCGAGCACGACCTCGGGATCGCCGACCAGCTGGAGTACGGGGTGCGCGTGCTGCTCATCGACACCCACTACTGGGAGGGCTCGGACGAGGTCGCCGACTACATGGGGACGCTGCCTCCCGATCTCCAGGCCACGGCCAACGCGTTCCTCGACGATCGACAGGAAAGAGGCCCGTTCCTGTGCCACAACCTGTGCAGCCTCGGCGCGATCGACTTCGAGAAGTCGCTCGGCGACGTGAAGCAGTTCCTCGACGACAACCCCGACGAGGTCGTCACGTTGTTCATCGAGGACGACATCTCCGACGAGGACACCGAGGCCGCCTTCGAAGCCTCCGGGTTGTTTGACGAGGTGTACGTGCACGATCCCGACGAGGGCTGGCCGACGTTGGGGGAGATGATCGACCGCGACGAACGGCTCGTCGTCCTCGCTGAGCAGTCGGGCCCGCCGCCCACCTGGTACCACCACGGCTTCGACCTCGTGAAGGACACGCCCTACAAGTTCGAGAGCGCCGACGACTTCAGCTGTGAGCCGAACCGCGGCCCCGAGGACGCGGACCTGTTCCTGATGAACCACTGGCTCGACGCGACCGCTGCGGACCGGGCGGACACCGCCGAGGTGAACGCGTACGACGTTCTCGTCGACCGCGCCCGGCGCTGCGAGAAGGAACGCGGGCAGATGGTGAACTTCGTCGCCGTGAACTTCTACTCGATCGGCGATCTCCTAGAGGCGGTCGACACGCTGAACGGCGTCGAGACCGACTACGAGACCTCCTGACCCCCGCGCTGGGAGGCGAAGAACTCCCATGCCAGAGCGGTGGCATCGACTGTCCCAGTCGAGGGGCCGACGGCAGACTCCAGTTCCTCGCTGAGCGCGCTCCCGGGCCAGGCATGGGTACCGCCCTCGATCACATACAGACGACGGCCCCATGCTCGGGACAGTCATCGAACTCGCGCCGCACGACGTCCGAGCCGACGCGGGCGTCGTGGACCTACTGGTCCGCGGTGCCGTGGAAGGTGATGACCGGGATCGGTCCGGTCTCGCAGTTCGGAGGCGTGGGGATCCCCGCGACCGGGCCCACGGCCGCGAAGCGACCCGGGAACGCGCACGCGAGCGTCGACGCCACGAGCGCGCCGTTCGGAGACCCTCGGCGCCCGTTCGCGGCTTTACATCGGGGGTCCAACATAAATAGGATGCCCTACATAAGTGGTCCTCCGGATTCCGGACGGCCTCGGGAGTCTTCCGGAAGGCAGCGTGGCACGAACCCAGGAGGAGCGGAAGGCCGAGACGCGTGATCGGCTCGTGAGTGCCGCGGCCGATCTCTTCGCGCGCAAGGGCTTTCACGCCACCTCGACCGATGCTGTGGCCGACGCCGCCGACCGCACGTCGGGCGCCGTCTACTCCCACTTCGGGGGCAAGGAAGGGCTGCTGCTCGCGGTGGTCGAGGCGTGGAAGGAAGCAACGGCCGCCGAGACCGAAGGGGCGTTGCTGGCCGCGTCCGGCCACGGAGCGCGCCTCGAAGCACTCTGGGACACCGTGGCCGACCCGCCCGAGGAACGGGGCGGCGACGCGTGGATGCTGCTGGAACACGAGCTGTGGCTCTTCGCGGCGCGCAACCCCGAGGTGGCGGCCGGCCTGGCCGATCGGTACGCGGGTGCGCGCCGCGCGATGGGGGTCGCGTTCGAGCAGTGGGCGCACGATGCGGGCGTGGAGCTGGACGTACCGGGCGAGCAGCTCGCGGTGCTCGTGCTCGCCCTCCTGTTCGGGCTGGAGATGCAGCGGCGCGTCGACCCGCCGGCCGTCCCCGACGAGCTCGCGGTCCACGGTCTCGGAACACTCATGGGCATCGAGGAGGACTGAGTGGTGCAGCTTTCCGAAGTGAACCTGTTGGCCGACACCTGGGCGCGCGAGGTACCACACGAGATGTTCTCGGTGCTCCGCCGTGAGGCGCCCGTCTTCCGCCACGAGCACCCGGATGCCGAAGACTTCTGGGCCATCACGAAGTACGACGACGTCCGCGAGGCGAGTCGGGACCACGAGACGTTCTCGACCGAGCTCGGTTCGGTGTTCGTCGAGGACATGGACGAGGACGCGCTGGCGATGACACGCCTGACGATCCTCAACATGGACCCGCCGAAGCACAACCGGCAGCGCAAGCTCGTGAGCTACGGGTTCACGCCCCGGATGATCGACTCGCTGCACGCGGGGATCAGGGAGCGCGCCCGACTCATCGTCGATGAGGTGTGCGAGCGCGGCGAGTGCGAGTTCGTGGAGGACGTGGCGGCCGAGCTCCCGCTCCAGGTGATCTGCGAGATGATCGGCGTCCCAGAGGAGGATCGTCACCTCGTCTTCGAGTGGAGCAACAAGCTCGTCGGGAGCCAGGACCCCGACTTCCAGGCGACCCCCGAGGACGGCGAGGTCGCCGCCGCCCAGATCTTCGACTACTGCGGTGCGATCGCCGCGCAACGGCGTGCCGAGCCCCGCGACGACATCATGACCGCGCTCGTGCAGGCCGAGGTCGACGGCGACCGGCTGACCGACGACGAGCTCAAGATGTTCTTCGTCACGCTGGCGGTGGCGGGCAACGAGACGACGCGCAACCTCATCGCGCACAGCATGCTCGCGCTCATCGAGAACCCGGATGCTCACCGTGAGCTCGTCGCCGACCCCGAGCTGCTGCCGAGTGCAGTCGAGGAGATGCTGCGGTGGGGGACGAGCATCCACAACTTCCGGCGCACCGTGACCCGCGAGACGAGGATCCGCGATCAGGTGATCGGCGAGGGCGAGAAGGTGATCATGTACTACCTCTCGGCCAACCGGGACGAGGACGTCTTCGACGCCCCGCACCGCTTCGACGTCCGCCGGGACCCCAACCCGCACATGGCCTTCGGCGGTGGCGGCGTCCACTTCTGCCTCGGCGCCAACCTCGCGCGCCTCGAGATCCGCGTCATCATGGATGAGCTGGTGCGGCGGCTCCCCGACATCGAGCTGGCCGGGCCGGTCCGGCGCATGCGCTCGGACTTCATCAACGGGATCAAGCACATGCCGGTGGCCTTCACGCCGGCACCGGTGGCGGCAGGCTGACGCCGCCGCAGAGCACGAGAGGACAGGTTCATGCGCACCGAGGTCTGTGACCGGCTCGGGATCGAGCTGCCGATCTTCGCCTTCAGCCACTGCCGCGACGTCGTCGCCGAGGTGAGCAAGGCCGGCGGGCTAGGCGTGCTCGGCGCGGTGGGCTTCCCCCCGGAGCAGCTCGCGGTCGAGCTCGACTGGATCGACGAGCACTGCGGCGGTCGACCGTACGGCGTCGACACCGTCATCCCCGGCAAGTACGAGGGGATGGGAGAGCTCGACGTCGAGAAGCTCGAGGCCGATCTCCTCGCCGCGGTTCCCGAGGAGCACCGCCGCTTCGCCGACAAGCTCCTCGAGGAGCACGGCGTGCCCAAGCTGCCCGCCGACGAGGCGCCGGTGAACCAGCTGCTGGGCTGGACGGCCGCGACCGCCGCGCCCCAGATCGAGATCGCGCTGAAGCACGACAACGTGCGCCTCATCGCCAACGCCCTCGGCACGCCCCCTGCCGACGTGCTCGCAGAGATCCACGACTCCGGCCGGCTGGTGGCGGCGCTCTCCGGCGCGGCCAAGCACGCCCGGGCCCACGTCGACGCGGGCGTCGATATCGTGATCGCCCAGGGCACCGAGGGTGGCGGTCACACGGGTGACGTCGGCAGCATGGTGCTCTGGCCCGAGGTGATCGACGCGGTGGCGCCGACCCCGGTGCTCGCCGCCGGGGGGATCGGCACTGGGCGGCAGATGGCCGCCGCGCTCGCGATGGGCGCCCAGGGTGTGTGGACGGGGTCGCTGTGGCTGACCGTGGAGGAGGCGGACACTCCGCCCGCGCAGATGGATTCGTACCTCGCTGCGACGAGCCGCGACACGATCCGCTCCCGTGCTTGGACGGGCAAGCCCGCCCGGATGCTGCGCAACGACTGGACCGCGGCCTGGGAGCGCGAGGACACACCCGACCCGCTGGGGATGCCGCTCCAGTTCATGGTCACCGCCGACGCCGTGGCCCGCGGCCACCGCTACTCGGAGCAGGCGAAGCAGGTGATGTTCAATCCCGCGGGTCAGATCATCGGCCGGTTCGATCGCGTCCGGCGCGTGAAGGACGTGATCTACGACATGGTCGAGGAGTGCATCGAGGCGAGCGAGCGCCTGAGCAGGCTCATGGAGGACTCCGGGACCTGAGCGCCGGGCTCGTGCGCCCGAGCCGGCCTTGATCCGCGGGCGTCTCGCCCTCGCCACCGCCGCGTTCTTCTTCGGCGCGACGTTCGTCGTCGTCAAGGACGCGGTCGAAGACCTCACCCCCACCGCGTTTCTCGCACTGCGTTTCACCGTCGGCGCGCTGGTGCTCCTTCCCTTCGCACCCGTCCGTTCGAACGTGGCCGATGGACCCGATCGGGGCTGGCGGCCCATCGCCCTCGTCGGGAGCGTCGTCGGCGTAGTCCTCGGGCTCGGCTACCTGCTCCAAACGGCCGGGCTCCAGTTCACGTCCGCGTCGACGTCCGCGTTCATCACCGGGCTCCTCGTCGCGTTTACGCCTCTCCTCGCGGCGATCTTCCTCCGGGTTCGCCTCACGTTCATGACCGCGGCGGGCATCGTGCTCGCCATCGTCGGACTGTTCGCGCTCACCGGAGGACCCACGTCGTTCAACCGGGGCGACCTGCTCACCCTCGGCTGCGCGGTGGCGTTTGCTGGCCACATCGTGTTGCTCGACCGCTTCGCCGTCCACTTCCCGGTCGTGCGGTTCACCGCGTTGCAGCTCGCCGTGGTCGCGGCCGGCGCCGCCCTGCTCGTCCCCGTCACCGGGATCGGGGAGGTGACGGCCCGTGCAGTCGGCGCGGCGGTGGCGACCGGGATCTTCGCTTCCGCGCTCACCTTCGCGCTCCAGGTCGCGGGCCAGCGCGTCGTCCCCGCGTCACGGGCCGCGCTGTGGCTCCTGCTCGAGCCGATCTTCGCGGCGATCATCGGCTACGCCGTCGGCGAGCGCCTCGGCGCCGCCGGCTTCGTCGGCGCCGCGCTCATCCTCGCCGGCACCGCCCTCACCGAGCGCGGCGCGTTCCGTGGCCCCTCGGCGAGGCCTACGCAGCCTCGTGGAGTGCGCGGGCGGTGGGGGAGCGCTCGACCTCGTCCTTGGCGGGGAAGGTACGGAGCACGTGGTCGGCGAGGTGGACCGTGACGCCGAACCAGTAGTGCTCGTTGCGGTAGTGGTGGAGCCGGTGGGCCCGCCAAACGTAGCGGTAGTAACGGCCGCGGGGCCGGTAACTCGTGTGGATCAGGTAGTGGGTCCACTCGTAGGTGAGCAGCATCGCCAGGCCCGTCACGATCGCCGTCATGCCCAGGCTAAGCGTCGGGAGCAACAGCAGGAACGCCGCGCCGTAGACCACCGCCCCGCGCAGCAGCACGGGAATCGGGACGAAGACGAGGCGCAGCTCGCGGGGGTCCCGATGGTGGGCGCGGTGCTCACGAGCCGCGAGCGGGTCGACCTGCCGGCCGGAGACGGTCCGGGGCCGGAAGTGGAGCAGAAAGACGTGGATCACCCACTCGGTGAAGGGCTGCACGGCGAGGATCGCGGCCACGATGACCAGGTCCCAGAAACGCCAGCCGCCGAGCGCGAGGCGAGCGGCGAGCGCGACGACCAACGACGCGGCGATGAGGCGGGGGCTCGTCCAACGCCAGAACTTGCTCGCCGCCTGCCGGAGTCCGAGGGTTGCCCCCCGAGTGATGTCCGTGGCGGGAGCGGTCATCGCGAGTGGGTGACAGCCGCGGGCGGGAGCGCGTCGAGCACGGCGTTCACTGCGTCCGTGCCCCGACGGAGCACCGACGCAGCCGCGGCTGCGGCCACGTCGGGGTCGTGGGCGCCAACGGCCGTGGCGATGTCTTCGTGCCCGTCGATGTCGCGCAACTCGTCGGCGAGGACCTCCGTCATCAGCGGCGCGATCGGCTCGTAGGTCTCCCGCAGCGAGTTGAACGCGAGCCGGTAGGCGATGTTGTCGGCCCCGTCGACGAGCCGATCCCAGAACAGGGTCTGTTCGGAGGCGAGCGCGGAGAGATCGTGGGTCAGCTCCCGCATGGCGGAGACGATCCGGACGAGCTCGAGCGCCTCGTCGGGTGTGGCGCGCTGAGCGCAGTGGCGGGCGACGTCGGGGCCGAGGACAGCGCGCAGCTCCACGATGGACCGCGCCACACCGACGTCGACGGACCCATCCACGCGGATCAGCAGTCGCGGGAGGAGGGCGAGGCCCCCGCCCCGGTGCGGGTCCCGGATCCGGGTGGGGCCCCCGTGGCTGATCTCGACCAGGCCGGCCGCGGAAAGGCGCTGGAGCGCCTCCCGCACCGCCTGGCGGTTCACGCCCAGCGTCTCGGCCAGTGCGCGCTCGGCCGGCAACGAGCTGCCCGGTTCGAGGCTTCCCGCCAGGATCTCGTCGGTGAGCTGCTCGAACACCTCGTCGGTTACCGAACGCCGTCGAACGGGTCGAAGGTTCACGGGTGGCACCGTAGCTGACGCTCTGCGCGTGGTCCAGAGGTCCGACCAGTTGGCGAATAACGTCGATTCAGCGGATCCCGGGGTCGGCGCGCGCCCGGCCGGTGAGCGCCCGGCCGGTGAGCAGGCCGAGACCGCGCTGGAGGAACGCGAGCGCCGCGCCCCGCTGGTCGTCGGCGGCGAGGAGGTCCCGGTACGGGAGGTTGGCGCCGCCGAAGGCCGGGTCGGCGAAGAACTTCTCGTCGACGCCGTCGCTGGACCACGGGGCCACGTACAGGTAGGGCTCGGGATGGGCGGCGTCGCCGGGGGACGCACCGTACGAGCCCCGCTGGCCGGCCTCGGCGCGGCCGAGCTCGACCGCGGCGTCGAAGTGTTCGGCCCACAGCTGCACCCGCGACACGTCGTCCTCGGCCCGGCCGGAGCAGCGCAGCTCCTCGAGCACGGACGTGCCGAAGCCGAACCAGTCAGCCAGGAACGCCGCCGCGGCCGGATCGACGGCGAGCTCGTCGTCCGGGTCGTCGACGTCGGGCACGTCGAAGTCAACGCCGGCATCGAGGTCGAGCGGTACGCCGACGAACTCCGCAGCCCGCCGGAGCGTCGAGATCGGCTCGGTCCGGACCTCCGTGCCCTGCTGTACGACGATGTCGGTTCCCTCCACGCGCACCTGGGTGTCGCCGCCGAAGAACGGCGTGCCGAACCCGCGGTAGGTCGAGCGGACCGCGATCTTGCCGTTTGCTGCCTTGCGAACCTGCGAGAGCACGTAGAAGGTCAGCAGGTTCAGGGCGCGCCGGGTCTCGACGAGCCGGGGCGGGACCTCCGGCAGACGCGGCCACGCGCCCAGCCAGCGGGCGGCAGCGAACGGCGCGAGCTCGGGCCGCCGCGTGGCCAACTCGTCCCAGGTGACGTCACCGGAGGGGACGGGCGAGACGAGCGTAACGCCCGGGGCCGCGTCGCCGCGAGCGGTGGGGTCGTCTGCGTACCACTCTCCGTCGTCGACGGCAGGAGGGGAGGGTTCGAGGACGCGAGCCTCGAATCCCTCGCCGAGCACGGCGCGCGCCTCGGCGCGTGCGTTGCGGACGATCGGTGGGTCAGCGCTCACGGTGCTCCTCCCGGACGGCGTCTCGGGAGGGAACCCGTACGGCGGTGCGCGTGTTCCGCGCCCGCCTCAGCCCTGATCCAGGCGGTAGAGCTCGACCGCGTTGTCGCGAGTCATCTGCTGCTTCTCGGCCGGGGGCACCCCGGCCATCGTCTCCTCGATGACACGGCGGCTGTAGGGCCAGTCGTGGCGGTGGTGCGGATAGTCGTTCGACCAGAGCAGGTTGTCGACGCCGATCCAGTGGCGGTTCGCCATCGCGAACGGCTCCCGGATGAACGTTGCCTTCCAGTTGCGGTGGAAGTACTCGCTCGGCAGGAGCTTCAGCTTCGAGCCCGCCCAGACGCGGTTGCGCCACCAGTGGTCGTCCATGTGCTCGAGGAAGTTGGGGATCCACCCGGCCCCGCACTCGACCATGACCATCTGGAGCGCGGGGAAGCGGTCGAACATCTCCGAGTAGATGAAGCGCGACACGAAGTCGGACGCGCCCGCGATCGCCCCGCCCATCGCGGCCATCGTGATCCGGTCACCGCCGACCGCGGCGGCAGCCTTCTTGAACGAGCCCGGCTTCCGCTTGCCGGCCTGGCTGAGGCCGCTGTGGATGTGGACCGGAAGCTGCTCGGCTTCGGCCGCGGCCCAGAACGGGTCGTCGGCCTCGCTGAGCTTGGCGTTGCCCGACGGGAACGCGGAGATGATCACGCCGCGCGCGCCGAGCTGCTTCGCCTCCCGGAACGCGGCGAGCGAGCTGTCGATGTCGACGCCGGGGATCTGGTACATGCCGAGGAGCCGCGACGGATCGGCGGCGGAGAACTCCTCCTGCATCCACTGGTTGTAGGCGCCCACGCCCGCGAGGTGGTAGGCGTCGTCCTCCTGGGCCATGAACGCGCCCATGGTGCGCTGCGAGGGATAGAGCACCTCGGCGTCGATGCCGTCGATGTCCTGTTCGACGAGACGTTCCTTGCCGTCGTACGCGCCCTTGCGGATCTCGTCGTAGCTGGATCCGTACCACTCGTTGTCCTCGTAGCGCTTGCCCCACTCGCCACGGTTGGTGACCAGGCCGAGCGCCATCGGCGGCGCGCCGGGCACGAGCTCCCAGGCGTCGCCGCCCTTCGGGTCCTTCACGAGCTTCGGCATCCGGTCGTGGAACTCGGCCGGGAGGTACCGCTGCCACATATCGGGCGGCTCGACCACGTGGCCGTCGGCCGAGACGATGCGGTAGCGGGGTGTCGACGGGGATGCCTGGGTCATGGGGCGCGCTCCTCGCTGGGCTCGCCCCCAGAATATGACGCGCGTGTCAGGTTGTCGAAGGGTGGTGGTCCCGCTGGATGTGGTCGGTGAGCCGGACGGCGAGGTCGGCCAGGCCCGGCGAGCGCAGCACCTCGTAGGGCGGGCCCTCCGGGTCGAGCGCTCGCAGCCGGTCCGGAAGGGCCGCGATCGCCGCCCGGGTCCGGTCGCGCAGCTCGTCGAGGGTCTCGGCAGGTCCGGTGCGGTGACCACCGGCCATCACCTCGGCGAGCAGCGGGCGGCCGCCCTCCACCGCCTCGTCGGCCAGGGCGAGCACGTCGTGGTCGGCGACGCCGTTGCCGACCACGCGGTGGACCTGCTTGCGGCCCGGGTCGGTGGCCTTGCCCGCGGAGAGCTTGAGCTTGGGGTGACCGGCGTCCTCGGCGAGCTTGTAGACGACGTCCACGTGCGAGGCGTCGGCGCTCGTTCCCATGCGGGTCCCGACCCCGAACGCGTCGATGGGCGCGCCGTCCGCCACGATCGCGGCGATGCGGTCCTCGTCGAGGTCGCCGGAGGCGAAGATCTGCACGTCGGGGAGCCCGCCATCGTCGAGGATCCGTCGCACGGAGTGGGCCAGGGCGGCCAGGTCGCCGGAGTCGAGGCGCACCCCTCGGAACACCGGCTGACCGTCGCGTCGGAGCCGTTCGGCGATACGGACCGCTTGGCGCGCGCCTTCCTCGGTGTCGTAGGTGTCGATGAGGAGCACGGCGTCCTCGCCGTAGTCCTCGGCGAACGCCTGAAGCGCCTCTTCCTCGTCGTCGGCGCGCATGACGTAGGAGTGCGCCATCGTGCCCGAGAGCGCGAGCCCGAATGCCTCGCCCGCGACGACGAGGGACGTGCCCGTCGCGCCGCCGATGGCGGCAGCGCGGGCCGCGAGGAGTGCCGCGTCCGCCGCGTGGTCACGACGAGCCGAGAAGTCCACGAAGGCGCGGTCGCCGCACGCGGTGGCGACGCGTGCCGCCTTCGACGCCACCATGGTCTGGAAGCCGACGACGTTGAGCAGGTACGTCTCGACGATCTGCGCCTCGATCAACGGTGCCGTCACCCGCAGGATGGGCTCGGCCTCGAAGACGACCTCGCCTTCCGGGACCGCCCAGACGTCGCCGGTGAAGCGGAATTCCGCGAGCCGTTCGAGGAACGAGGGCTCGAAGGCCCCGAGCGATCCGAGGTAGTCGAGCGACTCGTCGGTGAAGCGGAGCCGCTCGAGATAGTCGAGGGCCTGGTCGAGACCGCAGGCGACGAGGTAGCCGCGCCGGGGTGGGAGCTTGCGGGTGAACAGGTCGAACGTCGCGGGCTCCTCGAGGCCCCGCGCGTGGTAGCTCGCGGCCATGGTGAGTTCGTAGAGATCGGTGAACAGCGCGACGTTGTCGTCGTCGACCCAGCGCACGGCGGTCAGTCGACCACGTGGATGCCGGCGGCCTCGATCTCGGCGAGGGCGCGCTCGCCGTCGCCCGGCTCGACCTCGACGGCCCGTACCCCCGAGCGCCGGACCGACGCGTCGAATCCGAGGCGGATGGCGTCGAGCGCGGTTTCCTTGACGCAGTAGTCGGTGGCGAGCCCGACGATGACGACCCGCTCGACTCCGGCACGCCGGAGCAGTTCCTCCAGCCCGGTGCCGGCCTGCGCGCCCGTCTGCGGGTGCTCCACGGTGAACCCCGAATAGCCGTCCTCTTCCCCGGTGGCCTTGCGGACGCGAGGAGTGTCGGGGGGCACGCGAAGGTCAGGATGGAGCTCCGCGCCCCAGGTCTCCCGCACGCAGTGGGGCGGCCACTTCCCGCCCTGGGGGACGAAGTGCGGCGTCTCGGGCGGGTGCCAGTCCTGGGTCGTGATCACCGCGGCACCGGCCTGCCGGGCCCGCTCGATCTCGTCGTTCAACGCGGGGACGATGTCCTCGGCGCCGGCGACGCTCAGGCTTCCCTCGGGGTCGGCGAAGTCGTTCTGGAAGTCGACCACCAACAGCGCGGTGCGCGGGTCGTAGACGACGCCGTTGCTGCTCGTTGCAGACATGCGCGACTCCCGCGACGATCTGCTACCAGTGTCGCGCGACGACCGGGGACCGGAACGAGTGACAGAACCACCGGACGACGAGCTCACTGCCGGTTTCGCGCGGTGGCTCGGCGAACGCGACGAGATCGGGGAGGTCGTTCGGTGTGACGCGACCCGGCCGGGGCACGGCGGAATGTCGAGCACGACGCTCCTCGTGCACACCGACTGCCTGGCCGACGGCATCGAGCGGGTCGAGGACCTCGTTCTACGGCTCGACGCGCCGCTACCGCTCTTCCCCGACGACGACGTCATCCGACAAGCCCGCATCCTGCACGCTCTGGCCGCCAGCGACATCCCGGTGCCCGCGGTGCGCTTCGTGGAGCCCGATCCCCGGGTCCTCGGTCGGCCGTTCCTCGTCACCGAGCACGTCGTGGGGCGGATCCCGGGCGACGATCCCCCGTACCAGCTCGTGGGGTGGCTTGCCGACGCGCCGCCGGATGACCAGGCGCGCGTCCAGCACGGTGCCCTCGCCACGCTGGCTCGCATCAACACGACCGAGGTCGGAAGCATTGGCTTGGGGTCGTTGCGTCGCGAGGGCGGGCCGGACGCGCTCGCGGCCGACGTCGAGTACTGGGACCGCTACCTCGATTGGGCGGCCGACGGCGAGCGGGTCGCGGTCGTCGACGAGGCGCTCGCCCGGTGCCGGTCGGAGCGGCCCGCCACGGACGACGCTCACCTGTGCTGGGGTGACGCCCGGCTCGGCAACCTGGTCTTCGACGACCGGTGCGAGGTCGCGGCCGTGCTCGACTGGGAGATGGCGACCGTCGGGCCACCGGGCCTCGACCTCGGGTGGATGCTCTTCGCGGAGGCGACCGCCCAGCACTGGTTGGAGCCCCTCGCCGGGTTCCGCTCCATCGACGACGCGGCACGCGACTACGCCGCGATGGTCGGCGACGACATCGCCCAGCTCGACTGGTACCTGGCGTGGGGTGGCGTCCGTGCGGCCGCGGTCCTCGTGCGTCTCGCGCACCGCCGGCGCGTCGAGGGGGGCCGCGAGGCCTGGCGGGCGGCCTCCGAGAACCCCGTCACGATCGTGCTCTGCGATCGCCTCGGCTTCCCCGAGCCGTCCTCGTTCTGAGCGCCCGCGATGGACTTCCAGCTCGCCGATCTCCTCGAGGCCCTCTGCGACGCCGACCGCGACGCCGAGGTCCTGGTGGCGGGGGAGCGGCGCTTCACGCGCGGCGCGCTCGACGAACGGGCCAACCGTCTCGCGCACCACCTCGCGGGCCGAGGCGTCCAACGGGGCGACCGCGTCGGCGTATACGCGTGCAACCGGGGCGAGTGGGTGGAGGCGCTCGTCGCATGCTGGAAGCTCGGCGCGGCCGCCATCAACGTCAACTACCGCTACGTGGTCGACGAGCTCCGCTACCTCTGGGACAACGCGACCCTGACCACGCTGATCTACGAGCGTGGGTTCGCCCCGCAGGTCCGGACCCTCGCCCTCGACTTTCCCCGGCTCACGCGATACCTCGTGCTCGAGGACGGCAGCGACGAGCCCGAAGCACCCGGAGTCCCGTACGAGGACGCGTTGGCGAGCTCGTCCCCGGAACGAGGGTTCGCGCCGCGCTCGGGCGACGACCGTCACGTGCTCTACACGGGCGGCACGACCGGGCTGCCGAAGGGTGTCGTGTGGCGCCACGAGGACCTGTACCGCAACCTCGCGTGGCCGCTGGCCCGCATCGAGACGCCCGAGCAGATCGTGCGCCAGTCCCCGAATCCGATGGGCTTGCGCACTCTCGCGCTGGCACCGCTCATGCACGGCGGCGGCCAGTACCCGCTCATCATCACCGTGTTCAACGGTGGGGTCTCCGTGCTCTCGACCGACCGCAGCTTCGACGCCGAGCGCGTGCTGGACCTCGTCGCCCGCGAACGGGTGATGACGCTCAACGTCATCGGCGACGCGATGGGCGCCCCGATCGCCGACGCCGCGCTCGACCCCACCTACGAGCGGGACCTCTCCGCTCTGCGGGTCGTGACCTCCGGCGGCGCGATCCTCTCCGAGCCGGTGCGGGCCCGCCTCCGGACCGCGTTCCCCGACGCGGTGGTCACCGGCGGTGTCGGCGCTTCAGAGATCGGCACCGCGGCCTTCGAGGCGGGACGCGAGGAGCACGACGGGCCGCGCTTCAAGCTCGCCACGGACACCGCGGTGCTCGACGACGACCTCGAGCCCGTCCCGCCGGGCGGCGTCGGCCGTGTCGCGCGTCGCGGCGCGATCCCCGTCGGCTACCTGGGTGATCCCGAGCGCACGGCAGCGACGTTCCCCGTCGACCGGCACGGCATCCGCTGGGTGATCCCCGGGGACTACGCGCGGGTCGAGCCCGACGGCACGTTCGTGCTCCTCGGCCGAGGCTCGGCCTGCATCAACTCCGGCGGGGAGAAGATCTACCCCGACGAGGTCGAACACGTCGTCGCGCTGCACCCCGCGGTGCATGACGTCATCGTCGTCGGTGCTGCCGACCCGACGTGGCAGGAGCGGGTCGTGGCGCTCGTCGACCCCGAGCCCGGAAGCGAGCTCAGCCTCGTCGCGCTCCAGGCGCACTGCCGCCGGCACCTCGCGGGCTACAAGATCCCGCGCGCGCTGGTGCTCGGGCCGCTGCGCCGCACCGAGATCGGCAAGCCTGACTATCGCTGGGCCACCGCGCGCGCGGCCGAGGCTTCGGGTTCGCCCGGACGCTGAACGTCAGACGGCTGCTGCGGCGCGCTCTCGGAGCTGGTACTTGAGCACCTTGCCCGTGGCGTTCAACGGCAGCGCGTCGACGACGTGGACGTGGCGGGGCACCTTGTAGTTGGCCATCTCGTCGCGGCACCATGAAACGAACTCGTCGGC
>CAYRHS010000034.1:20629-22428 GCA_964424125.1 uncultured Burkholderiales bacterium
GGCGTCGATCGTCTCGGCACACGTCGGGACCACGAACGCGACGCCGACCTCGCCGAGCCGCTCGTCGGGGACACCGACGACCGCGACCTGCGCGACGGCCGGGTGGCGCAGCATCAGGCCCTCGATCTCGGCCGGATAGGCGTTGAAGCCGCCGACGACGAACATGTCCTTCAGCCGGTCCGTGATCCGCAGGTAGCCGCGTTCGTCCATCACTCCGACGTCGCCGGTGTGCAACCAGCCTGCGGCGTCGATCGCGATCGCGGTCTCCTCCGGCTCGTCGAAGTACTCGCGCATGACGTGGTAGCCGCGCAGGGCCACCTCACCCGCCTCGCCCCGAGGGACTTCGTTTCCGTCGTCGTCGACTACGCGCACCTCGGTGCCGGGTATCGCACGTCCCGAGGTGGTCGCGATCGTCTCGGGGTCGTCGTCGTGGCGGCACATCGTCGCGATGCCGCACGCCTCGGTGAGCCCGTAACCGGTGATCACGGTCTCGAACCCGAGCCTCTCCCGCATGCGCACGATCAGCTCGACCGGGATGACCGCGGCGCCGGTCACCGCGAGCCGCAGCGATGACAGGTCGTGGGTATCGAGGTCGGGGGCGGCGAGGATCGTCTGGTAGAGCGCGGGCGGGCCGGGGAGCATGCTGACGCGATCGCGGGGGATGCGCTCGAGCACCGCGGCCGCGTCGAACACCGCGTGCGGCAGCAGGGTGGCGCCGGTCATGAGCGAGGCGAGGATCCCGGCCTTGTACCCGAAGGCGTGAAAGAACGGGTTTACGACGAGATAGCGGTCGCCCGCGGCGAGCCCCACCACCTCGCTCCAGTCGGAGAACGCCCGCAGGTTCTGTCCGTGCGTGGTGACCACGCCTTTCGGGTTGCCGGTCGTGCCCGAGGTGAAGAGCAGGTCGGACGGATCGTCGGGGCTCACGGCCTCGGCGCGCGCGGTTGCGGTGTCGTCGTCGACGGCGTCACCGCGTGCCAGGAACTCCTCCCAGCCGATCGTCCCCGGGGGTGTGTCGTCCCGCAAGACGATGATGTCGCGCAGCGCGGGGAGCTCGGTGGCCGGGTCGACCGCGTCCCGCAGCAGCCCCACGTAGTCGGTGTCGAGGAATCCGGTCACCGTCACGAGGGCCCGCGCGCCGCTCTTGTCGAGGACGTAGGCGGCTTCTCGTCCCTTGAACCGGGTGTTGAGCGGCACGAGCACGCCGCCCGCGGCCTGGATCCCGAGCGCGGCGACGACCCACTCCCAGATGTTGGGCGCCCAGATGGAGACCCGGTCGCCGGGCGCGAGTCCACTGGCGATGAAGGCGCGTGCCGCGCGATCGACCTCGCGCGACAGCTCGGCGAAGCTCAGCGTGCGACCGGCGTCGACGACCGCCTCGGCGTCACCGAAGCGCTCGGCCGACGAGCGCACGAGGCGCGGCGTCGTGCCCCACTCGAGGTCGCCGCGGGCCACGTCAGCCGGGCAGGCAGATCGTCTTCGACTCGAGGAACGCCAGGAGGCCCTCCTCGCCGAGCTCACGGCCGATGCCCGACGACTTGAACCCACCGAACGGGCTCGAGAAGTCGAGGAGGAAGCCGTTCACCGTCAACGTGCCGGTGCGCACCCGACGGGCCACGTCGAGCGCCTGCTCGACGTCGGCCGAGTACACCGAGCCGGACAGGCCGTAGTCGGAGTCGTTGGCGATCCGGATCGCGGAGTCGACGTCCTCGTATGGGGTCACCGACAACACCGGGCCGAAGATCAACAAAGGGGCGATGCGCATAGAGTTGTAGAAGCCGACGAAAACGGTGGGGTCC
>CAYRHS010000035.1:0-3122 GCA_964424125.1 uncultured Burkholderiales bacterium
CGAGAACGGCCAGAGCCACGACGAGAACCACGTGTCGAGCACGTCCTCGTCCTGGCGGAGCGAGCGGCTCGCGCACTTCCGGCAGCCCCTGGGGTCCTCGACGCTGACGATCTCCTCGCCGCAGTCGTCGCAGTACCAGGCCGGGATCCGATGTCCCCACCAGATCTGGCGGCTGATGCACCAGTCGCGAAGCTGCTCGAGCCAGTCGAAGTACAGCTTCTCCCATCGCTGGGGCACGAACCTCGTCCGATTCTCGCGGACGGCCTCGATCGCCGGGACCGCCAACGGGGCCACCTTGACGAACCACTGGAGCGAGAGCCGGGGCTCCACCACCGTGTGGCAGCGGTAGCAGTGCCCCACGGCGTGATGGTGGGTGTCGACGGACACGAGCCGGCCCGCTTCGGCCAGCGCCTCCTTGACCGCCTCCCGGGCGGCGAAGCGCCCCTCCCCCTCGAAGCGACCGCCGTTGGCGTTCACCACCGCGTTCTCGTCGAAGATGTCGACGGCCGGGAGGCCGTGCCGCTGCGCGATCTCGAAGTCGTTCGGGTCGTGGGCCGGTGTCACCTTGACGGCTCCCGTCCCGAACGACGGGTCGACCGCGTCGTCCGCGACGACGGGGATCTCGCGTTCCTGGAGCGGCAAGACGAGCATCCGCCCGACGACGTCTCGGTAGCGCTCGTCGTCGGGATGCACGGCGACGCCGGTGTCGCCGAGCATCGTCTCCGCCCGGGTCGTCGCGACCTCGATCACACCGTCGCCCTCCGCGAACGGATACGCGATCGTGACGAGTTCGCCCTCCACGTCCGCGTGCTCGACTTCGATGTCGGAGAGCGCGGTGTGACAGCGCGGGCACCAGTTGATGATGCGGTTCGCGCGGTAGACGAGACCCTCCTCGTAGAGGCGCACGAAGACAACGCGAACGGCCCGTGAGAGCCCTTCGTCCATGGTGAAGCGCTCACGGGACCAGTCGCAGGACGAGCCCATGCGGCGCATCTGCTGCGTGATGCGCCCGCCGTAGGTCTCCTTCCACTCCCAGACCCGCTCGATGAACACCTCCCGCCCGAGCTCGTGGCGGTCGGTCCCCTCCTTCGCGAGCTCGCGTTCGACGACGTTCTGGGTCGCGATCCCCGCGTGGTCGGAGCCGGGGACCCAGAGCGCGGCATAGCCCTGCATGCGCTTGCGCCGGATCGTGGCGTCGATGAGCGCGTGCTCGAAGGCGTGCCCCATGTGGAGCGACCCGGTGACGTTCGGGGGCGGGATGACGATGCAGAAGGGCTCGCCGTCGGGGTTCGTCTCGGGACGGAACGCTCCCGCGTCCTCCCAGCGCTGGTACCAGCGCGCCTCTCCGCCCGCGGGGTCGTACGCGCGTGGGAAGTCGGTCGCGGTCGCGCTCGGCATCGACCGTCAGTGTACGAGGACGGTCCCCCGCGCCTTCGACGCGTTCACGGCGCGTCGTAGACGACGCTCATGAACGCACCGAGGTCAGGCGGAGCGGCGGCGCTCCCCCTCCTCGAGCGTGGGGGTGATGCGGCCGGCGACGACGTCTTCGTCGATGACGCACCGGCTGACGTCGCCCCGGCTCGGGAGCTCGTACATCACCTCGAGAAGGACCTCTTCGAGGATCGCCCGCAGACCCCGGGCGCCGGTCCCGCGCTCGAGCGCCTGCGTCGACACTGCGTCGAGCGCCGCTTCGGAGAACTCGAGGTCGACGTCGTCGAAGTGGAAGAACTTCTGGTACTGGCGCACGAGCGCGTTCTTGGGCTCGACCAGGATGCGGACGAGCGCCTCTTGATCGAGCGCGTGCACGGCGCTCATGACGGGTAGCCGTCCCACGAACTCGGGGATGAGCCCGAACTTCAGCAGGTCCTCCGGGAGCGCCTGGGCGAGCACGTCACCGAGCTCCTTGTCCGCGGCCCGGCGGATGTCGGCGCCGAAGCCGACACCCTGGTTGCCGACCCGGCTCTGGACGATCCTGTCGAGCCCCGCGAACGCGCCACCGCAGATGAACAACACGTTGGTCGTGTCGATCTGAATGAACTCCTGGTGCGGATGCTTGCGACCCCCCTGCGGAGGGACCGACGCGGTCGTGCCCTCGAGGATCTTCAGCAGCGCTTGCTGCACGCCTTCGCCCGACACGTCGCGGGTGATGGAGGGGTTTTCCGCCTTGCGGGCGATCTTGTCGATCTCGTCGATGTAGATGATCCCGGTCTCGGCCTTCTTCACGTCGTAGTCGGCCGCCTGGATCAGCTTCAGGAGGATGTTCTCCACGTCCTCACCGACGTAACCCGCTTCGGTCAGCGCGGTCGCGTCCGCGATGGCGAAGGGGACTTTGAGCATGCGCGCCAGCGTCTGGGCGAGCAGCGTCTTGCCGCAACCCGTCGGGCCGATCAACAGGATGGTCGACTTCTGGAGCTCGACGTCGGGGTCGCCGTAGGCCCCCGCCTGCACGCGCTTGTAGTGGTTGTAGACGGCGACCGAAAGGACCTTCTTGGCCTGCTCTTGCCCGATGACGTAGTCGTTCAGGTACTCGTAGATCTCACGGGGCTTGGGCAGATCATCGAAGGTGACCTCGCTCGACTGCGAGAGCTCCTCTTCGATGATCTCGTTGCAGAGATCGATGCACTCGTCGCAGATGTAGACGCCGGGACCGGCGATCAGCTTCTTGACCTGCTTCTGGCTCTTCCCGCAGAACGAGCACTTCAGCAGATCGCCGCCATCACCGAACTTCGCCACGTCTCCCCCTCGTCGACGACGTTCAACCAGCCGCGGACACTGCCGCGAGCTCTCGGGTCGAGATCACCTCGTCGATGATGCCGTATTCGTGGGCCTCATCGGCGCTCATGATGAAGTCGCGGTCGGTGTCCTTGGCAACCCGCTCGAGCGGCTGACCGGTGTGGTCGGCGAGGATCTTGTCGAGGAGGTCACGCATCCGGATGATCTCGCGGGCCTGGATCTCGATGTCGACCGCCTGCCCACCGGCGCTGCCGTGGGGTTGGTGGATGAGGATGCGAGCGTGGGGCAGGCAGAACCGCTTCCCTTGCTGACCGGCGGCCAGCAGCACCGCCGCAGCCGAGGCGGCCTGGCCGACGCAGATCGTCTGCACCTCGGGCTTGATGTAGCGC
>CAYRHS010000035.1:3132-6476 GCA_964424125.1 uncultured Burkholderiales bacterium
AGATCGAGATGTCCTTGTCGGGATCCTCGCTATCGAGGTGGAGGAGCTGGGCGATCATCAGGTTCGACACCGCGTCGTCGATCGGCGTCCCGAGGAAGATGATCCGTTCCTTGAGCAACCGGGAGTAAATGTCGAACGCACGCTCGCCACGGTTGGTCTGCTCGACGACCGTGGGGACGAGGTAGTTGCGGATCGGATCGTTCACGCTTCGTCGTCCTCCGTCGTCTCGCTGTCGCTACTGCCGTGTTCGGTCTCTGCTTCGGACTCTGCTTCGGACTCGGTCGGCAGCTCGAGGTCGAGTGCGTTCCCCGCCGGGTCGACCGCCTGGGCGTTCTCGACGAGGAACTGCAGCGCCTTCCCTCGGGCCACCTCAGAGCGTAGTTCGTCGAGGACCCCACGCTGGTCGAGATCCTTGTGCACCTTGGCGGGCTTCTCGTCGAGTCGCTCTGCCAGTCGCTCGACCTCCGCGTCGACTTCCGCGTCGGTCACCTCGATCTCCTCCTGGGCGACCACGGAGCGCAGCGCGAGATCGGCGCGAACCGCCTGGGCTGCACCGCCGCGCGCGCCGGCCAGGAACGCTTCGGGTTCCTGTCCCGTCGCCTGGAGGTACTGCTCGAGGCTCACGCCCTCGGGCAGACGGTGCGCGAGATCGTGCAAGCGGCGCTGGACCTCCTGGTCCACGAGGGCCTCGGGGGGCTCCAGCCCGACGAGCTCGGCCACCGCTTCGAGAACCTTGTCGCGCAGCGCGACCTGCGCCTGGAGCTTGGCGTAGGTCTCGAGCCGCGCGCGGACGTCTGCACCTAGCTCGGCGATCGTGTCGAACTCGCTCGCCTCCGACGCGAACTCGTCGTCGCCTGCGGGCAGCACCTTGCGCTTGGTCTCCTTCACGAGGACCTGGAACGAGACCTCGTCGCCCGCGTGCTCGCCCGCAGTCGCCGGCAGGGTGGCGTTGAACTTCAAGATCGCCCCCGGCCGCTCTCCTCGCAGCTCGTCGTCGAGCTCGGGGACCACCCGCCCGGAACCGACCTCGTAGAGGTAGTCGGTCGAGGTGAGACCGTCGATGACCTCGTCGTGGACATAGCCCTGCACGTCGATCGAGGCGAAGTCGCCGTCTACGAGGGGGGTGCTGGAGTCCTCGAGCTCGGCGAAGCGCTCCCGCAGCTGGTCGATCTGCGCGTCGACGGCTTCGTCGTCGATCTCGGGGACCTCGAGCGTGACCTGGAGATCCTGGTAACCGGAGATCGTGACCTCGGGCCGGAGCTCGACGACGGCGTCGAACTCGACGTCGCCCTCTTCCTCGCCCGCCGTGATGTCGATCTCGGGCGCGGCGATCGTGTCGAGCTGCTCCGCGCCGACGGCCTCGGTGTAGTACTCGGGGATCGCGTCGCGGAGCGCCTGCTCACGGGCCACCCCTGCGCCGAACTGGGCCTCGAGGAGCTTGCGCGGCGCCTTGCCGGGGCGGAAGCCCGGGATCTTCACCTCCTGGGCGAGCTTGCGGAACGCAGCGTCGACCGCGCGCTCGAACCGGTCGGCGGGAACGGCGACGTGTAGGCGGACCTTGTGGCCCTCGACGGTCTCGACGGAGGTCTCCAGAGAGCGCAGAGTGTACCGGTGCGCCTCTCGGACCCGGTTACTCACGGACACGAGCACGGTGGGGCCGTCTTCACCGGCGGCTCCGCAGGGAGGAACGGTTGCAGCCTCCTCGGCGGGGACGGAAACTGCGGTGAACGAGACCCGGGAGTGAGCAAGCAGTGGACGTGACGGGGCCCGGTCAGCCCTACCCCACCCGCCGAGCCACCCAGGACGCCTTCGCGGCGCACGTCTCGGCCGGGAAGGTCGCCGCGTTCGAGGCGCTCGGCGTCGACCTGGTGATGGGAGAACGAGCAGGGGCGATCTTCACCGACGCCTTCGACGGCCGGCGGTGGCTGAACTGCCACTGCAACGGCGGGGTGTTCAACCTCGGGCACCGCAACCCGCGGGTCCTCGAAGCGCTCCGGGCCGCGCTCGACCATCTCGACGTGGGCAACCACCACCTCGTCTCCGGCCACCGAGCGAAGCTCGCCGAGCGCCTCGCGGCCACGACCGACGACCGTCTCCCGGGCGTCGTCTTCGGCGTGAGCGGTGGCGAGGCCATCGACGCGGGGATCAAGGCGGCCCGTGCCGCGACAGGGCGCTCGACGATCGTCTCGGTGCGCGGCGGCTACCACGGCCACACGGGCCTCGCCCTCGCCGCGGGCGACCCCCAGTACCGCGAGCCGTTCGGGCCGAACCCGCCGGGCTTCGTCCAGGTCCCCTTCGACGACCTGCCCGCGATGGACGCGGCGATCGGCCACGACACCGCCGGCGTCCTCCTGGAGCCGATCCCGGCCACGCTCGGCATGCCGATCGCCGCCGACGGCTACCTCGCCGGCGTCGAGGCGCTCTGCCGCGAACGGGGTGCCCTCCTCCTGCTCGACGAGGTGCAGACGGGGCTGGGACGCACGGGCCGGATCTGGTGCCACCAACACGACGACCTCACCCCCGACGTGGTCGTGACCGGGAAGGGCCTGAGCGCCGGCCTCTACCCGATCACGGCGACGCTGATGACACCGGCGGCCCACGCGGTCTTCGACGAGCAGCCGTTCGTGCACCTCTCCACCGCCGGCGGCGCCGAGCTGGGCTGCGTCGCGGCCACCACCGCGCTCGACATCATCGAGGAGCCGGGTTTCCTCGAGCGGGTCGAGGAGCTCGGGGAACGCTTCGAGAAGGGGTTCGCGTCCGCTCCGTTCACCCTCAGGCGCCGGGGGATGTTCATAGCCCTCAAGTTCTCCGACCCCGACGGCGGTGTTGCCGCAGCCGGTGCTTGCTACGACGCGGGGATCTTCGCCGTGTTCGCCAACCACGACCGTTCCACGCTCCAGTTCCTGCCGCCGCTCGTGCTGTCCGACGGCGAAGCCGACGAGATCATCGATCGGGTCAACACCGCGCTGACGTGAGCGGCGAGCTCGACATCGAGGCGCTGGATCGGGCCGTCGAGAACGCGCTCCGGTCCGCCGACACGTCGGGGCTGGAGATCATCGGCGCCGGCGAGATCACGCTCGTCGTGGGGTGGCGGGCCGCCGACGGGTCCCCGTACGCGTGCAAGCGGCTGCCCGTGTTCGACGACGAGCGCCGCTACGACTCCTACCGACGGTGCTTCGACACCTACCTCGAAGCGCTGGCGGCACGCGGGACGCGGATCGTCGACAGCCGGCTCGAGCCCGTGCGCCGACCGGACGGGCGCGTCATCGCCTACTGCACGCAACCCGTCCTCGATGCCCGCACGCTCGCGCGGCGACTCAGTCGCGACGTGCGTGGTGAGGTCC
>CAYRHS010000035.1:6486-21752 GCA_964424125.1 uncultured Burkholderiales bacterium
CATCCTGCGGGACGCGGACGACGAAGCCGGGAGCCGGCTGCTCGAGGCCATCGTCGATCAGGTCGGGGTGACGGTCGACGAGCGCCTCGGCGTCGACGCGCAGCTCTCGAACTGGGCGCAGGACGACGGCGATCTCCTCTACCTGGACGTCACCACACCGCTCATGCGCGACGAGCACGGCGAGGAGCAGCTCGACACCGACGTCTTCCTGGCCGCGTTGCCCTGGGCGTTGCGCGGGGTGGTACGGCGGTTCGTCCTCGGCGACATCCTCGAGGGCTACTACGAGCCCCGCGGGGTCCTGCTCGACCTGGCCGGCAACCTGCACAAGGAGCGCCTCGTCCGCTGGATCCCCGCGCTGCTCCAGACGGCCAACGAACGCTTCGATCTCGACCTCACCGCCGAGGAGATCGCCCGCTACTACCGCCGCGACGCGCTGATCTGGGAAGCGCTGTTGCGGCTCCGACGCGTCGACCGCGTCTGGCAGCAGAAGGTCCGTGGGCGGACGTACCCGTACCTCATCCCGGAAGGCCTCACGCGATAGCGGGACCCATCGCCCGTTCCCGGGCGTAGGCTCGCGAGCACCGGGGAGTGGCGCAGCTTGGCAGCGCGCCTGCTTTGGGAGCAGGAGGTCGGGGGTTCAAGTCCCCCCTCCCCGACCGGTTACCGTGGGCGCCCTCGCGGGTGTAGCTCAATGGCAGAGCCCCAGCCTTCCAAGCTGGTGACGCGGGTTCGACTCCCGTCACCCGCTCTGCGCCGGCAGTTCGGACGGGCCCCGATCCTCGCTGACGTCGCGATCGACGTCGCGCCCGAGGTGCGCGCCGACGAAGTCGCCCGCGACCCGGTAAACGCGACGGCTGGCCCCCGCCCAGGGCATGAGGAACGGGAACACGTGGAACATGCCCGGCTCCTCGATCACGGTCGTGTCGACGGCCGAGGCCCGCAGGTGGTCGACGAAGCGCCGGATCGGGTCGCGGAAGATCTCGTCGTCGCCGAACACCACCAACGTCGGCGGGTAGCGATGCAGGTCCGCGTACACCGCGGAGACGAGTTCGTCGCGCGGATCGCGCCCGTGCAGGTAGGGGGCCACCGGGACGTTCCACGGCAGGATGTCGCGGCCTGCGTTCTCGGAGACGGAGGGCTCGTCGAGGATGAGGTCGACCTCGGGGGAGAACAGCACGAGCCCGGCCGGGCTGGGTAGGTGGAGGGCCCGGGCGTCGAGCAGCAGCGAATTGGCGAGCCCGCCCCCACCCGAGTCGCCCGCGACGAAGAGCGTGCTCGGATCGCGGGTTTCGAGCAGCGCCTCGCAGACCGAGACCGCGTCCTCGAGCCCGGCCGGGAAGGGGAACTCCGGCGCGAGCCGGTAGTCCACGACGAGCACCTCGCAGTGGGTCTCGACGGCCAGCCACGCCGCGAACGCGGCGTACATGCGCGGTGACGTTCCGATGTAGCCGCCGCCGTGCAGGTAGAGGATCGTGCCGCGCGGCTCGTCGGGAGGCCGGTACCAGGTTCCCGGCACGCCTCCGACCTCCTCGTCGAGCGTCGTGACCCCGAGGCGGTGCACCACCGGTGGCAGCACGACCGCGCAGATGTCGTCGAGGACGACCTCGAGCGAGCGGAACTCCTCGATGGGCAGTGACGACGCGTACCCCATGAAGGTCCGCATGACGTGGCGGGTGACGCTGCGGGCGACGTTCTCGACGGGGTTCGTCGGGCCCTGCCAGGGTCGGCGCAGCGGCACCGTCGCGAGGTCCGTCGCGAGCTGCTCGGCGAGACCGAGCACCGTGAACGCGGCGATCGTCGGGGGTGCGGTCGGCACGTCGGGGCGTTTGCCCATCACCATCGCGGGCCTCCTGGGGGAGAGCGGCACCCACGATCGTGGCACGTCGTGAGGGCGGCCCGTGCCGTCCGCCCCGGAAGGCCGGCACTCGCCCTGGCCGCGTAGCCTCACCGGCCCGAACCGAGGAGGCCTCCCGTGAAGACCGAGGTCGTCGTGGAGATCCCGAAGGGATCGCGCAACAAGTACGAGATCGACCACGAGACGGGGGCGGTGTGGCTGGACCGCCACCTCTTCACCGCCACGACGTACCCGGCCGACTACGGGTTCTTCCCCGAGACGCTGGCCGAGGACGGCGATCCACTCGACGCTCTCGTGCTGCTCGACGAGCCGACCTTCCCCGGGTGCCACATCGAGGCCCGGCCGATCGGCGTCTTCTGGATGCGCGACGAGGCGGGCCCCGACGCCAAGATCCTCTGCGTTCCCGCGGGTGACCCGCGCTGGGGCGACGTGACGGACCTGCCCGACCTCCGACCGCATCTCCTGGAGGAGATCAGCCACTTCTTCGAGGTCTACAAGGCACTGGAGCCGCACAAGCACGCCGAGGTACGCGATTGGGGCGGCGCCGACGCCGCGGCCCAGGTCATCGCCGACGCCCGACGACGCCACGCCGATCAACCGGGCGCCTGAGCCGAGCGGCCGTCGGCCGGGGTCCCGGCGGCAGCGCCGGTACACTGCTCGTGCGTCCTGGCAGGCACGAGCGCCCGTAGCTCAGGGGACAGAGCGACGGACTTCTAATCCGTTGGTCGGGGGTTCGAATCCTCCCGGGCGCGCCCAGTCCTGGTGGCCGTAGCTCAGTAGGTGAGAGCGCCTGGTTGTGGTCCAGGAGGTCGCGGGTTCGAATCCCCTCGGTCACCCTCCCAACGAGCCGACGACGCGTTCGACGGCCGCGCGCGGGTCCACGTCCACCACCACCGGACGGCTGGGCCCCTCCCCCATGCGGATCGAGCCGTCGGGTCGGACCCGGAGCCGCCGTGCCTCGACGGTCTCCACCGGCTCCTCGAGCAGCGAGAGGAGCGTCAGCGGGTCGTGCAAGCACAGCGCGTGCGGGAAGGACGCCAGCGGCGGCACGACCCGGGTCCCCACCGCGGCGTCGAGGCGGGCCCGGTCGGCCGCCCCCACTTGGGTCCGGACGGTCACGTCGAGGGGGACCAGCACGGCGTCGGGGCGCAGCTCCAGCAGCGTCGCGGCCGCCGTGGGATCGGCCCCCACGTTGGTGTCCACCCGCCGCAGGGCGCCCCGGTGCTCGACGGGAGCGAGCACACCCCCCATGAGGGCCACCGCGTCCGGGAGCACGGCCGCCACCGCCAGCCCGGACAGGTTCGTGGCCGGGCCGATCCCGCAGACCGCGTCCGGCGCAACGGCCGTGATCGCCGCAGCGAGCCCTTCGCTCCCGGGGACGACGGGCAGGCCGGACGCGTCCGGCCCCAGCACGCGCCGAGCCACGCTCTCGCGCGCGGCGACGTCACCCGAGACGGTGCTCACGCCGACGAGCTCCACACCCGGGTGCGCGACCGCGAGCAGCAACGCGAGGGCGTCGTCGGGATTCGTCCCGACGTCGGTGTCGATCCAGACCCGCACGCTTCTTCAGGGCGCCGGGCGGTCGAGGATCGAGCGCAGCGCGCCCTCGAGCTCCGGCTGGCGGAACGTGTAGCCCGTTGCGGCCAACCGCTCGGGCACGACTCGTTGGCTCGCCAGCAGCGTGTTGTTCACCATCTCCGTCGTGTACAGGAGGCGGAGCGGCAACAGCGGCGTCGGAAGCTTCACGGGGCGGTGGAGCACGCGGCCGAGGGTGGCGGCGAAGTCGCGCTGACGAACCGGGACGGGACCCACGACGTTCACGGGACCGGCCAGCTCGGATGCGAGGAGGAGCTCGATCGCGCCGAGCTCGTCTTCGAGCGCGATCCACGACATCCACTGGTCGCCGCTTCCCACGCGGCCGCCCAGGCCGAGACGGAACGGGAGCAGGAGGCGTTGCAGGAGCCCGCCCTGCGCGGCGAGCACCAGGCCGGAACGCAGGTGCACGACGCGGATCCCGGTTTCGCTCGCGGGCTCGGTCGCCGCCTCCCACCGGTGGCAGACCGCCGCGGGGAAGTCGTCGTCGCGACCCGGGTCATCCTCGGTGAGGACCGCGTCGCCCCGGTGGGCGCCGTACACCCCGATCGCGGAGGCGCTGACGAAGACGTGGGGCGGGCGTTGGAGGGCCGAGAGGGTCCGGGCCAGCAGGGCGGTGCCCTCCGTCCTGCTGCGCAGGATGCGCGCCTTGCGCTGCGCCGTCCAGCGGCCCTCACCGATCGGGACGGCGCCCAGGTGCACCACCGCGTCGACGCCCTCCAGTGAGGCGGCGTCGATCGTGCCCGCCCCGACGTCCCACGCGATCGTGTCCGAACCGGACGGAGCCGCCGTCTCCGGGCGCACGAGGCGAGCGACGCGGTGGCCGGCAGCCTCCAGAGCGGGGACGAGGGCCGTCCCGACGAGGCCGGTGGACCCCGAGACCGCCACGTCCAACTCCGACCTCCGAGTCCGCACGGGCTTGCCGCTTCCACGGTACAGGCACCCTGCCGCCGGGGGCCCGGTCGCGGCGTCCGCCGAGCCGTGCGGCAAGATGGGGCCGTGCACATCGTGGTCGTCGGCGCGGGCGAGGTGGGCTCCTTCCTGGCCGAACGGCTCTCCCGCGAGGGACACGACATCGCCGTGATCGAACGGGACCGCGCCAAGCTGAGCGCGATCGCCTCACGTCTCGACGTGCTGACGGTCGAGGGGACCGGAGCGAGCCCCATGGCGCTCGCGGAGGCAGGCATCGACAAGTGCTCGCTGATGGTGGCGGTCACCAACGTCGACGAGACCAACCTCTTGGCGTGCTCGCTCGCCAAGCACGCGGGCGTGAAGTCGACCGTCGCGCGGATCGAGAGCGGCGAGCTCCGGGGAGCGGCCGGCAAGAAGCTCCGCAGCGAGCTCGGGATCGACGTCGTCATCGACCCCGACGCCGAGACCGCCGACGAGATCCTGGAGCTGCTCGAGTTCCCCGGGACCTCCGAGGTGGTCCGGATGGCGGGCGGCGACCTCGTGATCATCGGCGTCCGGATTCCCGAGCACGCACCGATGGTCGGCAAGACCTTGCAGCGGATCGCAGCGGACTACGAGCCGAATTGGGAGTTCCTCTTCGGCGCGATCGTGCGGGACGACCGCACGATCATCCCCCGCGGCGACCACCGCATTGAACCGGGTGAGTTCGTGCGGATCGTGTGCAAGGAGCGGGCGCGTCGGGAGATCCTGGGCCAGCTCGGGCTGAGCCGCAGCCTCCCGCGACGAGTCATGGTCCTCGGCGGCGGACGGGTCGGTGAGGCCGTCGCCGCCCAGCTCGAACGCCGCCGGGTGCGTGTGACGATCATCGAACGCGACGGCGAGCGCGCCCGGGAGCTCGCGGAACAGCTGGGCCACAGCATCGTGCTCAAGGGCGAGATCACCGACGCTGACCTCCTGTTCGAGGAAGGCGCGGGACGCGCCGACGCAGTCATCGCCCTGACAGGAGAGGACGACGCGAACGTGCTCGCCTGCCTCTACTCGAAGTCCCTCGGCGCGGGTGAGACGATCGCCGTCGTTCATCGCCTCGAGCTGCTCCCGCTCCTACCCCACGTCGGCGTCGACGTCGCCTTGTCGCCCCGGACCGCGAGCGCCAACGCAGTGCTGCGGCTCGTCCGCGGCGGGGTCGAGTCCATCGCGACCGCGCTCGAAGGAGAGGCAGAGGTCGTGGAACTCGAGGTCGCACCGGGGAGCCCGGCAGACGGCGCGCTCGTCGCCGAGCTGCAACTCCCCAAGGACGTGCTGGTCGGCGGCGTCGTGCGCGACGGCAAGGGACAGATCGCTCGGGGACGCACGCAACTGAGGGCCCGGGACCATCTCGTCGTGTTCGCGCTGCCGCACGCGATCGAGCACGCGAAGTCGGCGTTCAGCTGACCTTGGCCGCGCAGACCAGCGCGCGCGGGAAACGCGAGTCCGCGGTCGTGCATTCCGTGGGGATCGTGCTCGCCGTGGCCGCTCTGGGAATGCTCGCGGCGGCGATGGTCGAGTCGATCGACCGAGGTACGCACGCCGACGAGCTCGCGTTCAGCGGCCTGATCGTGGGGGGCATCGGCCTGGCCCTCCGGTCGTTCGCGGTCGCCCCCGTCCGGCTCCCCACCGCCGCGCTGTTCCGAGCGGCGCTCGCGAGCTGGATCGCCCTGACGCTCGCGTCCGCGCTCGTGTACCAATGGACGGGCACCTTCTCCAACTTCGGCGACAGCCTCTTCGAGTCGGTGTCGGGCGTCACCACGACCGGCGCGACGGTTCTGCACCCGATCGAGGGAACGCCTGCCGGAGTCCTGTTCTGGCGTTCGACGACGCAGTGGTTCGGCGGGATGGGAGTGCTCGCCCTCGCGGTGACGGTTCTGCCGCTCCTGGACGTGGGAGGTCTCGAGACCTCGGCCGCGGCTCCAGGAGCAGAAGGCAGGCACCGGGACCCTCGCGGGCGCCCGATCTTCCGCAACGTGCTGGCCCTCTACGGGATCCTCACGGTGCTCGTCGTCGTCGGGTATCTGGCCGCCGGGATGTCACTGTTCGACGCCGTCAACCACTCGTTCACGACCGTGTCGACCGGCGGCTTCTCCACGCACGACCAGTCGTTCGCGTTCTTCGACTCCGCCGCGGTCGAGTGGGTGGCCATCGCGGGAATGCTCGTCGCGGGCGCGAGCTTCGCGCTCCTCTGGCAGGCGCTCCGGGGGCGACCGGGGTCGCTCTTCCGCTCGACCGCAGTGCACACGTACGTGGGCGTCGTCGCCGGGACCGCGCTCGTCGCGATTCTCTCCCACCGCGTCACGTCGGGACTCGACGTGGGCGCGGTGCGCTCCGAGCTCTTCACCGTCGTCTCCCTGACCACGACGACCGGGTACCGGCTGCTCGACTACACCACCTGGTCCTTCTCCCTCCAGGCGATCCTCCTCTTCGGCATCGCGATCGGTGGCATGTCCGGCTCCACCGCCGGAGGGTTCAAGGCGACCCGACTCGTTGCGATCACCAGCTACGCCTGGCGCGAGCTCGCGCGGAGCTTGCACAGCGCGCTCGTCCGCCCCACCCGGGTCGGCCAGACGGCCCTGGACGAGGACCTGGCCTCGCGCATCATGGGCTTCACGGTCCTGTTCCTCGGCGTCATCCTGGCCGGGACGATCGGGATCGCGGCGTTCGACGCCGACGTGGTCACGGCGCTCTCCGCCGCGACCACGTCGATCGCGAACGCGGGGCCCGGCCTCGGCGCCGTCGGGCCCACCGAGACCTATCGGAACCTCGAGCCCGGCGGACGTGCGATCGCGGCGTTCGTCATGCTGCTCGGTCGCCTCGAGATCTTTCCCGTCCTGCTGGGGTTGGCCGGCGCGACCGGCTGGCAGAGAGCTCGCGCCGACCGGCGCCGGGAGCACCCGGCCCGGGAGCTCCCGTGACCACTTCGGGCTCGACGCGGCGGCCGAGCGTGATCGGCCACGTCCTGGGCTTCGTGCTCGGGGTCTCGGGCACGGGGATCGTCGCCGCCGCGATCGTCGACTTCGCCGACCGGGGTCCCGACGGTCCCGAGCTGCTCGCCTGCGGGCTCGCCGTCGCCACGCTCGGCCTGGTCCTGTGGGCCACGACCGAGGTCCCCGCCCGGTTCACGACCGCGACGGTGTTCGCGACGGTCGCGGTCTCGTGGTTGGCCCTCTCGATCGTCGCGGCGCTCCCCTATCTCGTCACCGGGACGTTCGACCGGGTCGACAACGCCCTCTTCGAGGCGATCTCGGGGATCACGACGACCGGCGCCTCCGTCCTCTCACCGATCCAGGGCACGTCGAAGGGCATGCTGCTCTGGCGTTCGACAACCCAATGGATCGGCGGCATGGGCGTCATCGTGCTCATCGTGGCCGTCCTGCCCGTCTTCGGGACCGGAGGGCTGGCGTTGCTCCACGCCGAGGCGCCCGGGGACGAGAACGCCCGCCTCGACCCGCGCGTGCGCTTCACCGCCCGGCGCCTCTGGTCCCTCTACGTCTGGTTCACGGCCACGATCGCGTTCGGCTACTGGGTCACGGGCATGTCGCTCTTCGACGCCGTGAACTACTCGTTCACGACGATCTCCACGGGCGGATTCGGCACGAAGGACTCGTCCTTCGTCGACTTCGGCGCGGGCACCCAGTGGGTGGCGATCGTCGCCATGTTCCTCTCCGGTGTGAGCTTCGCGTTGTACTGGCGAGCCCTGCGCGGGAAACCGCTCGTGCTGTTCCGCTCGGTCGAGTTCCGCGCGTACACGTGCATCGTCGTCGGGGTCACCGCAGCCGCCGTGATCTCGAACCGGGGCGCGTCCGGCATCAGCCACGACGCGATACGCGAGCAGACCCTGTCGGTGTTCTCGATCGCGACCTCGACCGGCTACACGCTCACCGACTACGACCTGTGGGTACCCGCGGTGAAGGTGCTCCTGCTCGTGCTGATGGCGCTCGGGGCGATGGCCGGATCCACCTCGGGCGGGCTCAAGGTGATCCGCCTCGTCACCGTCGTCCAGTTCGCGCGCCGAGAGCTCCAGCGAGCGTTGCACCCGCGCCTCGTACGCCCGGTGCGGGTGGGGAAGAACCCGCTGGACGAGGAGATCGTCTCGCGAGTGATGGGATTCACGATGCTGTTCCTCGCCGTAATCCTCGGGGCAACGATCCTCGTGACCGCGACCGGGGCCGACATCGTCACCTCGCTGTCGGCGGTGGCGACCTCGATCGGGAACCTCGGTCCCGGTCTCGGCGCAGTCGGGCGCACCGACAACTTCCTGTCGCTCGACCCCGCCGGGAGAGTCGTGTTGATGGCGGTGATGTTGCTCGGTCGGCTCGAGCTGTTCCCGCTCATCCTCGCGTTCGCGGCGGTCCCAAGCTGGTTGCGCAGGCGCGCGCGAGTAGCATCGCCGTCACGACGCGCCAGCGTCCGAGCGCCCCTAGCTCAATTGGATAGAGCAACGGACTCTTAATCCGCAGGTTCGGGGTTCGAGTCCCCGGGGGCGTACTTGGAGATCCCCACATCGGCCCGTGAGGTCATCGACTCCTGTCGCCTCTGCCACCTCGTGACCGTCAACCGCGACGGCAGCCCCCACGTAACCATCGTCTGGGTGGGCCGCGAGGGAGACGAGCTGGTGGTCGGCAAGCTGATGGAGGACCAGAAGGTCAGGAACATCCGGCGAGACCCGCGCGTGTCGTTATCGATCGAAGCCGAAGGCTCCCAGCAAGGGATGCAGAACTACCTCGTCCTCGAGGGGAAGGCCGAGATCACCGAGGGCGGCGCGCCCCGGCTGCTCCAGCAGCTCGCGGAGCGCTACGTCGGACCCGGCGTGAAGTTCCCCCCGATGCCCGACCCGCCCGACGGCTTCGTCATCCGGATCACCCCGACGAAGATCCGGGGCATGGGACCGTGGGGAACGCTCCTCAGCTGAGGACGACGAGCGGGATGTCCCGGTCCGTCTTGCTCTGGTACCGCCCGTAGCCCCGATACGCGTCCACCACCCGGGGCCACAGCTCCGCCTTCTCTTCGGGTGACGCGACTCGCGCCTTCATGGATCGCCTCGTGCCGCCCATCGTCACCTCGACCTCCGGGTGGTCCCGGAGGTTCAGGAACCAGGTGGGGTGGCGATCGTCGCCGCCGTAGGACGCGACGAGCACGATGCGGTGGTCGTCCTGGACCGGCGAGGTGAGCATCGTCGTCCGGCGCTTCCCGCTCTTGCGCCCGATCGTGGTGAGCTCGAGCACGGGCATCCCGAGCGTCCGTCCGAGGATGCGGCCCTTGCTTGCACGGAACACCGCCTTGTGCAACCCGGTCACGGCCCGGGCCGACCAGTCCTTCGCGCTGTTCGCGATCCCCGCCACGGAACGCACCCTAGACCCGGGCGCGTCGGCATGCGCCGGGAACCGCCGACGCCCGCGGCCCGTCCAAGCCGGTGTCGACCGCCGAAGGGAGACCGCAATGGAACGCGCTCGTGGAGGCCGCAGCCGCCCCGCCGACACCGACGAGCCGTCCTGGCCCTGACCCTGGGCGCGCTGCTGGTGCTGGCGTCCTGTTCGGACGGTGGCGGAGACGACACCCTGTCCGCCGCATCCGATCCCGGCGTCGGCGATGCGCCCCGTGCCGACGATCTCGTCTCGCCCGAGCAGGGAGCAGGCACCGAAGCAAGCGACGCCGGCGGTGACTCCTCCGCTCGGCCCGGCAACGTCGACGTCGCGAGCATCCGCGCGTCGACACGCAAGGTCGTGCAAACGGCTCGAGTGGACGTGCGCGTGGACGACGTCGAGCAGGCCGTCCGCGCCGCGACCTCCATCGTCGAAGGCGTCGGCGGCTACCTCTTCTCCCAGGATTCCGAGCTCGACGACGACCCGGTCGGGAGCGCCACGTTCAAGGTGCCGCCGGAATCGTTCGTGGGGGTGCTCGACGACTTCGGCGACCTCGGCGAGGTCGAGACGCGCAGCGTGGACTCGAAGGACGTCACCGGCCAGGCCGTCGACCTCGAAGCGCGAGTCGCCGCTGCCCGGACCAGCGCCGAGCGGCTGCGGAGCCTGCTCACCGAGACCGGCAACGTCGTCGATCTCCTCGAGGTGGAGCGCGTCCTCGCTGAACGCGACGCCGACGTGGAGGCGTTGGAGGCGCAACTGGCCGATCTGGAAGCGCGGGTCGAGCTCGCCACGATCACGCTCACCGCGAGCGCGCCCGACGCGGCCCCCGCGCCCGACGGTCACGACGAGCCGGCCGGCTTCGTCGGCGCGCTCGAGGACGGCTCGGGGGCCTTCGTCGCCGCCGCCAGCGAGATCCTGGTCGCGTTTGGCTACATGCTGCCGTTCCTCGCCGTGGCCGGCCTCGTGGCCGTCGTGGTCGTGATCGTCCGGCGCCGCCGTCGGACGGCGACCGCAGGGTGATGGCAGCCGCGTCCGCAGCGCTCAGCGGTAATCGGGGAGGTAGTCCGCCTCGCCCGCGAAGAGGTCGTCCGTCATCTGCTCGGTCTCCCGGGGAGTGAGCACCGATCGGCACAGCGGGTCGAGGAGCAGCGCGTGCAGCGCGGCTTCCTTCGAGCGCTTGATCGCGGCCGTGGCACCCAGGTCGTGGACCGCGATGTTCGAGGCGCACACGTGGGCCATCTGGGGCGGGAGCGCACCGAACCGGGTCGGACGGACCCCTTGCTGGTCGACGAGGCACGCGACCTCGACGCAGCTGTCGGCGGGGAGATTCGTGACGAGCCGGCCCGAGCCGTCGGGTGCGCTGTTGGGCACGTTGCCGTGGATGCGGAAGGGCTGGTCCTTCTCTCGAGCCTCGATGATCCAGGACGCGTACTCCCACCCGCGCGCGCGATCGAACTGCTCGTCGTCGTCGAGGAGGTGCTGGCGCTGCTCGTCGGCCTCGGCGCGCCAGCGCGGCCAGTTCGTCGCGTAGAAGCGGGACTCACCGTCGTACCCGTCGCCGAGGTAGGCGCGCCCCTCCTCGCGGGTGCGGTAGTGCGGCACGTACTCGGAGAGATGACCCGAGCTCTCCGTGACGAACGCGCCGTAGTGCAACATCATGTCCTTGCGAACGCGGTCGGTGCCGACGTCGTCGGGCCACGCGTTGTCCGAGTCGCTCGGGTCACCGTAGAGCTCGGCGCGCGCCTGGGCTCTCAGCCGCGGGTACTGGTCGGCGCCGTCGAGGCGCAGGTCGGTGAACCAGGCCAGGTGGTTGACCCCAGCGCAGGTCCACGTGAGCTCCGTGTGGGGCACGCCGAGTCGGGCCGCGAGGATCGCCTCGGTCGCCTGGACCGAGTGGCACAACCCCACGACCGGGACCTCGGGAACGGCGCGTGCCGCGGCGAGGCAGGTCATGCTCATCGGGTTCGTGTAGTTGAGCATGATCGCCGCGGGGCAGAGCTCGGCCATGTCCCGGAGGATGTCGAGGAACACCGGGATCGTGCGCAGCCCCTTGAAGAGACCGCCGGGACCGACCGTGTCGCCGATGCACTGGTCCACGCCGTACTCCAGCGGGATGTCGTTGTCGAAGCCCACGCAATCGAGCCCCGACACCTCGACGCAACAGATCGCGTAGTCCGTTCCTGGGAGCACCTCCCGGCGATCGGTGGTGCTCGTGACGCTCCACCCCGAGGCGCCGAGCTCCGCCACGAGCTTATCGATGAGACGACGCATCAGGTCGAGGCGACCGGCGTCGACGTCGACGAGTCGGAACTCGCCGCCGGCGTTCCCCGGGATCTGCATGACGTCACGGCAGAGCTCGGGACAGAACATCGAGCCCGCGCCGAGGAACGTGATCACGATCGGGCGGGGCATGGCGTCCTCGCCGGGCATGAGCGCAGGCTACCCGTGCGGGCCTCGGCGCCGGCCGGTCCACGCCCCGCTACGCTGCTGCGCCCGGTGACCACACGACGATTTCCCGAGGGCTTCCGCTGGGGAACGGCGACCGCCGCGCACCAGGTCGAGGGGGCCAACACCAACAACGACTGGTGGGACTGGGAACACGCGACCGACTCGCCCTGTGCGGAGTCGAGCGGCGACGCCTGCGACCACTGGAATCGCTTCGAGTCCGACATCGCGCTGCTGGCGGAGTTCGGCTTCGACTCCTATCGATTGTCGATCGAATGGAGCCGCATCGAGCCGGCCGACGGCGAGTTCTCCGCCGTCGCGCTCGACCACTACCGCCGCATGTGCGCGACGTGCCTCGAGCACCACGTCGAGCCGGTCGTGACCTTCCACCACTTCACGACCCCTCGCTGGCTCGCCGGACGAGGCGGGTGGGCCGAGCCGGGAGCAGCCGAAGCGTTCGCGCGCTTCTGCGAGCGGGCCACCGCGTCGCTCGGTGACCTGATCGGCCGCGCGTGCACGATCAACGAGCCGAACGTCGTGGCGTTCGTGGGTTACGCGCTCGGCCTCTTCCCACCGGGGCACACCTCCGTGGACGAGTCCCGACGAGTGGGCGAGATCCTCGTCGACGCGCACCGGCGCGCCACCCACGCCCTCAAGGCGGGGCCCGGCGACTTCCCGGTCGGGCTCACGCTCTCGATGGACGACTACCAGGCCGTCCCGCCCGACGACGCGGCCGCGATCGTGGCGCGAGACGAGGCCCGAGAGCTGATGGAGGATCCGTACCTCGAGGCGGCGCGTGGAGACGACTACTTCGGGGTGCAGTGCTACAGCCGCCTTCGCTATGGGCCCGACGGGCTGCTCGGGCCCGAGGAGGGCGAGGCCACGATCCGGCGCGCGTGGGACGCCACCGGCCACGTGCCGCAGGTGGTAACCGAGAACGGGGTCGCGCACGAGGACGACGAGCGCCGGATCGCGTACGTGGAGCGCGCGCTCGACGGCGTGCTCGCTTGCATCGACGACGGGATCGACGTGCGCGGTTACACGTACTGGAGCCTGCTCGACAACTTCGAGTGGGCGTTCGGCTTCGCTCCCCGGTTCGGCCTCGTGGCCGTCGACCGCACGACGATGGAACGGCAGCCGAAGCCGAGCGCGCGCTGGCTCGGGGGGATCGCCCGCGCCAACGCGTTCTCCCGGTAGCCGACGGTCGCTACTCGCCGATCCGGGCGTTGTACTCCTGGATGGCGGCGTCGGCCTCCTGCTGGGCTTGGGCAAGCGCCTCCTCGGGCGTGAGATCGCCGCGCACCATGCCCTCCAGCGCCTTGGTCACCGCGTTGCGCACGCCCTGGTAGTCGCCGATCACCGAGCCGACGGTCGCGGTCGTCGTCTCGCTGTCGACGAGCTGGTCAACCGCCGCCCGGTACGCAGGCTGCTCCTCCCAGCGCGCTTGCACCGCGGGATCGTCGATCGCGGAGAGCCGCGTCGGCACGTAGCCGCCGGCGAGGTGCAGCTGGACCTGCTGGGCGGGCTCGGAGAGGAACTTGATGTACTGCCAGGCCGCGCCCCGCTGAGCGGGCGTCGCAGCCTTCGAGACCCAGAGGGCGCCGTCACCCACCGGCACACCGCCGCCCTCCTCGAAGCCGGGCAGGACCCCGGTGGCGAGCTCGACACCCTGGAACTGGCCCGAGCCGAGGACGTCGAGGGCCGGTCCGAGTGCCGAGGAGCCGTCGATGGTCATCGCGGCCTGGAGGTTGCCGAGCGCGAGCAGGTGATCGATGTTCTCCTGCGGCGCGGGCGTGGGGAGCGCGAGCCCCGACTGCACCATGTCGTCCCACCAGGTCCAGAGCTCGAGGCCGAACTCCGTGTCCAGGTTGGCTTTGGTCGCGCGCGCGTCGCGACCGTTCCCGTTGTTGACGTACTCCTGACCGCCCTTCGCGTACCAGAACTCGTTGATGAAGTCCCGGGTGGGCAACGTCATCCCGTACGGTGCCGCGCCCGAGTCGACGATCTGCTGGGAGTACTGGCGCACCTCCTCGAGCGTGGCGGGAGGATCGTTGGGATCGAGGCCCGCGGCCTCGAAGATCGCCTTGTTGTAGAAGAGGACCGGGTTGGAGATGTTCCACGGCATCGCCCGCAGCACGTCCTGGGTCGTGTAATAGGCGAGTGCCTGAGGCAGGAAGTCGTCGAGCTGGTAGTCGTCGGCCTGGACGCAGGCCTCGATCGGGACCGTGCTCTGGCTGTCGACCATGGCCTGGACGGTGGTCTCCTCGAGCACCGCCATGGTCGGCAGGTCGCCGCTCTCGAGCCCTGCCCGCCACTTCGTGAAGACGTCCTCGTACTCGGGGAACTGCACGAGCTCGACCACCACGTCGCTCTGGGACGCGTTGAACTCGTCGGTGAGGGCGACCAACGCCTCCTCGTTGGAGTCGGTCTGCTGGTGCCAGAACGTGATCTCTACGGGCTTGTCGGCCGCGGCGAACTGCTCGAGCCCGCACTCGGCGGGATCGACGCCGCCGGCCTCGCCGTCACCACCCGAGTCGTCGCCTCCACCGCCGCATGCAGCGACCGCGAGCCCCAGAACCAGCCCCAGCGCGATGACTCGACGGATCATTGCCCCACCTCCGAGGTCTCTCCCGTCGGGACTCTACGACGCCGCCACCCGGGAGACGGGACGCGTGCGGATGCTCATCCCTTGACCGCGCCTGCTGTCAAGCCCCGGACGAGCTGCTTGGAGAACACGAGGAGCAGGATCAGCAACGGCAACGCGGCGAGGATCGTGCCCGCGAACGTGATCGGGAACTCCGCCAGGTTCGCGTGCGACAGCTGTCGCAACCCGACCTGCACCGTTCGATAGGCGTCGTCGTCCGCGACCAGCAGCGGCCACAGGTACTGGTTCCAGGCGAGCAGGAAGGAGAACACCGCGAGCGCGCCGATGGTGGGACGGCTCAGCGGGACCACGACCCGGGCCAGGAAGCGCCAATGGCCGTAGCCGTCGAGGCGCGCGGCCTCCTCGAGGCTCTTCGGAAGGGTGAGGAACGATTGCCGCAGGAGGAACGCACCGAAACCGGTCG
>CAYRHS010000036.1:0-21469 GCA_964424125.1 uncultured Burkholderiales bacterium
CGCCGTGGAAGCGCAGCGTGCGTCCCGTCATCACCAGATTCGAGTGGCGGTGCCGGTCGTGCTCCCACTCGGCGAAGTGCGGCCGGTAGTCGACGCCGTGGGGGGCCGTCGCGAGGTCGCGCGTCGTGTACCCGCGGTCGGTGGCCTGCCCCGCGGGCATCGTGAGATCGAAGCCGAGCTCGGGGTCGTTGGCGATCTGGCCGACACCCGCCTCGTTGCTGACGAGCCCGTCCCAGCGCAGGAATTTTCCCTTGGTGTACGGGCCCTGGTAGGTCGCGTCCAACGCCTCGCGATAGGTGACGTTCGCCGGTCGGGGAGTGCGGCCGTCGGCTTCGTAGACGGCCGGCCCTGACGTGATCTGGTCGTGTCGAGTGGCTTCGTCGACGATCATCCGAACAGGTCCACCACGGTCCTCGCGCCGGTTCCGGTGATCCCGAAGTACTCGCGCGTCGCCTGCATGTGGGCACGCCAGTGTCGTTCCGCCTCGGCTGCCTTCCCGGCGTCGATGAGATCGACCAGCTTCATGTGCGAGCGGACGGCCAGGCGTCGCTCACGGCGGGAGGCCTCACGCGCCGCGCCCTCCTTGACCACGGACTCCTGGTGGAGGTCGATGATCTCGGAGAGCATGCTCGCGAACACCGCAAGCGTGTCGTTGCCCGCGAGCTCCATGAGCTGCTCGTGGAGCTCGGCGGAGAGGTGGGCGAACGCCTCGGCGTCTTCCCATCGGTCCTGTTCCTCTTCGACCAAGGCCCGCAGCGTTGCCTTGGCCTTCTTCGATCCGGAGGTGGCGAGCATTCCGGCTGCCGCGGGTTCGATGATCAAGCGAGCCTCGTAGACGTCACCGAGGGTGGTGCCTCGGTACTGGAGCAGGAGGCCGGCGTAGCGCGCCGCGACCTCGGTACTCGGGGTGTGGACCCGCGCGCCGCCACGTGACCCGCGGCGGATGCTGATCAACGACTCGGACTCGAGGACCCGGAAGGCCTCGCGCAGCGTCGGGCGCGAGACACCGAACTCCTCCATGAGCTCGGCCTCCGGGGGCAGCGCGTCGCCCTCCTTGAGCTCGCCGCGCACGATCTGGCGCCGGAGCTGCGCGGCGACGAGCTCGGCAGTCTTGGGGACCCGCACGCGTTCGGTCGAGACCATCAACCGGAGCCCTTCGTCAAGTTCATTGACTTACGTTAGCGGTTTGCGAGCTCCGCCAGAGACGGTCGGTGGACCTTGCCGATCTCGTTGCGCGGGAGCTCGGGGACGATCACGAACCGGCGGGGCACCTGGTAGGGCTCGAGGCGTTCTCGGCACCAGGCCTGGAGGGCGTCGGGGTCCAGGTCGGCTCGGCCGGTGACGACCCCGACCGGCACCTGCCCCAGGCGCGCGTCGTCCACGCCTACGACCGCGGCCTCGTCGACCGAAGGGTGGGCCGCGAGCGCTCGCTCGACCGCGAGCGGCGCGATGTTGAAGCCGCCACAGATGATGACGTCGTCGGCTCGTCCCTCGATCCAGACGAACCCGTCCTCGTCGACGTGTGCGAGATCCCCGGTGCGGTGCCAGCCCTCGGTGCCACGCACGCCGCGCACCCAGAGCTCGCCGGACTCGCCGGCGGTCAGCGCGCCGTCGTCGGGTGTGCGTTCCGGTGTCACGATCGCCACCTCGACACCGGGATGCGGCCGACCGACCGAGCCGCGCTTCTCCGTGCCGAACTCTTCGTGGTCGGCAGGCCGCCAGCCGATGATCTCGCCGCCCGTCTCGGTCTGACCGTAGGCCTGGATCACGCGCGTCCCGAACCGATCCTCGAACGTGGCCGCGAGCTCCGGGGACAAGGGGGCCGAGCCGGCCCGGACGAAGCGCAGCGACGCGAGATCGCCGGGATCGATCTCCGCGTCGAGCAGCATCGAGAGCGCGGTCGGGTTCAGCGCCGCGGAGCTGATCTGGTGGTCCCGGATGAGCCGAGCGGCCTCGACCGGCTCGAACTTCGCCATCAGCGCCGTGCGCCGTCCGCTCATGAGCGTGATGAACAGCGGCAGGACGCCCGCGAGGTGCAGGAGCGGGAAGCAGACGATGTTGACGGATTCCTTGAGCCCGGGCTCGCGGGTGCCGCCCGCGAGCTTGCGTACGCCGGCGAGGCTGGCGTCGATCGCGTCGTAGGTCACCTCGATCCGCTTGGGTTCTCCGGTCGTACCCGAGGTGCGCATCAGCACGGCGACTCCGGCGAAGCTCTCGTCCGCCTGGTCGGCGTCGGGGTCCACGTGCACCGCGGTGCGCAGGTCGTCGGGCGCGCCCGTGTCGGCCCGCACGATCGCTCGCAGCGGCGGCGCACCGACCAGCTCCTTGTCCACGCGCCGGGGCGAGAGCGTGACCGCCGTCGCCCCCAGCGAGAACACCGCGACCAACGTCACCACCCCGGCGGGGGAGTTGGGCAGCACCACGCCCACGGGCGTTCCGGCGCCGACTCCCAGCGCCCGCAACGAGTCCCGCAGGCTGTCGACGGCCGCGGTCAGGTCGCGGTAGCGGTACCAGCGGCCCTCGTGGAGGAGCGCGGGCGCCTCAGGATCGACCGCGAAGATGTCGAGGACGGCGCCGACGAACGGTGCGGGCGCCGGGCTCGTGGTCACCACGCGCTACTGGTCTCCCGGGTTCCAACGTCGCTATCATCATACTTGGTTAGAGGAATCGCCCCCGAGCCGGCGCCGCGGGTCTCGGGGCCCGGGCCGCCTGCCGGGGGGAGCAGCGGTGCGCTTCTGGATCTGGTTCAACGTCGTGGTGACGTTGCTCCTCTTCGTGGTCACCGGCGTCTTCCTGGTGCGACGAGCGCTGCGGGAGCACCGGCTCACGGCCGAGCTCGCCCTCTACCTGGCCACCATCTCGCTCGGTTGGATGGAGGCGGTGATCGACTGGGGTGGGTTCGTCTACTACTCGCCGGACTGGCCGCACTACCCGACCGGCTGGCCGATCGTGCGGCTGATCCCCATCCTCCCGCTGCACATTCCCCTCTGTTACATGTGGTTCTTCTGGGGTGGCGCGACGATCGGCCGGGCGCTCGCTCGTCGCGTCGTGCACCGGTTCCCCGGCGTGCGGTTCGGGGCCGCGCTCGTGGTCTCGGGCCTCGTGGTCGGCTTCCTCTTCGACGTCGTCGTGGAGAATTTCTTCATCGTCGTGGCCGGGGCGTGGAACTACACACAGGTCTGGGGCCCCCTGGCGCTGCGTCGTGGCACCGACACGCAGTGGCCGATCTACATGGGCTTCGCGATGGCGCTGACGATCGCCCCGCTCACGTACCTCCTCGGCGCGCGCAACGACCGCGGCGAGGACCTCGTCGCGGTGTCCGTGCGTAGCTTCGGCCGCTGGCTCGCGCCGCGACGCGCCGCGGTCCCTGCCGGGACGTCGCTCGCGACCGCAGGGGTCACGACGGGCGAGTCGGGCCCGTCCATCGGTAGCGCCGGTGAAGGGCGGCCCGCCTCGCGTCGCCGGCCGCACTGGTGGGGGTACTTGCTCGGCTGGGTGGTCGTCGTCCACCTGGCGTACGGCGTGGTGACGTTGCCGTACGCGGTGCTGCGCTGGACCGGCGTGCAGACCACGGTCGGCACGGTGCGGCCCTACCCGAACGGGCCCGCCTGGTACGACGACATCGTCACGAAGCCCGACGACCCGACGGTGAACACGGCGCCGACGGCGAAGTCCGTCGCCGACGGCGTGCCTGAAGAGGACATCCCGCCGAAGATCGGCTGAGGGGGAGCGGCGTGGCCGAGACCGTGTTCACGTTCTGTCGGATCTGTGAGGCGCGCTGCGGGCTCGCGGTCACGGTCGCCGACGACCGCGTGACGCGCATCGCGCCCGACAAGGAGAACCCGCACACCTGGCGCGACTTCTGCGTGAAGGGGCGGACCGCCTGCCAAGTCCTCGAGCACCCCCGCCGCCTGCGGGCGCCGATGAAGCGTGTCGGCGACCACTACGTGGAGTTCCCCTACGACGAGGCGGTGGGCGAGATCGGTGCCGGGCTCCGCCGGATCCTCGACCGACACGGCGCCGACGCCATCGCCTTCTATACGGGCAACCCTTGGGGCTTCTCGGGGTCGAACCCGACGTTCGTCGGCGGCCTGATGGACGGGATCGGCACCCGGAGCCGGTTCTCGGTCGGCTCCATCGACCACAACGCGCACATGGTCGTGGCCGAGGCGATGTTCGGGTCGCCCCTCATGGCCCTCGTCCCCGACGTCGACGAGAGCTGCTGCTTCCTCTTCGTCGGCATGAACCCGGCCGAGAGCGCGATGAACTGGGTGGGAAGCGTCCCGAACGGCTGGCGCCGGGTCCTCGACGCGCAGTCGAAGGGCGCGGACCTGATCGTGGTCGATCCTCGCCGGACACTGACCGCCGCGGCCGCGGACACATGGATCCCGGTCGAGCCCGGACAGGACTGGGCGTTCCTGCTCGGCGTGCTCCAGGTCGTGTTCGAACGCGGCTGGATCCACCGGCAGGACTGTTCCGAGGTCGACGGTGTCGAGTCGCTGCGCGCCCTGGCCGCGAGTGCAGATCTCGAGGACCTCGCTCGGCGCGCGTCCGTCCGGGCGGAGGCGATCGAGGACGTCGCCCGCCGGTTCGCGACCGCGTCGAGCGCGATGTGCATCACCAGGACCGGGGTCTCGCTCAATCAGAACGGGACCCTGGGCGAGTGGCTCGGGCACGCGCTCAACGTCGTCACCGGCCGCGTCGACCGTCCGGGTGGCCGGCGCTTCGAGCCCGGCTACGTCGACTCGGTCAAGCTCTACGACACGTTCGTCCCGCCGCTCGAGGGGCGATCCCGGGTGCGCGGGCTGTCACCGATCGCCGGGGCGCACACGCTCGCGACGCTGCCCGACGAGATCACGACGCCGGGCCCGGGACAGGTGCGGGCGCTCCTGATCGACTGCGGCAACCCGGTCGTCTCGGGTCCCGAGGGGGAGCGGCTCGCCGAGGCGCTCCGGGCGCTCGAGCTGCTCGTCGCGGTCGACCTGTTCCAGCGGGAGAGCCACCGTGACGCGCACTGGCTGATCCCGGGCACCCACTGGCTCGAACGGGAGGACCTCCTCCTCGTCACCGGTTCCCTGGAGGACGAACCGTTCGTCCAGTTCGGGGCGCAAGCGGTACCTCCGCCACCCGCGGTGCGCGAGGAGTGGCAGTTCTTCTGCGACCTGGCGCTCGCCATGGACGTTCCCCTCTTCGACAAGCGCGGGGTCAACACATTCGTGCGCGCAACTCGGGCGGCAGCACGCCTCTCGCGTCGTCCCGGCGCGGCGTTCAACCCCCGGTGGCTGTGGCGGCTGCTCGTGCTCATGGGCCGCAAGGTGTCGTGGCGAGACATCGTCTCCCACCCGCACGGCTTCGTCTACGGAACGAAGGAGTACGGGAAGTTCCGCGAGCAGCTCCGGTCGATGGGTCGCCGCGTCGACGTCGCGCCCGACGAGTTCGTGGCCGAGACCCGTCGGCTCCTGCGAGCACCCGCGCCCGGGCGGGACCCTGAGCGTCCGTTACGCCTGGTGAACCGACGCCGGGTGAGCTCGATGAACTCCTGGCTCAACGAGGTCTCCGGGACGAAGGGCGGCGTCCGCGGCGACGAGCTTCAGGTCCATCCTGCGGATGCCGAGCGCCTCGGCGTCGTGCACGGACAGGGGGTCCGGGTGAGCTCCGCGACCGCGACGGTGGAGATGACAGCGGAGGTCTGCGAAGAGCCGGCACCGGGCATCGTGGTGGCCGCCCACGGTTGGGGCGCGGGCTGCTACGACCCGAAGGCGCCCGAGGAGCGCTCGGTCGCTCCCGGCATCAACCGCAACCTGCTCGTCTCGAACGAAGAGCTGGACCACTTCTCCCAGATCCCGAACCTGAACGGCACCGCGGTTCGCGTCGAGGCGATCGTGGCCAGGAACGAACCCGACGGACGAGCGGCGCGCGCCGCGGTCGCCCCGGCCGTGGGTGACCAGTGACGGCGCTCGTCAGCCGCGCGATCCCACGGGCGCGCGTTCGTCCGCGTGGTCGGACCCGCGACCGTTGGACTCGTCGGCGGCCGGCGTCACCTCGACCCGGGGTGTGGGAGGCGGCGGAGCGCTCTCGGGCGCGTCGTCGCCCCGTCCGCGGAGCTTGCGGAACAACCCGACGAAGAACGCGAACACGAACCCGGCTGCGATGCAGCAAACCACGAGAACAGCCTATCGTCGTGGACGGCGACGGGGGAGGTCGGCCATGAGCGTGGAAACCTCGAGACCCTCGAGCCGAGCCGAACGGCACCGCATCGGCGCCGACGAGCAGGTGTTCTTGATCCCCGAGCGGCGCCGGCCGAACGGCCCCGTGGTCACGGCCCGGCTGCGGCGCACCGCGGCGGGCTTCGGGATCGCATGGTTGCTCGCGCTCGTCCCGATCGTGGTGGATGCGTCGCCCCGCTGGAAGGCGTTCGGCCTCGGTGTGCTCCTGCCGGGCGGGGGCTTCCTCTACACCTCCGACGTGGTCTTCGTCGTCGTCACGATCCTGTTGTTGGCCCTGGCCGGCCTGGCGTGGTTCGGCAGCGGCATGATCATCGCGCCGCCGATCGTGTGGCTCGGCGCCGCGGGCCTGGCGACGTTGCGGACCCACACGGGGCTCTGGACGTGGGCCGAGTGGCTGGTCCCGGTCCTGCTCGGGGTACTCCTCGTCGGAGGTCTGATCGGGAGAGTGCTGTCGTTCCGCGCCGCCCGCCGGCGCGCGGTGGCGCGCAACGAGTACCTCGGTGAGCTCGCGGCACGGCCCGCCCCCGAGCCGCACCGCGAGGTCGCGGAGCTCGACGAGGAGGGCCTCGCCACGCAGCGGTTCCTCCTCGACCGCGCGCTCCAGCCGCTCGAGGAGTTCGAGGGCTTCGACTGGGTCGAGCAGTTCCAGACGGCCGCGGTCCGCTACCAGTTGAACTTCTGCGCCTACGCGCTCGCCCTCGCCCAACAGGGTCATGCGCCCTCCTTCCGGGGCTACCTGTCCCTTGCCCAGCGCAACCTGATCGAGAAGATGAGCGACAAGCGGGTGTGGCGGTTCTGGCGGTGGGAGAACCTCTGGGGGAACCTCGACCCCAACCCGGACCCGATCATCAAGGACGACATCATGGTGTCGGGGTACCTGGGCGTCATGATCGGTGCCTACGAGTCCAACACCGGCGACGGCCGGTTCGGGGAGCCCGGTGCGCTGACGTTCCGGTGGAGCCCGCGTCGCGCCTTCGAGTACGACTTCGGCTCCATCGCAGCCGCGGTGCACGACAATATGACCGCCGCCGCGCTCGGCATGTACCCGTGCGAGCCGAACTGGGTCTACTCAGCGTGCAACACGTTCGGCATGAACACCCTCTTGCTCCACGACCGGCTGCGCGGCACCCGCTACGCCGACGACGTGCTCGGCCGGTTCGCGGAGTCCATGAACGAGGAGTTCCTCACCGCCGACGGGCGCGTCACCGCCATTCGTTCGAGCCGCCTCGGCCTCACGATCCCTTCGCTCACCTCCACGATGGCCGACGCGGGCATGGCGCTGTTCCTGAGCCCGAACCTGCCGGCGGCGGCCCGGCGAACCTGGACCCTCGTGGGCAAGGAGCTCGTCGACGTCCACGACGACGGCACCGTCGACCTGGTGCTGCGGGGATGGGACCGACTCGACGTCGGCAACTACAGGCGTTCGGACGTCTCACCCCACGCCATCATCATGGCGGCGGCTCGCGAATGGGGCGACGAGGACGTGTACCGCGCCGTGCAGGCGTCGGCCGACCGGAAGTTCGAGCCCGTGACGACCGACGGGGTCCGCACGTACACGAAGGCGTCCACCCAGGCCAACGCCATGCTCGCCCTCGCCCGTTTCGGGCGCCGCGGCGGGTTTCACGACCTCGTGGCGGTGGGGCCCGACGACGCGATCCGCGAGGGTCCGGTCCTCGCCGAGGCCCCCTATCCCGACGTGCTCGTGGCGCGGGCGGTGAGCGACGGCGCGGCGCTCGACCTCGTGCTGCGGCCCGGCAGCGCGCGCGGCCGCTTTCCACTCGTGGTCGCGAACCTACGGCCCCACAGCCGCTACGCCGTCTCCGGCGCGACCGAGGCGTCGTTGGTGGCCGACGAATCGGGTCGAGCGCGCCTCGAGGTCGACCTCGACGATCGACGCGAGCTCCGTCTCGCACCGCAGGACTGAGGGGGAGCACCATGCACGATCTGATCATCCGGGGCGGGACCGTCGTGGACGGCACCGGTGCCGCGCCCAGGACCGCCGACGTCGCCGTGACGGGAGATCGCATCGCCGAGGTGGGCCGCGTCGACGGGCTTGCGCGGCGCGTCGTCGATGCGGACGGCCTTCTCGTGACTCCCGGGTTCGTGGACATCCACACCCACTACGACGGGCAGGCCACCTGGGATCCGCTGCTCACGCCGTCAGTGTGGCACGGGGTCACCACCGTGGTCATGGGCAACTGCGGGGTGGGCTTCGCGCCCGCGGAGCCCGCCCGGCGTCAGTGGTTGGTGGGCCTCATGGAGGGCGTCGAGGACATCCCGGGGGCGGCGCTCGCCGACGGGATCCGGTGGGAGTGGGAGTCCTTCCCGGAGTACCTGGACGCGCTCGAGCGCATGCCGCGCGCGATCGACATCGGGACCCAGGTGCCCCACGCGGCCGTCCGCGCGTACGTGATGGGTGACGAGTGCGGGAACGAGACCGCGTCGCCCGGCCAGGTCGACGCGATGGCGGCGATCGTCCGCGAGGGCCTCGAAGCCGGTGCCTTCGGGTTCTCCACCTCGCGCACCACGGTGCACCGTGCGGTCGACGGCGAGCCCGTACCCGGTACGTGGGCGGCCGAGGACGAGCTCCTCGCGATGGCGCAGGTGATCGCCGAACACGGTCGCGGGGTCTTCGAGCTCGCGCCCGCGGGCATCGTCGGCGAGGACGTGCTCGCGCCCGAGCAGGAGCTGGGATGGATCCGGCGCGTGGCCGAGGCGACCGGAACGCGGATCTCGTTCCTCATGAACCAGCACGAGGCCGACCCCACGCAGTGGGAGCGCATGATCGAGCTGGCGCGGCGAGCGTGGACCGACGGCCTCGACGTCCGTCCGCAGGTCCAGGGTCGGCCGGTGAACGTCCTGGTCGGTCACGAGACGACCTTCAACCCCTTCAACGGGCTGCCGACCTACCGCAAGGAGCTGGCGGACCTCCCCTTGCCGGAGCGCGTCGCGGCGATGCGGCGCACGGACCTGCGGGGAAGTCTCATGGCGGAGGACCCCGACGAGCACGATCTCCTCGCGGCGATCATCGGCTGGAAGTGGGATCGGATCTTCCCGCTCGGGGACCCGCCCGACTACGAGCCTCCGCCCGAGGCGTCGATCGCGGCACGTGCCGCCCGGGAAGGGCGGGATCCCAAGGAGGTCGTCTACGACGCGCTCCTCGAGGACGACGGCCGGGCCCTGCTGATGTACGCCGCCCTCAACTACGCCGACGGCGATCTGGAACCCGTGCGCAAGATGCTGAGTGAGCCGCAGGTGATACTCGGCGGCTCCGACGGCGGGGCCCACTGCGGCACGATCTGCGACGCGAGCACCCCGACGTTCATGCTCACCCACTGGTCGCGTGATCGCACCCGCGGCGAGCGGCTGCCGCTCGAGTGGGTCGTGAAGAAGCAGACGTCGGACACGGCCTCGGCCTACGGGTTCGACGATCGCGGAGCCCTGCGCCCTGGAGCGCGGGCCGACCTCAACGTGCTCGACTACGAAGGCCTGCGGCTCGAGCCTCCCCGTGTCACCCGTGACCTGCCCTCCGGCGCCTCGCGTCTCGTGCAGCGGGCGCACGGGTACCAGCTCACCGCGGTGGCGGGCACGGTCATCGCCGAGCACGGTGAGGACACCGGGGCCCGCCCCGGTCGCCTCGTGCGGAGCTCCGGCTAGTCGTTCTCGTTTCGTTCCTGCTCGCCGAGCGCCGCCAGGCGGTCCCGGGCGGCGTCGAGGGCACGACGATGCTCCGCGATCTCGCGTCGCAGACGCATCGCTTCGTCGGCGTCGTCCTCCGGATCGGCGACGAGCTCGATGCGCGTGGGTCGGTTTCTCGTCCCCCGCTCGACGCGGGCCAGACCCGCGTCGACGAGCTGACCGAGGGCGCGGCTCACGCTCGGCGGACCCACGTCCAGCTCGCGGGCCACGTCGACGAGCGGGTACTCGACGACCCCGCCGTCCGAGAGGTTGCCGAGGTGCAGCAGCAGCCGGTCCGCGAGCGACCGGCGCTCGGTGGCGGCGTTCTCCTCGACGGGAGTGGAGTCGAGGACGCGCAGGTGCGTCGGGCTCCGACCGTGACCGCGCTGCACCACCTCCACCCGCCGGGCGTCGGCGAGGAGCCGCAGCCCGCGTGAGACCCGCGTCGGCGAGAACCCGAGATCGTCGGCGACCTTGTTCATGAACCCGGTGAACTGCCCGTCCTCCGAGTCCGCGACCAGACGCGTGAGCAGCGCGTTCGCGCCGTCGACAGCGCGTGACTCGGCCGGCATGTCAGTCGGAGACCAGTCCCCAGCGCTCCAGGATCGTCGCCAGCATGGACGTCCCGCCGGCGCCGGGCGCTTCGGGCGGCCGGGCTCGGTCGATCCGGAACGCCTGGAGGAACGACGGCGCCCCGTAGCGGAGCTCCTGGAAGGCCTCGGTGGCCGCGAACTCGTCGAGCTGGTCGGGGGTTCCCTCCAGGACCATGAGGCCGGCACGGTTGGTCAGGTCGCCGTCCTCGAAGCCGTACCAGCGGAACGCCCGTAACCGGCCCGCGCCGAGTGCCTCGTCGACGTGGGCGAGGAAGGTGTTCACGAGCTCGAACGCGGACTTCTCGCGGTGGTGCGCGGGATGGCCGAGGGTGAGGACGATCGCGCCGGTCACGTCGCGAGAGGATACGACAGGCGCCCGGCGGAGGGTCGGCGTCGAGACGGATCGCTAGCCTGCGTACGTGCGCGTGCTGAACCAGATGGGGTCGGCCGCGACGGAAGCAATCCGTTCCGCGGCGCCGGACGTCGAGGTCGTCGAAGTTCCCTTCGATCGCGTCGAACCCGGCACCCGAGGCGAGATCCTCTTCGGTGCCTGGAACGCGTCGCCGGTCTTCGGGCAGCTCGACGAGCTCGGCGTGCGCTGGGTCCACGTGGCGGGTACGGGCGTCGACGGCTACGACCCCGTCCTCTACGCCAACGATCGGCTGGTCACGGCATCCCGAGGTGCGAGCGCGATCCCGATCGCCGAGTTCGTGCTCGCCGCGCTGCTCACCTTCGAGAAGAAGCTCCCCGCGACGTGGCTCGACGAGCCCCCCGAGCACTGGAACCTCGCCTCGCTCGGCGAACTCTCGGGCAAGGTCCTGGGGCTCGTGGGACTGGGGGGAATCGGCACCGCGGTCGCCGAACGGGCGCTTCCCTTCGGGATGCGTGTGCTCGCGATCCGCCGCACCGGTCGCGCGAGCTCCGTCGCCGGCGTCGAGCTCACAACCGAACTCGCGCCAGTGCTGGAACAGGCCGATCACCTCGTGCTCGCCGCGCCCGCCACGCCCCGAACCCGCGCCCTGCTGAACGCCGACACGCTCGCGGCCGTGAAGCCGGGCGTGCACGTCGTCAACGTCGCACGAGGCGATCTCGTCGACGAGGAGGCACTGCGAGCGGCGCTCGACGACGGGAGGGTGGCCTGCGCGACGCTCGACGTCGTCACGCCGGAGCCGCTCCCCTCGGGTCACTGGATGTACGACCACCCCTCGGTCCGCCTCAGCGCTCACGTCTCGTGGAGCTCGCCGCGTCTGCTCGAGCGCGTCACGGCGATCTTCGTTGCCAACCTCCGTCGCTACCTGCGCGGCGAGCCCCTCGAGTTCGTGGTCGACCCGGACGAGGGCTACTGAGCAGCCGCGTGCGACTCGAGCGCGAGGAGCTGCTCCTTGCGATCGAGACCGCCGCCGTAGCCGCCGAGTCCGCCACCGGTGCGCACCACGCGATGGCAGGGGACAACGATGGCGACCCAGTTCGCGCCGAGCGCGTTCCCGGCCGCTCGTGTCGCCCGCGGGCTGCCGGCCGAACGAGCGACCTCGGCGTAGGTGGTCACCTCGCCGTAGGGGACGCGTGTGGTCGACCGGAGCACGCGGCGCGAGAAACCGTGCACGAAGCGCCAGTCGACGTCGAGGTCGAACGAGTGACGTCCGGCCGCGAAGTACTGGTCGAGCTCCCGGCGCGCCGGATCCAGGCGAGCGGGCGCGGAGAGGATGCGCGGGGAGATCCGGTCCGAGATCCCCTGGAGGACCTGGTCGACGTCGTCGGTGTCGTACGCGAGCCGCACGATGCCGCGTGGCGTCGCGGCGAGCAGGAGGCGGCCGAGCGGTGAGTCGTGGCTGGTGTAGGCGACGTCGACGTCGTCGGCGACGGTCTCGACCAGGCGCCTCGCGGCGCGGGCCGCTCGGTCGTCAACGCGTCGGGGCGGTCGCGCGAGCAGGTCGGCCGGATCGGAGGTCATGGGAGCACCTTTCGGAGACGGCCGAGCCCCTCGTGCGCGCTGCGCCGGGCCGCGGCCTCGGAGCAGTCGAGTACGCGGCCGATGTCTCGGTAGGGGAGATCCTCGACGTAGCGCAGGAGGAGCGCGCCCCGTTGCTTCGGGGGGAGCTCGCGCACCGCCCGCCAGATCGAGTCGTCCCATCCGTCCGAGTCGGCAACGCCGGGCGGCGGGAGGCGGCGCTGCCGGTCGCGTTCGCGTCGCCGGGCGCGGTGGTGGTCGAGCGCCTTGCGATGGGCGATCGTGAGGACCCAGCCCCGCAGGTTGGAGCGGGACCGGAGCCGCGGGTAGGCGCGCAGCGCCGCGAGGAAGGTCTCCTGGAACACGTCGTCGGCGTCGTCGGCGCCGACGGAGGCCGCGGCGAAGCGCCACACCACCTCACGCTGCTCGTCCAGGAACCGTTGGAACGGCGGCAGGCTCACGTCGATACAACGTCGGCACGAGGCATTTCGTGAGATCCCACGCGCTACCAGCCGGATCCGAAGCGCTCGCGATGGGCACACGCGGTCACGGGCTTCCGGCGGGGTGGCCCGAGCGGGTGGGCGGGGACGCCGACGGGCACCACCGCAACGGGCCGGATGTGCGGTGGGAGCTCGACGATCGCCGCCAGCTCGTCCGTCGCGAACGTCGGAAGCGTCGTCAGGGCCGAGCCCAGGCCGAGGGCATTCGCCCCGAGCAGGAGATTCTGGATCGCGGGGAAGATCGAAGCGTCGAGCGCCGGTTCGAGGACCGCGTCCGAGTCGGCGGCGACCACGACGAGGACGGGGGCCGCGGCGATGCCTCCCTCCGCACCGCGATCGACGTCGGCGAACAAGCCCGGCGCCACCCGGTCGCGGGCGAAGTCACGGGCCACGTCGTGCCACGCGCGGCGGGTCAGGGCGCCGATCTGCTCCCGCCGCTGGCGGTCGCGGACCACGACGAAGACCCACGGCTGGGAGTTCTCGGCGCTCGGTGCGTGGGTCGCTCCCTCGAGGACTCGTTCCAGCACCACGTCCGGGACGGGCTCGTCGGCGAACGCCCGGCAGGCCCGTTGGGTGAGCACGACGTCGAAGAACGGCAGGTCGTCGGGCGGCACGGTCCGTACACTACGGCCGGAGCTGACGCCCATGTCAGCCACGAGGCACGGAGCGAGGACCATCAGCAGGGCAACACGATCGATCCCGGCGCCCGGCACGGCGCCGCTCCCGGCCCCCGATGCCGCGGCGCTGTTGCGCGCCAACGCGGCCGGCGAGCGCCGGGACCGGCCCGCGATCCGCTTCGGTGACCACACCTGGACCCACCGCGAGTATCTGAGCGAGTCGTGCCGTTGGGCCCAGCTCTTCCTCCGTCGTCGCGTCCCCGGCCGCCCGCTCCACGTCGCGGTGCTACTCGACAACACGCCCCAGTACCTGTTCGCGCTGGGCGGTGCCGCGCTCGCGGGTGCGGCCGTGGTGGGGGTGAACCACACCCGCCGGGACCAGCACCTGCTCCGCGACATCGAGCACACGCACTGCGTGCTCCTCGTCACCGAGCCCCGGCACCAGCAGCTGCTGGCACCCGTCGCCGGGCGCCTTCCGTTCGGGCCCGATCGGCTGCTCGTCTCGTCGCGGTTCGCCGACGACGCCGATCCTCGCCTGGAACTCGGCGCCCCCCTCGAGGAGGCGCTGGCGGAGGTGCCCGCGAGCGATCCGGGCGTCGAGCCCGGCGCCGACGCCATCTGGGGGCTCATCTTCACCTCGGGGACCTCCGACGCGCCCAAGGCGGTGATCTGCACGCAGCGCCGGCTGCTCGTCACCGGGAACCGGATGGGGATGATCCTCGGCATCGACGCCGACGACGTCGGGTACGTCTGCATGCCGCTGTTCCACTCGAACGCGCTGATGGTCGGCTGGGCGCCGTCGATCGTGTACGGCGCGTCGGTCGGCCTCGCTCGCAGATTCAGCGCGTCCGGATGGCTTCCCGACGTCCGCCGGTACGGCGCGACGTACTTCAACTACACGGGCAAGCCGCTCGCGTACATCCTGGCCACACCCGAGCGGCCCGACGACGCCGACAACCCGTTGCGAGTCGCGTTCGGCAACGAGGGGTCCCCGGAGATCGTGGACACGTTCGCGCGCCGCTTCGGGGTCGAGGTCATCGACGCGTACGGCGCGACCGAGGGCGGCGTTGCCGTGAACCGCGACGCGGTCGAGCGGCCGGGCTCGCTCGGTCAGGCCGGTCGCGACGTGAAAGTCGTCGACGAGGACGGCTCCGAGCTGCCCCGGGCCCGCTTCGACGACGATGGACGGCTCGTCAACGCGGACGCGTGCGTCGGCGAGATCGTCAACACGGCGGGCGTCGGCCCCTTCGAGGGCTATTACAACAATGACGAAGCCAATGAGCGCACGACGCGATTCGGCTGGTACTGGACCGGGGACCTCGGGTACCTCGACGACGACCGCTACCTCTACTTCGCGGGCCGCAACGCCGACTGGCTCCGGGTGGACGGCGAGAACTTCCTGGCCCGGCCGATCGAGGAGGCGCTGACCGCGTGTCCGGACGTGGTCGTCGCCGCGGTCTACGGGGTCACGGACGCGCAGGCCGGCGACCAGGTGATGGCCGGTCTGGTCCTGCGGACTGGGGCGGAATTCGAGCCCGAGACGTTCGCGTCGTGGCTCGACGCGCAATCGGAGATCGGCCCGAAGTGGCGTCCGCGGTACGTGCGGATCCTGCGGGAAGTGCCCACGACGGGCACGAACAAGATCGTGAAGCGCACGCTCGTGCACGAGAAGTTCCGCGCCGACCGCACGGGCGGTGATCCGCTCTTCGTCCGAGAACGGGGGGAGCAGTCGTACCGCCCGTTCACCACGGCCGACGAAGCCGCCCTGGAGCAGGAGTTCACGGATCATGGTCGACGCCGGTTCTGGGATCTCTAGTCGTGGATCTCTCGTTCACCGAAGCAGAGCTCGCGTTCGCGGACGAGGTCCGGGACTGGCTGGCGGGGCACGTCGAGCCCGTCCCCGATTTCGCGTCCCTCGCGGACGAGGTCGAATGGGGCCGCCGCTGGCAGGGGGCGCTCGCGGCGGACCGCTGGGTGGGGATCCACTGGCCGGACGAGTACGGGGGTCGCAGCGCCATGCCCGTCCAGGTCGCGATCTACAACATGGAGTACGCGCGTGCCCGAGCGCCACAGCCGGTCAATCGGGTGGGCATCAACCTCGCCGGGCCGACGCTGCTCGCCCACGGGACCGAGGAGCAACGCCGTCGTTTCCTCGGCCCGATCCTCGACGCGTCCGAGATCTGGTGCCAGCTCTTCAGTGAGCCCGGTGCCGGCTCGGATCTCGCCTCCCTCCGCACGCAAGCGGTGGAGGTCGAGGGTGGGTGGCGCCTGTCGGGACAGAAGGTCTGGACGAGCTACGCGCACTTCGCCCGCTGGGGCATCTGCCTCGCCCGGACGGATCCCGACGCGCCCCGCCACCGGGGGATCAGCTACTTGATCGTCGACATGCAGGCTCCCGGGATCGAGGTGCGGCCACTCGTGCAGCTCACGGGGGAGGCCGAGTTCAACGAGGTGTTCCTCGACGGCGTCTTCGTCCCCGAGGACCATCTCGTCGGCGCGCGCAACGACGGCTGGGCCGTCGCCGGGACCACGCTGGCCCACGAGCGCGGCACCGCCTTCCCGTTCAAGGAGCAGGTCGTCCACGAGGTGTTCCTCGACGATCTCTGGCGACTGGCGGCCGAGCGAGCCGACCTCGACGACCCCGAGATCGCTGACTCGCTCGCACAGGGCTTCGTGGAGCTACGCACGCTCCGGCTCCACAACTGGCGCACGCTCTCCCGGCTGGGGCGCGGCATCGAACCGGGTCCCGAATCGAGCTGGGTGAAGCTGACGTGGACCGACATGACCCAGCACCTCTCCGAGGCCGCGCTCGCCGTCGTCGGAGCTGCGTCACCGCTGTGGGCCGGCGCCGAGCACGACCCGGGCCGCGGCCGCTGGCAGCGTCAGTGGCTGTGGAGCAAGGCGGCGAGCATCGCGGGCGGGACCTCCGAGATCCAGCGCACCATCATCGGCGAGCGGATCCTCGGGCTGCCGCGCGGTTGACCGTCCTCTCGGTGCTCAGCCGAAGATCCGGCGTACGATCCGCTCCCGCAGCTTGGTGTACGGCGGGTAGCCGAACGGAGGGTCGAAGCGTGTCGGCCTCGTCATCACCGACTTCTCGTGCGTGAACGTGTCGAAGCTCGTCTTGCCGTGGTAGCGCCCCATGCCGCTCGGGCCCACGCCCCCGAAGGGAAGCTCCGGGTTGCTCACCTGGTAGAGCGTCGCGTTGACGCACGCGCCGCCGGAGCTCGTCTCGCGGATCACCTGCTCGACCCGGTGGTCGTTCTCGGAGAACACGTAGAGCGCCAGTGGCTTGTCGTGCGCGTTCACGAAGTCGATCGCGGAGCCGACGTCGGGCACGGTGAGGATCGGGAGGATCGGGCCGAAGATCTCGTCGGCCATGAGCGGCGACTCGGTCCCGACCCCACGGACGACGGTCGGCGCGAGGTATCGCTCGCTTCGCTCTGAGTCCCCGCCGATGACGATGCGGTCACTCGGCTCCTGTGCCAGCATCCCGGTGAGTCGGTCGAAGTGGCGGTCGTCGACGATGCGGGCGTAGTCGGGGCTCGTCCGCGGGTCGTCGCCGTAGAACCCCCTGACGGCGCGCTCGATGCCGTCGACGAGCTCGCCCTCCACGGCGCCGTGCACGAGCACGTAGTCGGGGGCGATGCAGGTCTGGCCCGCGTTCAGGAACTTCCCCCAGGCGATCCGCCGTGCCGCGACCACGAGGTTCGCCTCCCGGTCGACGATCGCGGGGCTCTTGCCGCCCAGCTCGAGGGTGACCGGGGTGAGGTGCTTCGCTGCCGCCTCGAGCACGATGCGCCCGACCCGGCCGTTCCCCGTGTAGAAGATGTGGTCCCAGCGCTGTTCGAGCAGCGCCGTCGTCTCGGGCACACCGCCCTCCACCACGACGACGGCATCGGGGTCGAGGTAGGTCCGGCACGCATCGGCGAGCACCCGGGACGTCGCAGACGCGACCTCGGAGGGCTTCAGCACCGCCGCGTTCCCGGCCGCGATCGCACCCACCAGCGGGGCCAGTGCGAGCTGGACCGGGTAGTTCCACGGCGCGATCACGAGCACGACCCCGAGCGGCTCGCGATGGACCCTCGACGAACCGGGCTGGCTCTCCATCGGTGTGCGCACCCGCACGGGCCGGGTCCAGCGATCGAGACGCTTCAGCGCGTGGTCGATCTCGCTGATCACCATCCCGAGGTCGGTGACCCATCCTTCGAGCGTGGGCTTGCCCAGGTCGGACGCGAGCGCGTCGAGGAACTGGGCTTCGCGCTCCACCAGCATGCGCCGCATTCCCTCGAGCTGGCGCTTGCGCCAGGAGAGCGGGCGCGTGATGCCGGCGTCGTACGCGGCTCGCAGTTTGGCGACGAGCCCGGCGGAGTCCAGATCGTTCGGGGGTGCGGTGCTGGCGGTCATGGCCCCTCCTCGCTCGTGCACCAGGATGGCGCGACGAACAGGGTCCGTCGAGGCGGGCTCCCCGGCCGGCCCGGTGCCCGGTACTAGCGTCAAAGCTCGTGCGACGCCTCGTGATCGGCCTTGTTGCGCTGCTCCTCCTGGCCGCGGCTTGCGGTGACGACGGCGCCGAGACGGGTGGAGGGACGACGACGTCCGCGACCGGCGGGACCAGCGGCACGGCCGATGGGGCACCGGCCGACGTGGCCTCGGCCGGGGCGGCGTTCGCGTCCGACGACTTCGCCGACGGGGCGGCGATCCCCGTCGAACTCACGTGCGACGGGGAGGACCGCTCGCCCGAGTTGCACTGGGAGGGCTTGCCCGCCGACACGGAGACCGTCGCGGTCGTGGTCGACGACCTGGATGCCCCCGGCGGCTCGTTCATCCACTGGGTGATCTGGGACGTGCCCGCGGACGGCACCATTCCGGGCGGCAGCGTGCCCGCGGGCGCGATCGAGGGCGCGAACGACGCGGGCGGGACGGGTTGGAGCGGCCCGTGTCCCCCGCCTGGGGACGGGTCCCACCGCTACGTCTTCTCGCTCTTTGCCGTTCCGGGGACCCTGGACGAGGCGCCGGGCGCACCGGCGACGGAGGTCCGTGACGGCGTGGCCGACGTGGGCGGGGGAGAGGTGGCCACCTTCACCGGCACCCACGAGCGCTGAGGCGCTCTGCGGGCTCGGGAGCTCGCTGACCGGCGCGCATGGTCGTCTTCCTTGCCCTGCTCGCAGCGCTCGCGACCGCGGTCTCGTCCGTGCTCCAGGCCAAGGCGGCGGCGGAAGCTCCCGCGTCGTTGTCGTTGCGCGTCGGGTTGCTGCTCCACCTGCTCCGCCGACCCGTGTGGTTGCTCGGTATCGGCGTCGCGGTGGTGGGCTACGGGTTCCACGCGCTCGCGCTGGACGCGGGGACCCTCGTCGAGGTTGAGCCGATCCTCACCACGTCCTTGCTCTTCGCCTTGCCCCTCGGGGTCCGCCTCAGCGACCAGCGTGTCGGGACGCGGGAATGGGGCGGTGCGTCGGCGATGATCGTCGGGCTCACCGTCTACCTCGTGCTCGCCGATCCGCACGGCGGCGGGTACCAGCCGTCGAGTCTCGAGTGGATCCTCGCCTTCGTGGTGCTCGGCGCGATCGTCGCGACCTTCGTCGCGTTCGGCCTGCGGAGCACTCGTCCCGCTGCGCGAGCTGCGCTCTACGGGAGCGCGGCGGGGTTGCTCTTCGCGAGCAACGCGGCGCTGACGAAGACGGCGACCACGGTGCTCGACGACCACGGCCTCGACGCCGTCGCCACGTCGTGGGTCCCGTGGGCGATCGTCGGCACCGGCGCGCTCGCCCTGCTCCTGGGACAGAGCGCCTTCCAGGCCGGACCGCTGGCGCCGGCGCTCACGCCGTTCATCGGGTTGAACCCGCTCGCCGCGGGCATCATCGGCGTGGTGCTCTTCGGTGAGCAGGTCCACGAGGCGCCGGCCGACGCGATCGGGGCGACGGCAGGGGTGGTGGTCGCACTCGCCGGGATCGTGACGCTCGCACGTTCTCCCGTGGTCGCCGTCGCGGAGCGGGGTGACGCGCGCTAGGCGAGCCGCTCGGTCGAACGGCGGGTCACCTCGTAGTTGCCGAGATCGTCGAGGTGGGCACGGAATCCCGGGGGGACCACGACGACCGTGAAGGGCTCCTCGACGAGCGCGGGCCCCTCGAGCTCGGCACCGGGCGCGAGGCGCGCGCCGTCATACACGGGGGTGTCCACGAAGTCGGCGCCGAAGTACGCGGGTCGGAGGCCCCGCTGCGCCTGGTGGGCGTCGGTGAGGTCGCCCACCTCGGTGAGCCGACTCGGCTTGGGAGTCGAGCCGCGTGCGACGAGCCGGACTCCCCGAACCAGCGGCTGCTGGTTGCGGAACGCGAAGCCGCGATCCGCCTCGTGGAGGTCGTGGAAACGGGCCGTGAGGTCCAGCAAGCCCGGCTCGTCCAGGGCGTCACCTTCGGGGCACGGCACGCTCATGTCGAAGTTCTGGCCCGGGTAGGCCATCTGCACGTACAGCTCGGCGGCGACGTCGCGTTCCGCGAGCCCCGTGGGCTCTAGCTCCTTGCGGGTCTCGTCCTCCAGCTCGACCATGAGCCCCCGCAGCCGCCCCAGATCGACCTGCGAGAGCGGCACGACGTACGACCGCAAGACGTCCACGAGGTAGTCCGCCACGAGGACGCCGAGCGCGGAGACGGCGGGCGCGGCCTTGGGAACCACGATCCGGTCGACGCCGAGCTCGGTGGCGATCGCGCAGGCGTGCACACCTCCGTTGCCCCCGTACGCGATGAGCGACAGGGTGCGCGGGTCGCCGCCGTGCGCGGCGAGCACTCGGCGCGTGGCGTTCGCCATGTTGGCGTTCACGATTCGTTCGATCCCCCAGGCCGCCTCGATGGCGTCGACGCCCAGCGGCTCGCCGACGTGTCGGCCGATTGCCTTACGGGCCGCGTCGACGTCGAGCGACATCCGGCCGCCCGCGAATCCCTCCCGCGGCAGATAGCCGAGGACGGCGTCGGCGTCGGTGACGGTCGGCTCGGTGCCGCCCCGGCCGTAGCAGACCGGACCCGGGGCGGAGCCCGCGCTCTCGGGCCCCACGAGCAGCGCGCTCTGTCGCACGCGGGCGATCGAGCCGCCACCGGCGCCGACACTGCGGACGTCGACCATCGGCATCCCGATGTAGTACCGGTAGCGCCAGTTCCAGTCGGTCTTGATCTCGGGCCGGCCCCCGCGCACGAGGCAGAGGTCGAAGCTCGTACCGCCCATGTCGACCGCGACGAAGTCGTCCAGCCCCACCATCCCCGCGTCGACGGTGGCGCCCATCACGCCGCCGGTCGGTCCGGAGGCCAGGACGGAGACGGCGCGGCGAGCGACGTACTCGGGGGGCATGACCCCGCCGGTCGACTGCATGATCAGGAGCTGGCCGCGGTAGCCCGCGGTGCGGAGCTCGTCGGTGAGCCGCGCGACGTACGCCGCGATCCGTGGCGCGACGTATGCGTTCACGAGCGTGGTCGAGGTCCGCTCGAACTCGGGACCACGCGGCATCACCTCGTGGGAGAGCGAGACGTGCTCGACGTCGGGATACTCCTCGCGGATGATCTGGGCTGCCCGACGCTCGTGGTCGGGATTGACGAAGCTGAACAGGAACATCACCGCGATCGAGCGGACGCCCAGCTTCCGGAGCCGCCGGACGCCTCGGCGTACCGCCTCCTCGTCGAGCGGCCGCACGACCTCGCCCTCGTGGTCGAGTCGCTCGGCGATCGGGATCCGGGCCCGGCGCCGTGCGATCGGCGGCGGGGCCGGGTAGCTCGGGTCCCAGATCTCCTCCTTGTGGACGCGCCGCATCTCGATCTCGTCGCGGTGTCCCTCCGTGACGAGGAGGCCGGTCGGCGCGCCCGTCATCTCGATCATCGTGTTGTCGGCCGTCGTCGTCCCGTGCACGACGAGGTCGAGCTCG
>CAYRHS010000037.1:0-21411 GCA_964424125.1 uncultured Burkholderiales bacterium
CCCGGTCTGCTCGTCGCCGGGTGGTTGCTGCTCCTCGGCCCGATGCTCCTCTCGGGCTGGTGGGCGGTGCGCGATCCCGTCGCCGCGAGCGGACTCGTCCCGGCGGAATTCCGGTCGGTCACCGAGCCGCGTGCCTCCGGCCAGGACCTCGGCCTCTCCGCCGATCAACAAGCGCAGTTCTCGAGCGAGATCTTCACCAACAACATCCGCGTCGCGGTGCTCGCGTTCGCGGGCGGAGTCGTCTTCGGCGTCCCGACGGCGCTCGTCCTCCTCTACAACGGCGTACTCGCCGGAACCGTCGGCGGGCTGGCGATCTCGGCCGGAAACGGTCGTGCGTTCTTCGAGCTGGTGGTCGCGCACGGCGTGCTCGAGCTCTCGTGCATCGTCGTCGCCGCGGTGGCCGGCTTCCGCCTGGGTTGGGCGCTCGTCGAACCCGGTCATCGCGGCCGCGTCGACTCCCTCGTGGCCGAGGCGCGACCCGCGGCCGAGCTCGTGCTCGGGACCGCGGTGTGGCTCGTCGTCGCGGGACTCGTCGAGGGGTTCATCACGCCCGCCGGCTACGGCCTGGGACCCGCGCTGGTGATCGGTGTCGGTCTCGGGGGCCTGTACTGGGGTCTCGTCGTGTGGCGCGGCCGACCTGCCCCCGTCGAGGCTCAGAGCCGAGCGCGAGCCTTGGCGCGGAGGTAGGCGCCGACGCACGCGGTGGCGAGCCGTTCCGGGGGCGCCTCGATCACCTCGGCACCGGCGTGGCGCAGCAGGGCGGCCACGTGGTTTCGCTCGTCGAGCACCGCGAGGGCGACCGCGGCGCGGGCCAGGTCGTCGGTGTCGTGGGGGTCAGCGGTCACGGCCTGGCGGAGATCGGGATCGGTCGCCCCGGCCACGACCACCGCGTGCCGGCGCGCCAGCACGGGCACCGCCCGGAGCAACGAGCGCGCCGCCACCTCCTCGACGAGGTCGGTGAGCACGAGCACGAAGGCGCGCTTGGAGCCGCCGATCTCGCGGAACGCCCGCTCGTAGTCGGCGTCGGCCGGGCTCGGCTCGAGCTCGAACGTCGCCTGGATCACCGCGCTCCCGTTGCGCCGCGCCGGACCGACCAGTGTGCGCACGTCCCGATCGAACGCCACGGCGCCGCAGCGGTCCCCGACCTCGTCGGCGACGAGCGCGACCGCCGCAAGCGCGTCGATCGCGGCGTCGAGCCGAGTGCGATCGCCCAGTGGCGCGGCCATCAGCCGGCCCGTGTCGAGGACCAGGATCACGTCGCGGTCCTGCTCGACGCGGAACTGGTTGCTCATCGGTCGGCCCGTGCGAGCGGACGCGCGCCAGTTGACCTGACGGATGTCGTCGTCGGGGGAGTAGTCGCGGATCGACTCGAAGTCCGTGCCGAGACCGAGCGGGCCGCGCGTGAGGCGCCCGGGCTCGCGGAATCGCCCCTGGCGCACGGCGAGCGCGAGCCGGCGGGCCGCCGGGAGGTCGGGGAAGACGCGCACCGAGGCGGTGGTCTCGTCGTGGCGGTACCAGGAGCCGAGGCCGAGGGGACCTTCGGTGCGGGTGGCCACGCTCGGGAGCTCGTGTCGTCCGCGTCGGCGGGGACGGACCACGGCGTCGAGCACGTCGTCGCCTTCGGGCGGGTCCACGGGGAGGTCGGGGATCCGTGGCTGACGCACGCGGACCCGGGACGACCCGGGGGCCGTCGTCGTGATCCGCAGGTCGCTCGCGACCCCGCGCGCCAGCACGACCGGGACCTCGCGCTCGACGGCGGGAGGGCGTCGCGCACGGACCAGGTCGACGGCGACCGCGGTGACCACGGCGATCACCACGACGACCGCGAGCAACGGTGCGACGAGGAGTGCGAGGAGCGCCGCGGCCGCGAAGGCCAGCGCGGCTCGGAGCGTGGGACTCACGGCGTCGCGGACGAGACGTAGGTCTCGCTCATCTGGGGACCGGGACGGCACCGAGTGCGGCGCGGACGGCGTCGTCGGGTCGGTACTGCTCCAGCTCGGCTTCCGCGCGCAGGATGAGCCTGTGCCGCAGCACCGGCGGTGCGAGCCCCGCGACGTCGTCGGGGGTCACGTAGTTCCGGCCCGCGAGCCTGGCGGCGGCACGAGCCCCGGCGAGCAGGTGTACGGCGGCCCGAGGCGAAGCGCCGAGCTCCACGCTCGGGACGGAACGGGTCGCCTGTACGACCGCGGCGATGTAGCCGATCACCTCGTCGGTCACCGTCGTCGTGTCGGCTTCCGTACGAGCGGCGCGCAGGGCGTCGGGAGAAGCGACCGCGCGGACTTCGTCGAGGGTGGCCGGTGCGACGCCTTCGTGGGCCAGCCTCAGCATCGCCGCCTCGTCCGCCGCCGATGGGTAGCCGACGTCGACCTTGACGAAGAACCGGTCGAGCTGGGCTTCGGGCAACGGGTAGGTGCCCTCGTACTCGATCGGGTTCTGGGTCGCGACCACGAGGAACGGGTCGGGCAGCGGGTGCGCCACGCCGTCGACGGAGACCTGACGCTCCTGCATGGCTTCGAGCAGCGCGGCCTGGGTCTTGGGCGGGGTGCGGTTGATCTCGTCCGCGAGCAGCACGTCGGTGAACACCGGCCCGGGGCGGAAGACCAGCTCGCCACCCGCGCCGCCGCGCAAGGTCATGGTCCCCGTGAGGTCGGACGGCAGCATGTCGGGCGTGAACTGCACTCGCCGGAAGTCGACGCCGAACGCCCGCGCCACGGCGTTGGCGACAAGCGTCTTGGCGACTCCCGGGACGCCCTCCAACAAGGCGTGGCCACCGACTGCCGCCGAGAGGAGCAACAGGTCGACGACCTGGTCCTGGCCCACGACGACCTTGCGCACCTCGCTCACGACCCGGTCGCGCAGCTCCCTCATCCGTCGCCTCTCTCCAAGCGGGCGAGGGCCCGGCCTGCCGCGGCAAGCGCCTCCTCGCTGTCACCGTCACCGCACACGCCGGCAATCTCGTCGGCGGGCCACCCCAGCCGCCGCGCGGCGGCGCGCAACTCCTCCTCTCCGGCGTCCAAGGCCAGTCCGGTCCTCCGGCGGAGCCGTTCGCGGGCGGCGGTACGCAGCCCTCCCAACGCTCCGGCCGGGGGATCCGTCCGGGCGAGCGTAGCGGCGAGCGCGTCGACGTAGGCCGCCCGCGCCGGCGCGAGTGGGCGCTGCTGTTGCTCGGGCGGCCCGAGGCGCCGTGCCCGGGCCCACACGGCGACGAGAGCCGCGAGGACGAGTTCTGCGAATGCCACCTTCCAGCCGGTCGGGATGGCCGCCACCCCCGTCGTCTCGCCCAGGCCGTGCACTCCCTCGGCGAAGACCACCGAGGTCGCGCCGTCCACCAGCGCGAGCCCCATGGCCGCGTTGTCCTCTTCGGCGAGGAGCCGGTTCTGGAGCGGCGACGCGTCCGCGAGCAGCGTGACCTGGATGGGTGCACCGACCTCGGAGCTGACCCCGGCCGCGAGCACGACGAGCGCCTCGCTGTCTCGAGCGACCACGGGAGTACCGCCCGCGGAGTCGGTGAACGTCCCCGCACCCGCAGTCCGCACTCGGAGGTCGGCATAGCGGCGAACGGAGATTCGGCCCTCGAACTCATCGGGCCCGTCGGGGCTCCACGAAGGAGGCCGGAGGAGCACGGCGTCGAGCACGCGATCGGAGAACCGGCCACCGGCCACGAGGTGCCCGCCCGACTCGACGAATCCTCGGAGCGCCGCGAGATCGTCGTCGGTGAGGTCGCCGGGATCGATGACGACGAGGGTCGATCCCGGATCGAGCTCCGCGTCGGCGAGCGGTCCGCGCTGGCGTTCCACCCGGACGTCGAAGCGCCCGAGCAGCGAGGCGTACGCCGCCAGACCGTCGTCGCCGGTTGCGATGGACGACGAGGTGGCTCCACCGGGTGCCTCGCCTCCCACCGCCCGGTCGAGGGCCCAGGCGATCGCGTTCAGCGCCACGATCGCGACGAGGAACGCCAGGGCGAACTTGCCGCCGGTGGGGAGACGGCGCAGACGAGCGGCAAGTCCGGTCGGAGCGCTCACGCCGTCTCCGCCTCGCGCACGACGCGGGGCCAACCCGCCCGCGCTCGCTCCACGTCCGTCGCCGACGCCGGTCGTCCCCCGTAGGCGATCTCGTCGAAGTCGAGCGCGAGGGTGTCGAAGTCGCGCAGGTGCAGGCGCTGGCGCACCTCGCCGCTCGTGATCGAGGGCCGAAAGGCGATCGCGCCGGCGTCGTCGAGGCGCAGGAGCCCGGCGCGGAAGCGCAATCGCACCGCCGCGTCGAGCTCGCCGGCTCGCGCGGCCTCGTCCGCCGCCCGCTCGAGCGCGTCGGGGGAGCGACGGTCGACGGTCGCCGGGAAGCCGCGGAGGGTTTCCTCGCGTCGGACGCCGGCGCGCCGGGCGATGCGCGTGGCCACGAACGCGGCGACTGCGACGACCACCACTGCGATGACGGCGAAGCCGAGCGGTGATCTACCCACGTCGCCGAAGAAGCCGGCGACGTGGCCGAGGAAGTTGCCGACGGGTTCCAGGCGATGGCCGATCCAGTCGAGGACGCCGCGGAACGGGCGAGGGATCTGCCGCGGCGAGAACCGCGGTTCGGAGAGGATGGCGTCGGCTTCCCGGCGAGCAGCATCGGGATCGACGCGCGGCGCGGTGCCGGCCAGCAGGGGAGCGAGCGAGGTCACGCCGGCGGGTCACCCGTCTCACCGGTCCCGGGAGGCGGGGGCGGTCCCGGGCGCGGCGACGGCGGTGGAGGGGGCGGGAGCGCGCCCGGCGCGCCGGGGGGTGGCGGCGGTGCCGGGGCGGGGGGGGGGGGGGGGGGGGGGGGGGGGCCCGCCCCGGGCGGGGGCCCCCCGGGGCCCCCGAGGGGGGGCCGGGTGGGGGCGGGCGGGAGCAGTGGCGCGCTCGCGGTTGCGGGATCGACGCCGATGTCCTGTGCGAGGAGCGCGACGTCGAGACCCTCCCGGCGCACCCGCAGGTCGAAGTAGACGATCGCGAGGATCGCGGCCTGGAACGGTGTCGTGATCAGGGCGCCGGCGATGTTGGCGATCCCGGCCACGATGGCCTGCACCGCGGTGTTGTCGACGGCCACGATCGCGATCGCGGGGATGCCGCCGACGGCGGCCTGGATCACGAACACCAGGAGAAGCGCGACGAAGAGGATCGTGGCGGTTCGCCAGTAGCGGCCGCGACTGAGCGAGAAGGAACGGCCGACGGCGCGAAATCCCTTCACCCCGTCGACGAGGACGATCGGGACCGTCAGCGCGAGCACGAGGTACACGGACGCCACGGCCAGCATCGCGCCGAGGAAGAGCGGGATCCCGAGGATCACGGCTCCCACGTCACTCGCCGAGGCGAGCCCGACGAGCGCGAGCAGGATGACGAGCGTGCCGACGAAGAACGGCACCATCGGGACCACGAGACGGAGGAAGCCGACCCAGATCAGGGAGTGGAGGCGGCGCAACGCGAACCGCAGGGACGAGCGCCATTCGGGTTGCTCGCCCAGGTAGGCGTCGCTCACGGCCTTGAGCGCCGTTCCTTCGGCGAGGATGCCGCCGACGAGCCCGAGCAGCAGGACGACGAGCTGCCCGATCAGGAACGTCCGGGTGTCAGTGGCGCTCGCCGCGTCGTTGCCGAACTGACCGGTGTCGAACGCCTCGGGTCTCGCCGACACGCCGACGACCGCGGACAGGATCTGGACCGGGATCACGACGAGCGCGACGGCACGCACGAGCGTGCCGAAGTTGCGCGTCGTGGCCTTGATGGCGACGTCGAGGATCTCCCCGAAGCGCAGCGGTCGCAGCGCAGGCGCGCTCACGCAACCGACGATAACGCCCCCGCGAACGCTCCCCTGCGGTCAGGATCGGCGGTGTCGCCGCCTCAGCGCGTGCGGACGAGCGCAGCCTCGCCTTGCCCGCCGCCGCCGCAGAGGGCGGCCGCGCCGAGTCCACCGCCGCGGCGCCGGAGCTCGTTGATCAGGGTGAGGGTGATGCGAGTCCCTGACATCCCGACCGGGTGGCCGAGAGCGATCGCCCCGCCGTTGACGTTCGTGACCTCGTCGGTGATGCCGAGGTCTTCCATCGAGGCCAAGCCAACGGCGGCGAATGCCTCGTTGAGCTCGAAGAGGTCGATGTCGCTGACGGCGACGTCGGCCTTCTCGACCGCGGCCTTGATCGCGTTGGACGGCTGGTGCAGCAGCGACGCGTCGGGGCCCGCGACCATCCCGAAGCCCACGAGCTCGGCGAGCGGGTCGATGCCCAGCTCCTCGGCCTTGGCCTCGCTCATCACCACGACCGCCGCGGCGCCGTCGCTGATCTGGCTCGCGTTCCCCGCGGTGATCGTTCCCTCCTTCGAGAACGCCGGACGCAGCTTGCCGAGCGACTCGGGCGTCGTCCCCGGCCGGACGCCCTCGTCCTCGGTCACGAGGATGGGGTCACCCCTGCGCTGGGGCACCTCGACCGGGATGGTCTCGTCGGCGAAGCGGCCTTCCTTCTCGGCGTTGGCCGCCCGCTCGTGACTCTGGGCCGCCAGCTCGTCCTGGGCCTGTCGGGAGATGCCGAACTGCTGTGCGTACCGTTCCGTACCGGTCCCCATGTGCACGGCATCGAACGCGCACCAGAGTCCGTCGTGGACCAACGAGTCGACCAGCTCGCCGGGGCCCATGCGGTAGCCCGCCCGCGCCTCGGGAAGCAGGTAGGGCGCCTTGGTCATGGACTCCATCCCACCCGCGACGACGATCTCGGCGTCGCCGGCGCCGATCATCTGGTCGGCGAGGTAGATCGTGTCGACGCCGGACAGGCAGACCTTGTTGACCGTCATCGCCGGCACGGTCATGGGGATGCCGCCGTGCGCCGCCGCTTGCCGGGCGGTGATCTGGCCCTGACCGGCCTGGATCACCTGGCCCATCAACACGTAGTCGATCTGTTCGGGCGAGACCCCGCCGCGCCGCAGTGCCTCTCTGATCGCGAACCCGCCGAGGTCCATGGCGGTGAACGTGGACAGGGCACCGGAGAGCCTGCCGATGGGGGTGCGGGCCGAGGAGACGATGACCGAGCCGGGCATGGGAATCCTCCGTGGAGGGGCGATCACGAACCTACCGAAGGGTAACGGAGAGGGGAATCCGGGGTCGAGGCCGCCCGCTAACGTGCCGCTCGGCCCAGCAGGGAGGACGACCACCGTGATCGTCGTGGCGGGGACAGCCCGCATCCGCCCCGAGAAGCGTGACGCGGCGCGGACCGCGGCGCAGCGGGTCGCCGAGGCGACCCGCGCCGAGCCCGGGAACCTCGCCTACCGGTTCGCGTTCGACGTCGATGACGAGAACGTCGTGCACCTCTTCGAGGAGTGGGAGTCGGCGGAGGCGCTCGAGGAGCACTTCGCGACGTCCCACCTCGCCGAGTTCGTGACCGTGCTGGCGGAGGTGCTCGAGGGAGAGCCGGCCATCGTCCGCTACGAGGTCACCGATTCCGCGCCGCTCGGGATCTGAGCGGGGTCGTCGGGCTTGGAGCGGAACCGGCGGCGCCGGTACCGTCGGCAGACATGACTGCGCAGATGGACGCGATCCGCGCCGCGATCCTCGAGGGCTCCGATGACGAAGTCATCGCCGGGCTCCCGATGCCCGAGTCGTTCCGGGCCGCGGTGGTCCGCAAGGACGAGGCCGACATGTTCGAGGGCATCCCCTCGAACGAGAAGGACCCCCGCAAGTCGGTCCACGTCGACGAGGTGCCGTTGCCGGAGCTCGCACCCGACGAGGCGTACGTGGCGGTCATGGCCAGCTCGATCAACTTCAACACCGTCTGGACCTCGATCTTCGAGCCGCTGCCGACGTTCCTGTTCCTGGAGCGCCTCGGCAAGGAGTCGGTCTGGGGCGCGCGCCACGATCTGCCGTACCACGTCATGGGCTCCGACGGCGCCGGGGTCGTGCTGCGGACGGGATCGGCTGTGCGCAGGTGGAAGCCCGGCGACCGGGTCACCATCCACTGCAACTACGTCGACGACCAGGATCCCAGCGCCCACGACGACTCCATGCTCGCCACCAACCAACGCATCTGGGGGTTCGAGTCCAACTTCGGCGGGCTGGCCGAGATCGCCGTGGTGAAGGCCAACCAGCTCATGCCCAAGCCCGCCCACCTCACCTGGGAAGAAGCCGCCGTCAACGCGCTCACCAACTCCACGAGCTACCGCATGCTGGTCAGCCCCAACGGCGCGCACATGACCCAGGGCCAGTCGGTGCTCGTGTGGGGCGCCACCGGTGGGCTCGGCGGCTACGCGTGCCAGTACGTGCTCAACGGCGGCGGGACCCCGGTGGGCGTCGTGTCGTCGCCGGAGCGAGTCGAGCTGCTGCACGAGCTGGGTGTCGCCGCGGCCATCGACCGCAAGGCCGACGGCTACCGCTTCTGGAACGAGGAAGGGCAGCAGGACCCCAAGGAATGGCGCCGGCTCGGCAAGAAGATCCGTGAGCTCGTCGGCACTGACGTCGACATCGTCTTCGAGCACCCCGGCCGCCAGACGATGGGTGCGTCCGTGTTCGTCGCCAAGCGAGGCGGGACGATCGTCACCTGCGCGGCGACGTCCGGCTACATGATCGAGTACGACAACCGGTACCTCTGGATGAACCTCAAGACGATCAAGGCATCGCACTTCGCCAACTACCGCGAGGCCTGGGCCGCCAACCAGCTGGTCTGCGAGGGGCGCATCCACCCGATCCTCTCCGCGACGTACTCGCTCGACGACACCGGAGAGGCGGCGTACCAGGTCCACCGCAACCTCCACGAGGGCAAGCTCGCGGTCCTCGCGCTCGCGCCCGAAGAGGGTCTGGGCGTCACCGACCAGGAGCTGCGTGAGCAGCATCTCGACGAGATCACGCTGTTCCGTCGCCTCCGAGCCGGAGCGTGACCCGATGGCGCTGACCGAGATCGACCACGTCGCAATCGCCGTGAACGACCTGGAGGCGGCGATCGCCTACTACCGCGACACCTACGGGGTCGACGTCGAGCACCGCGAGGTCGTCGAGTCCGACGGCGTCGAAGAGGCGTTGCTGCGCGTTGCCGACAGCTACGTGCAGCTGCTGACGCCGACCCGCGACGACTCCCCCGTCGCGAAGTACCTGGCCCGCAAGGGCGAGGGGTTGCACCACATCGGGTACCGCGTCGATTCGTGCGCGGAGGCGCTGGAGCGGGTCAAGGCGCAGGGCCACCGCGTGATCGACGACGCACCGCGGCCGGGAAGTCGCGGGACGACCGTCGCCTTCGTGCATCCGAAGACGGCCTTCGGAACACTCATCGAGCTCGTCGAGGAGTGAGCCGGTGACGGTGCTCCGCCACCACGTGAACCCCGGCAACGTCTACCGGACCCTCGACGCCGGGTGGTCGCAAGCCGTCGTCACCGAGGGCGGGCGCACCGTCCGTTGTGCGGGCGTCGCGGCGGTCGACGAGCGCGGCGACGTCGTCGGTGACGACCTCGCCGCGCAGCTCGATGCCGTGCTCGAGAACGTGCGGCGCGTCCTGGTCGCGTCCGGAGGCACGCCCGCCGACGTCGTGCGGGTGCGCGTCCATCTGGTCGACGAGGACGCCGACGCGTCGGCGACCGTCGCCCGTGCCCTGCGGGGCTTCTTCCCCACGGAACGTCTCCCGGCCGCGAGCCTGCTCTCGGTCCGGGCGCTCGCCGATCCCCGGCTGCTCGTCGAGCTCGAGGTCACCGCGGTCCTCGCGGCCGGGTGACCGGCTGCCCTCGGCGAATCCGACAACTCGGGCACGCTTCCCCTCGGGCGGCCGCGCCGCGCCGAGTGCCTTGCACATGAGCGACTCAGCTTTTATCATATCTCTCATAGAAGATTTGTCGGAGGCCCCGATGGCACAGCGGATCGGGACCGAGGAGGGACATCGAGATGCTCTTGCGCTACGACCCGTTCCGGGAGTTCGACCGAGCGACCGAACGCTTCTTCGGGAGCCGCAGCGGCACCACGAGCTGGATGCCGATGAACGCCGTACGCCGGGGTGACCACGTCGAGGTCAGCTTCGACCTCCCGGGCGTCTCCCCGGACGCGATCGACCTGACCGTCGAACGAGGCGTCCTCACCGTGAAGGCGGAACGGCACCAGGTCGCGACCGAGGCGGACGAGGTGATCGCCCGGGAACGCCCCGAAGGCACGTTCAGCCGTCAGGTGCTCCTGGGGGACGCGCTCGATCCGGCCGGGGTGGAGGCCAGCTACGACGCGGGGGTCCTCACCGTGAAGCTCCCCGTCGCCGAGAAGGCCAAGCCGCAGAAGGTTCCGATCGCCGCGGGCGACAAGGCCGCCATCGAGGTCTGAGACCCGTTCGCCGCAACGTTCCCACGAACGGCCCCACCGTCCCGGTGGGGCCGCTTCGCGTGCGACGACGACTACGCTGCGCGGTGGTACGGGAGGCGAGCATGCGGATCGTCAACTTGTGCCCGCACGAGATCGATCTTCGGATGCCCGACGGTGGGACGGTGCGGATCCCCCCTGCCGCCGATCCGGCCCGGGCCGAGGTCGATCGAGACCGGCCCCAGCTGGTCGAGTGCGAGGTCGACGGTCGAGGCTCGCACGCGACCGTTCCGGTCATCGAGGCCCGGATGGGTCAGGTGCGCAACCTGCCCGAGCCCCGCGCCGACACATGGCTCGTCGTCTCCTACCCGGTCGCGTACGCCAACCCGGAGCGATCCGACCTCCTCGTACCCGAGGATCTCATCCGTGACGAGCGCGGCGTCGTCGTGGCCTGCCGATCGCTCGCACGGGTACAGAGACTCGCCGGGGCGCCGGTCGCCTGACCGACGAGCGCGAGGTCGGCCGGGGCCCGCTCTGACCGACGTGCGGCCGCTGCCGGGTACGCTCGCCGCATGGCCATCGAGGAGTCCGAGATCCAGGGTGAGGCCACCGCGTCCGAGCCGGTGGCACCCGAACCGCACCCCATCGAAGAGCGGCTCGAGCAGCTTGCGGCGTTGCGGGAACAAGCGCTGCATGCCGGCAGCGAGCGTTCGGTTGCTCGCCAGCACGAGCGGGGAAAGCTCACGGCGCGCGAGCGCCTCGACATCCTGCTCGACGAGGGTTCGTTCGTGGAGCTCGACATGCTGGCCCGGCGTCGCGCCCACGGCTTCGGCATCGAGGAGACCCGACCGCTCACCGACGGAGTCGTGACCGGCTGGGGAACGATCGACGGTCGCAAGGTCTTCGTCTTCTCGCAGGACTTCACCGTGTTCGGCGGGGCGCTCGGCGAGGTCTTCGCAGAGAAGATCCACAAGGTGATGGACCTCGCCGCGTCGATGGGTGCACCGATGATCGGTCTGAACGACGGCGCGGGCGCGCGGATCCAGGAAGGCGTCGTCTCGCTCGCCGCATACGGAGGCATCTTCCACCGCAATGTCGAGGCGTCGGGTGTCATCCCGCAGATCAGCGTCGTGCTGGGCCCGTGCGCGGGCGGCGCGGTCTACTCGCCCGCAATGACCGACTTCATCTTCATGGTGAAGGGCACCTCACACATGTTCATCACGGGTCCCGACGTGGTGCGGACCGTGACGGGCGAGGACGTCACGCAGGAGGAGCTCGGCGGCGCGATGACCCACGCGTCCAAATCGGGTGTCGCCAACTTCGTCTTCGACGACGAACGCACGTGCCTCGAAAACGTCCGCTACCTCATGTCGTTCCTCCCGTCGAACAACCTCGAGGATCCCCCGGTCTTCACGCCCGACGACGATCCCGAACGGAGCTGCAGCGACATCGTCGAGCTCATCCCCGACGCGCCCAACAAGCCCTACGACATGAAGCGGGTCGTGTGCGAGATCGTCGACGACGGTGAGTTCTTCGAGGTATCGCAGTACTGGGCGATGAACATCATCGTGGGCTTCGCTCGTGTCGACGGCCACGTCATCGGCGTCGTCGGCAACCAGCCGCAGGTGGCCGCGGGCACTCTCGACATCGAAGCCTCGGAGAAGGCCGCGCGCTTCGTCCGCACCTGCGATGCGTTCAACGTCCCGCTGGTCGCGTTCGTGGACGTGCCCGGGTTCCTCCCCGGCACCGACCAGGAGTACGGCGGCATCATCCGCCACGGCGCGCAGCTCCTCTACGCCTTCTGCGAGGCGAGCGTGCCGCGGATCCAGATCATCACGCGCAAGGCATACGGAGGCGCGTACGATGTCATGAACGCAAAGTCGATCGGCGCCGATCTCGCCTTCGCGTGGCCGTCGGCCGAGATCGCGGTGATGGGGCCAGAGGGCGCGGTCAACATCATCTTCCGCCGCGAGCTCGCCGAGGCCGACGAGCCCGAGGCCCGGCGTGCGGAGCTGGTCGAGGAGTACACGGAGCGCTTCGCGAATCCGTACAACGCGGCCGAGCGCGGCTACGTCGACGACGTGATCGACCCGCGCGGCACCCGGCGCGTCCTGATCCGCTCTCTCGAGATGCTGCGCTCCAAGAAGGAACAGCTCCCACAACGCAAGCACGGGAACGTCCCCCTCTAGCGCATGGAAGCCCCGCACCTCCGGGTGGTAAAGCCGACGCCCACGGCCGACGAAGTGGCCGCCATCACCGCCGCGATCAGCGCGGTGCTCGAGGGCGAGCAGAAGTCCGAGTGCTCCACGCCGCTGTGCTCGAGCGAGTGGGTCCACGCCGCCCGGCTCCGAGCGCGACGAGCGGGGATGGCTCGTGGCCCCTGGCGCCTGTCCGGCCGGCTCATGCGGCGCACGCGCGCCTGACACCGGTGGCGGGTGTCGTTCGCGACCCGGAGTTGCTCTCCGCCGGCGTCGACGAGGTGGTCGTGACCGCGACGACCGACGACGGCGGCGAGCTGCGCGTCCGGGTCGGTGATCACGAGGTCGTGACCACGAGCCGGTTCCACACCGCCCGAATCGGCGGGCTCGAACCCGACACCGAGTATCCGCTCGAGATCGAGGGCACGGAACCCTCCGAGTACCTGCCGACCAGGGTCCGCACGCTTGCTCGACCGCCGGGACGCCATCTCTGCACGATCGCCACGACGAACGACGTGCACTTCGGCGAGGTCGAGGCGGGCCGGCTCGGCGACGACCCTCACCAGGAAGGGCCGTTCTTCCGCAGCCTCCCGGGCGAGGATCCCTACCCGGAGGTGATGAGCCGGGCCGCGATCGTCGAGATCGAGCGGCTCGATCCCGACGCGGTCGTCGTCAAGGGAGACCTCACCGATGTCGGTGCGCCCGAGCAGTACGGCGCCTTCCTCGACGCGTACGAGACGTTGGGTTCTCGCATGCGCCACGTGCGGGGGAACCACGACGCCATGCTCGACCCGACACTCGCCGTCGAGGGCGCACCGTTCGTGATCTCGCTGGCGGGTGTACGGCTCGCGGTGCTCGACACGGTCATCCCCGGCGTGGAGCGGGGACGGCTCGAGCGCGACCAGCTCGCCTGGCTCGAGGACCTCGCGGCCGAGTCTCCCGACCCGGTCCTCGTGTTCGGCCATCACCACCCCTGGGACCCGGAGTCGCCGACGCGCCCCGACGACTACTTCGGGATCAACCCCGAGGACAGCGAGGCGCTGGTCGAGCTGATCGGCCGGCGTGACGCGATCGCCGGCTACTTCGCCGGGCACACGCACCGGAACCGGGCGCGGCGCTTCCCGGCGGCTCGCGACGTCCCGATCGTCGAGGTCGCCTGCGTCAAGGACTACCCGGGGGCCTGGGCCGAATACCAGATCTACGACGGTGGCTACACGCAGGTCGTGCGCCGGGTCGACGAGCCCGCGGGGCGTCGTTGGGCGGAGCGCACCCGAGGGATGTTCGCCGGCCTCTACCGCGACTACGCGCTGGGCGCGCTGGGCGATCGCTGCTTCACGCAGTCGTTCTGATCGCCGCCGGGGCGAGTTTCGCTACGATAGCGTAGCGAGAATGCGAAGCTTTGCAGGGCAGCGCGGGGAACCGTGTGGAATGGGCGACTACTTCGTAGCGTTAGGTCGGCAATGAGCTCGATGACCAACGCGAGCCTGGAGCGGATCCACCTCCGCCGCTGGCTCATCCTCGCAGTGCTGTGCCTGAGCCTCGTGCTCGTCGTGCTCGGCAACACCAGCTTGAACGTGGCTCTGCCGACGCTCGTGCGAGAGCTCCACGCGAGCGGTTCCCAGCTCCAATGGATCGTCGACGCCTACGGCCTCGTGTTCGGCGGGCTCTTGTTGAGCGCGGGCGCGATCGGTGACCGGTTCGGGCGCAAGGGTGCGCTCCAGAACGGGCTCGTCATCTTCGGGCTCGCATCGTTGGGCGCCACCATGGCCACGAGGCCGGAGCACGTCATCGCAGCCCGCGCGGCGATGGGTATCGGCGCCGCGTTCATCATGCCGGCCACGCTCTCGATCCTCACCAACGTCTTCCCGCCGCAGGAGCGCGGGAGGGCCATCGGTATCTGGGCCGCCTTCGCGGGTGTCGGGGGAGCGATCGGGCCGATCGTCGGTGGGTGGCTCCTCGACAACTTCTTTTGGGGCTCGATCTTCTTTCTCAACGTGATCGTCGTCGTGGCCGCGCTCGTCGCCGGCTTCTTCCTCGTCCCGACGTCGCGCGATCCACAGCACACTCGGCTCGATCCGACAGGCGCGGTGCTGTCGATCGTGGCATTGGGTGCCCTCCTCTACGGCATCATCCAGGGCCCGGGCGACGGCTGGACCGCGCCCCTCACGCTCGGGGCGTTCGCGACCGCGGGGGTCGTCGGGACTGCGTTCGTACGCTGGGAGCTCCGGGCCGAGCACCCGATGTTGCCGATGCAGTACTTCCGGGACCCGCGGTTCAGCATCGGCAGCGTCGCGATCGCGTTGGCCTTCTTCGCGATGTTCGGGACGTTCTTCCTCCTCACCCAGTACCTCCAGTTCGTGCTCGGCTACTCGCCCCTCGAGGCAGGGGTGCGCACGGGCCCGATCGCCGTCTCACTGATGATCTCGGCGCCGAACAGCGATCGATTGGCGCAACGTTTCGGTGCCAACCGCGTCGTCGGGACCGGGCTTGTCGTGGTCGCGGTCGGCCTCGTGGGCCTGTCGTTGGTGACGATCAGCACGCCCTATTGGGTCCTCGCGATCGTCCTGTTCGTCGTGGGCATGGGCATGGGCTCCTCCATGGCGCCGTCGACGGGCTCGATCATGGCCGCGATGCCGCTCTCCAAGGCCGGAGTCGGATCGGCCGTGAACGACACCTCGCGCGAGGTCGGTGGCGCCGTCGGGGTCGCGGTGCTCGGGACGTTGCTCAACGCCGGCTACCGCTCGAACCTCGACTCGCAGGTCACGGGTCTGGTCCCCGACTCCGTACGCCAGGCCGCGGGTGAGTCGGTCGGTGCCGCGATCGGGATCGCCAACCGGCTCGGAGACGCCGGGCAGCCGCTGTTCGAGGCGGCGCGAACCTCGTTCACCGACGCGATGGGCGTCAGCTTCCTCGTGGGCGCGGGCATGGCGATCGTGGGCGCGGTCGTGGCATGGACCCGGATGCCGGCTCGGAACCGGCCGGACTACGCGGAGGTCGGGTCGCACGGAGGGCCGGGGGAGGATGCGGTCCCGGTGGCGGGAGAGTCCGCGTGACGCGAACGCGAGGGCCACGCCACGGGTTGCGAGGTCCCGAGTTCGGGGGCGTTCGGCACGGCGCGGTCACCGACGCGCGTGTCGCGCGCTCGCGTGACGCGGTCCTGCGGGCCGCGCTCGAGGTCCTGGCCGAACGCGGGAGCGCGGGCTGCACGATGGAGGCCATCGCGTGCGGCGCCGGTGTCGCGAAGACGACCGTCTATCGGCACTGGGACTCGCTCGAGTCGCTGCTCGTCGACGCGATCGAGCGCGCGATAGAGCGGCCCGCGACCCCCAACAGCGGGGATCTCCGCGCTGATTTGCTCGAGCTCCTCCGCCGCTTGCAGGGGACGCTGTGGAGCTCCCCCGCGGGCGCCGCGCTGCCCGCGCTCCTCGACCTCGCCGACGCCGAGCCGGACCTCGCCCAGCCGTACCGGGAGTTCGTCGCCGAACGACGGCTCCCGATGCGCACCGTGCTCGAGCTCGCACAAGGCCGGGGCGAGCTCGCTGCCGACCTCGACCTCGAGCTCACCGTCGACCGCCTGAGCGCCCCGCTCTTCTACCGGCGCCTCGTCCGGCGCGAGGAGATGGGCGACGACGAGCTCACCGCGCACGTCGACGCGACGCTCGCCGGGCTCGTCGAGCGCTGATCTCCGCCTCGGCCTCTAGGCTGCCGCGTTCGTGGACGCGCTCGAGGGAATTCGTGTCGTCGACATGGCGACGCTGATCGCGGCTCCGGGTGCCGCCAAGTACCTCGCCGACTACGGCGCCGACGTGGTGAAGGTCGAACCGCCGGAAGGCGACGGTGCCCGTCGCCTCGGCTGGAAGCCCGAAGGTGACGAGGACAGCTACCTCTGGAAGGTCTTCGGTCGCGGCAAGCGCGCCGTCGTGCTCGACCTCAAGACCGACGACGGGCGCGGGGCGATGCGGCGGCTGCTCGAACGCGCGGACGTCCTCGTCGAGAACCTCCGGCCCGGGACGCTGGAGCGCCTCGGGCTCGATCCCGACCGCCTCTGGGAACGGAATCCGGGCCTCGTGGTCTTGCGAACCACGGGCTTCGGTCAGAGCGGCCCGTACGCGAATCGGCCCGGCTTCGCCACCCTCGCGGAGGCGATGAGCGGCTTCGCGTCGATCAACGGCGAACCCGACGGTGGTCCGGTCCTGCCGCCGATCGCCCTCACGGACGAGATCGCCGCTCTCGTGGGAGCGTTCGCGATCCTCGTCGCGTTGCGGGCGCGCGATCGGAACGGGCAGGGCCAAGTCGTCGACGTGAGCCTCCTGGAGGCGATGCTCCAGTGCATGAGCCCGCTCCCCTCGGGAGCAGCCGATCGCGGTCTCGAGCAACCGCGCCTCGGGTCGGGGATCCTCTACACTGTCCCCCGCGGGACGTACCGATGCGCGGACGGGGTGTGGGTCGCGGTGTCGACGTCGGCGGAATCGGTCGCGCAACGTGTCCTCGCGCTCATCGGCCTCGCCGACGATCCCCGGTTCGTGTCCTTCGACGATCGGGTCGAGCACCGTCGTGAGCTCGACGGGCTGCTCGCCGACTGGATCGGGGCGAGGCCGTCGACCGACGTGCTCGCCGCGTTCGAAGCGGCCCACGCCGCCATCGCGCCCGTCTACACCGTGACCGAGCTGATCGCCGACCAGCACGTCAGGGAACGCGGTTCGATCGTGGAGGTGGACGGCACCCCGATGCAGGCACCGGTCGCTCGCCTCTCGGCGACGCCGGGACGGATCCGTCACGCGGGCCGACCCCTCGGTGCCGACACGGAATCGGTGCTCGCGGCCCTGGACGCGGCACGCCCCGAGAAGGGGTGGGTGTAGAGAACCGGACCGGCCGGACCGGGCCCCAACGACCTCCTCGGGACGTCCGGGCGTCAGTATCCACGATCTGCCACAGGTTTTCCAGAGCCCCTGTGGAAAAGCTGGCGTGCCGAGCCGGTCGGAACCGGGAGACAACGCCCCCGAACCTTGGTACACATGGGGAATCCGCGACCACGAGGGGGGTTCGATGGCGGCGGTGACGAGCGAGGATCTGGCCCGCGCGGTCGAGGGACAGACCGTCTCCCGGCTGTTCCGCGAGACCGTCGCGGCCCGCGGCGACGAGGCGGCGCTGCGGTGGCAGTCCGGTGACGAGTGGCAGGAATGGACGTGGTCGGACTACGCCGCCCGGGCCACGGCGGTCGCCGGGGCGCTGCGCGACCGCGGGGTGGAGCGGGGGCGGCGCGTCATGCTCATGATGCGCAACCGGCCCGAGTTCCACGTCGCCGACGTGGCCGTGCTGCTCTGCGGCGCGACGCCGATCTCGATCTACAACTCATCGGCCCCCGAACAGATCCAGTACCTCGTGAGCCACTCCGCGGGCACGGTGGCGATCGTCGAGGACGTCGACTACCTCGAGCGTCTCCTCAAGGTCCGTGACGAGCTCCCCACGCTGAAGACGATCGCGATCGTGGACGACCCTGACCAGCGCGCGCCGGCGGACGTCCTGCGCTGGGACTCCCTTCTCGACGCCTCACCCGTCGAGCTCCACGAGGCCGCGGAGCTCGCGCAACCGAGCGATCTCGCGACCGTGATCTACACGTCGGGCACGACGGGACCTCCGAAGGGCGTGATGCTCGACCACGCCAACATCGCCTGGACGATCGAGAGCCTCGAACGCTGCCTGAAGCTCGACCGCTACGCGGACCGGCGCCTCGTCTCGTACCTCCCGATGGCGCACATCGCCGAGCGCATGGTCTCCCACTACATGGGCGTTCGCTTCGGCTACGACGTCACCACGTGTCCGGAGCCGGGTCTGCTCGCCGGATATCTCGGTCACGTTCACCCGGAGCTGCTCTTCGCGGTGCCCCGTGTCTGGGAGAAGATCCAGACCGGCGTCAACACGGTGCTCGGTGCCGACTCCGACAAGCTCGAAGGCTTTCGGCAGGCTCGAGCCGTCGGGTTGCAGGCGGCGTTGGCGCGGGCCCGCGGCGAGGAGCTCCCTGCGGGCGTCCGCGCACGCTACGAGCAGGTCGAAGCGGAGGCCCTCCGGCCCGTCCGGGAGCTCCTCGGTCTCGACCAGCTGGTCACGGCCATCAGCGCTGCCGCCCCGATCACCAAGGAGACGCTCGAGTTCTTCCTCGGGCTCGGGCTCCCGATCGCCGAGCTCTATGGGATGTCGGAGTCGTCGGGGCCGATGACCTGGGCGCCGTATCGCGTCAAGCCCGGGACGGTGGGGCCCGCCATCCCGGGTTGCGAGGTGCGCCTGGCCGACGACGGCGAGGTGATCTGCCGCGGCGGCAACGTCTTTCGCGGCTACCTGAACGACCCCGAGAAGACGGCCGAGACCCTCGACGGAGAGGGTTGGCTCCACTCGGGTGACATCGGCCAGATGGACGACGAGGGCTACTTGAGAATCGTCGACCGCAAGAAGGAGCTCATCATCACCGCCGGCGGGAAGAACATCTCGCCGGCCAACCTCGAAGCGGCGCTGAAGTCGCTCGATCTCGTCGGTCAGGCCTGCGTGGTCGGTGACGACAAGCCCTTCGTGAGCGCGCTGGTCGTTCTCGATCTCGAGTACCTGCCGGTGTGGGCGCAGCAGCACGACATCGACGTCGCGAACGTGCAGGATCTCGTCTCCCACCCGAAGGTGCTCGAGGCAGTCGAGGAAGGGATCCGGGCGGCGAACCGGAACTTCAGCCGGGTCGAGCAGGTGAAGAAGTTCCGGGTGTTGGCCGACGAGTGGCTTCCCGACTCCGACGAGCTGACCCCCACCATGAAGCTCAAGCGGCGCGGCGTGCTCAAGAAGTACGCGCAGGAGATCGAAGAGCTCTACTCGTAGCGAGGGCTCCGTGGGAAAGGGCCTCTGGTCGCGAACAGCGAGTCAGGCCTCGCGTTCGGCGACCTGCACCTCGGACGCCCTCCCGGCGCGGGCGATCTCGAGCGCGCGCCCGGCTGCGGTCACGAGCGCGCGGGGTTCGAGCGCGTGCGTCGGGTAGCACGCGATCCCGGCGAAGAGTTGCACGGGGTGGTCATCGGGGCTCTCGGCGAGCGCGGCCCGGACGCGTTCGACCGCCCACACCGCTCCGTGCTCGGACGCGCCGTCGAGCACGGCGGAGAGCATGAGGTCGTTGACCCGTGTCAGCGAGTCGCACTCACGCATGGTGCGGAGAACGGCGTACGCGAGGGTGTCGAGCCGTTGCTCCAGTCCGGGCCCGCCACCGACCGCGAAGAGCACGACACTGAGCGGATGAAGATGACGGCGTGCGGACGCGACGCGCTGGTGGAGCAACGTCGTGAAGTGCTGCTCGTCGACGAGCCCCGGCGGCGCGTCGTCGGTCGTCGGGGACGACGCGGCCGGGTGTCGGGACTTCGCGGCCTCGCGCTCGCGGGCGGGGGTGCGCGAGTACGCGGGCGGCATCATGACGCCGCTCGGATTGCTGCGAGACGGCAGGGTCTCGAGCAGCGCGGCGAGCGCTTCCATCTCCGTGCGCAGACGAGTGGCTTCGCCCGCGAGTTCCGTGACGCGTCGTTCCCGATCGCGCAGCCTCGCGGCGAGGGCCGCGGCGGCGATGCCGGTCACCAGACCCAGCCCGCCCGCGATCACGCCGAGCTCCGGAGCGTGCAGGACGACGCCGGCGACGCCGGCGGCCAGGGCGGCGACCGCGGCCAGGACCGAGATCACGAGGCGTTCGTCCACTTCCCGGATGATCGGCGCCGGGAATCTCAGCTTGAACGACTGGAAAGCGCGAGGTCGGCCATGTCGGCCACGATGGCGCCGAGTCGGAAGTCCTTCGGCGTGAAGATCCGGGCAACCCCGAGGTCCCGCAGCTTCGCCTGGTCCGCCTCGGGGATGATCCCGCCGACGACGACGGGAACCCCGACGCCCTCCTCCCGCAGCAGCCGCAGGGTCTCGGGCACGAGCTCCAGGTGCGATCCCGAGAGGATCGACAGCCCGACGAGGTCGACGTCCTCGTCCCGGGCTGCGGCCGCGATCTGAGCCGGCGTCAGTCGGATCCCCTGGTAGACGACCTCCATCCCGGCGTCGCGGGCGGCGACGGCGATCTGCTCCGCGCCGTTCGAGTGCCCGTCGAGACCGGGCTTGCCGACCAGGATGCGCAGCGGTCCACCGGTCTGCTCCGCGTCTGCTCGCACACGTTCGCGGACACTCGCGAGCTCGCCGCCGACTGAGGCGGCCACTCCACCGACGCCGGTCGGGGCGCGGAACTCTCCGAAGATGCTCCGGAGCGTGTCGGCCCATTCGCCGACGGTGCCGCCAGCGAGCGCGAGCTCGATCGTGGCCGGAACGAGGTTGGTGTCACCTTCCCCGTGAACGCGGAGGCGCTCGAGGGCCGCGCGCACCCTGGTCTCGTCGCGCTCGGAGCGCCAACGCCGGATCGACTCGATCTGCTCGTGCTCCGCGGCGGGATCGACGACGAGGTGCGCGGCTTCCGGGTCCTCCTCGAATCCCTGCGTCAGCGGGGAGGGCGCCGATTCGGTGAACCGGTTCACGCCGACGACGTCGATGTCGCCCGACTCGATACGGCGGACGCGTTCTGCATTCGATGTGACCAGCGCCGACTTGAGCTCGTCGAGCATGGCGAAGGCGCCTCCGCCCGAGACGATCCGATCGAGTTCGGCGCGCGCCGCATCCATGAGCTCGGCCGTGTGGTGCTCGATGACCCGCGAGCCTTCGAAGATGTCGTCGTATTCGAGAAGGTCGGACTCGAACGCGAGGACCTGCTGGATCCGCAGTGACCACTGCTGATCCCAGGGCCGGGGCAGCCCGAGCGCCTCGTTCCAGGCGGGGAGCTGGATCGCCCGGGCGCGGGCGTCCTTCGAGAGGGTCACGCCCAGCATCTCCAGCGTGATGCGCTGGACGTTGTTCTCGGGCTGGGCCTGGTCATCCGCTTCAGCCCCGGCGCCGTCATTGA
>CAYRHS010000038.1:0-20953 GCA_964424125.1 uncultured Burkholderiales bacterium
CGGTGCACGCCGATGAGAGGACGTGCCCACACAGGACGCGCGCGCGGCCGGGGGCGGCTTGGGTCGCAACGCGCTCGAGACGCCCCGGCTGCGGCTCGTGCCCGCGTCGGCTCGGCATCTCCGCGCCGACGTCGCCGGGCGCAAGACACTCGCCACCGCGCTCGGGGTCGACGTGCCGCGGGACTGGCCCCCGGATCTGGTCGAGGCGGATCGCGAGGCCTTCGTCCACGAGCTCGAGCGGAACCCGGCGAGCGTGGGCTGGCTTCCCTGGTATTGGCTCACGAACGCGCTGCACTCCTCGATGCTCGTCGGCTTCGGCGGCTTCGGGGGCCCGCCGAACGAAGTCGGACGCGTCACGCTGAGCTATGCGGTCGTGCCGAGCCACCAGCGGCGTGGCTACGCGACCGAAGCCGTCGGCGCGCTCGTACGCTGGGCGCTCTCCCATGACACGGTCCGGGTGGTCGACGCGGAGACCCTCCCGAGCCTCGCGGCCTCGATCGCGGTGCTCGAGCGCACCGGGTTCACGCGCGCTCCGGGCGAGTCGGGGACAGGGATGCTGCGCTTCGAGTGCTGCGAGTAACGGCCGCTCAGGCGACGAGGGAGCCGATCGCCGCGACCATGACGACGAACCCGATGACCATGTACAGCACCGAGCGTCCGATCGGTGCCTGGGCAAGATCGTCCGGTCCCCGGTGGGGGGATTTCGCACCGCTGCGTCGTGCGCGTGTCTTCGCGGCCCGAGCGTCGGAGCGGCGCCGGATCAGGGCCAAGCCGTTTCCCACGAACAGTGCCGCCCCCAGGGCTCCGAGGAGCTGGACGAGCAGGTCGTCGTAGAAGTTCATGCCGCGACGAGGCTACGTGAGCGTGGGCAACGATCCGGAGTCGGACATCGGCGCGTCGACCGGGTAGTCGGCGATCGCTTCGTCGACGTCACCCGGGTTCGCCGCGGCGAAGCTCGTCGCGGTCCTCGTCTCCACCGCCCGCTGACGTTCGAGGACGAACCGCAACGGGATCCCGGCGTCGTCGAAGCACGTCTCGGTTCGTCCCCGGATCTCGTGGTCGGCGAAACGGACCTCGAAGCACCGTGTCGACGCAGCCGGCTCCGGTGGGCGACACTCCCGGACGCCCTCGAGATCGACACACGAGATCACCTCGCTGTCCCGCTGGTACGTGAACCCGCCGATGCCGGTCACGACTCGCTCGGGCGGGACGTTCACCTCGACGATCGTCCCCGAGAGCCCGGCCTCGTCGCCGACGAGTCGCTCGTACGCGAACACCGCCTGCCACGAACCGAGCCGGCTCGCTTCGAAGAGCTCCAGGAAGTCCGCCCGCACGTCGCCGCTGTCGTGATCGTCGGTGCTTCCGCCGCCGGTGCCTGCTGGGGTGACCCCACGCGTGGAGCGCCCGTCCGACAAGGCGTTGCCCGCGACGGCCACGGCCAACGCGACAAGAGCGACCGACGCGACCGCCACACCGATCCAGATCCTGCGAGCCACTCCCGGGACGGTAGTCAGGTGCTCGTCGCCCGGCGCTCAGCTGCCGGCGGCCGCGGCCAGCTCGCGACTGCGGATCGCCTGCGCAACGGCCGTCGCGAACACGGGGAACGCCGCCGCGGCCCAGACCGCGTGACCGTCGGCGTTGGGATGAAAGAGATCGTCGGAGAACAGCGAGGGGTCGCGGAACCGGTCCTCGACGAGTCGGCGGAGTTGGATCTTCACCGCCCGGGTGTCACGGGCGGCGACCCGCGAGTGGACCTGGTCGGCCATGGCGCTTCGGCCCGACGCGACGATGCCGATCGGGAACGGGAGCCGCGGCGCGTTCCCGACGTCCGCAACACCGCAGAGCACGGTGGTGTCGTGGTGCGCGCAGAGCACGTCGACGATCTCGTCCAGCTGGCGCTCGAATCGCTTCATCGGTGTCCCGCGGATCGCGTCGTTCGCTCCCACCGAGATGACGGCGATGTCGGCCTCGGCCGCCAGCGCCAACGGCAGCTGGTCATCGAGGACCTGCTGGACCCGGGATCCGCTCATCGCCTCGTTCACGAGCTCGATGCGGTAGCGCTCCGCGAGCCGCGCCGCGACCTGGCAGATCCAGATGTCGGACGCGTGCTCGAGCCCCGGGCCGGTCATGGAGCTGTCACCGAGCAGCACGATGCGCGCCAAGCGGCGGCCCTCGGCGCCGAAGGCGCCGCTCGGGTCGAGCTCGTCGAAAACGGGGAGGCGGCGGTGTCCCGCCCACCATGCCTGGAGGCCCACAGCGGCCGCGGTGCCCACGGCCGCGGCCGGCAGGCCGACGGCGACGGTACGGGCAGGGACCCGGGCGCCAGGCACGGGGAGAATCATCGCAGAACCGGACCCCCCGGGGGTGTGGCCGCCTACCGTTCGGTCGGGCCATCACCGGACGGGGAGCTCGATGCGCCTGCTGGTCGCCGACTGTGAGGTGGAGTACTCGGGCCGGCTCGGGGCGCGCCTCGCTCGTGCACCGCGCCTCATACTCATGAAGGCCGACGGTTCCATCGCGATCCACTCGGACGCCAAGGCCTACAAACCATTGAACTGGATGACCCCGCCCTGCACGATCACCGAGCAGGAGACGGAGATCGTGGCGACCAACCGCGCCGGCGAGACCCTTCGCATCCGCGTCTTCGACGTGCTGGCCGACCACGAGGTGGTGCTGGGCGAGGACCCGGGTCTCGAGAAGGAGGGCGTCGAAGCCGAGCTCCAAGCGCTCATCGCCGCCCGGGTCGCCGCGCTGCGCGACGGCCTCGAGCTGGTCCGCCGTGAGTACCCGACCGACATCGGCCCCGTCGATCTCCTGTGCCGGGACGGTGAGGGCCGTTCCGTGGCGATCGAGATCAAGCGCGTCGGCGAGATCACCGGGGTCGAGCAGCTCCTGCGCTACCGCGAGCGCCTCGACCGCGACCCGGCCCTCGCCCCCACCCGGGCGATGCTCGTGGCGCAGACCATCAAGCCCCAAGCACGCGTCTTCGCCGAGAGTCGTGACGTCGAGTGCATCGAGGTCGACCTCGACGTCCTGCGCGGCATCGACGACGGGTCACTGCGGCTGTTCTGACGCGCCACAAAGTTGTTTGCACTCTGCAAGTAACTTTCACCATGATGAGGCCCGCGGATCCATCCCGAGCCGGTCTTTTCAAGCTGCTCCAGCGTGATCTCGCGCTGGTGGTACGGCGCACCGCGGTGCCCCGAGTGCACGAGCGGATCGTCGCTCGCGCCGGCGTGGACATCGACCATGTCGAAGCAGTCGCGCTGAGCCGGATCGTCGATCAAGGACCGATGCGTCTGTCGGAACTGGCCCGCCAGCTCGTGGTGGCGTGCTCCACCGGGGGTAATCGCCACGCCGCGCAGCTGGAGGATCGAGGGCTGTGCTGCCGCTCGGTCGATCCGGTCGACGGTCGGGCCGTCATGGTCGAGGCCACCGGCGCGGGCCGTGACCTGATCACACGGCTGCGCGCCGCGCACGGCGAGCTGCTGGGAGAGGCCCTGAGCGAGTGGACACGCGAGGAACTTGCAGACCTGACCGGGCTCCTCGGTCGGCTCACCGACGATCTCGCCCCACTGATCGATACGTCCGCGATCGACGCGGCGGCGCGAGCGGGTTCGGCATGACGGCGACGAACACCACGACCGGCTCCGCTTCGAACGCGACCAGCCCTCATAGCGGGGATCGGTACCCGTGGGTCGCGATGGGGGTCGTGTTGATCGGGACGTTCATGGTGATCCTCGACACGACGATCGTGAACGTCGCGCTCCCGCAGATCGGTCGCGCGTTGGACCGGCAGGACGGGATCGAGTGGGTCGTGACTGCCTATCTCTTGGCGGTCGGCGTCGCCCAGCCCCCGACCGGCTGGCTGGCCGACCGGTTCGGGCGGAAGCGATTGTTCATCGCAAGCTTGTCGCTCTTCGCGCTCGGCTCGTTGTTGGCTGCGCTGTCGCCGACCCTCGAGCTGCTCGTCGCGTCCCGGGTGCTCCAGGGCCTCGGGGGCGGTGCGCTGATGCCGGTGGGCATGGCGATGATCTACGAGCTGTTCCCGCCCGACCGGCGGGGCACAGCCTTGGGGATCTGGGGCGTCGCCGCCATGGCCGCGCCGGCCTTCGGTCCGGTGATCGGCGGGTATCTCGTCACCACGGTGAGCTGGCACTGGCTGTTTCTCATCAACGTTCCCATCGGAGCTATCGGCATCCTCGCGGCCAGCCGACTGCTGCGCGACACCGGCTATCGGGAACGCCGCCGCTTCGATGCCACCGGACTCGGGCTCGTGACGGGAGGACTCGTCCTCTACCTGTTCACGTTCGCTCGAGCGGGCGTTTGGGGATGGGCGTCCCCGCTCACGGTCGGGCTGCTCGTCGTCGGGTCCGGCCTACTGGCCGCCTTCGTCGCGTGGGAGCGGCGGGTCGTACATCCCGTGATCGACGTCGCCATGTTCGGGGTTCCGATCTTCAGCCTCACCATGGCCGTGATCGCCGGCACCATCGTCGTGCAGTTCGGGATTCTCGTCTTCCTGCCGCTCGAGCTCGAGACACTCAGGACGATGTCGGCACTCCGGGTGGGCACGATGCTCGTGCCCATGGCGATCGCCGGCGCCATCACGTTTCCCCTGGGGGGTCGTCTGACCGATCGGATCGGTCCACGAGTTCCGGTCATGATCGGGCTGGCCCTGTTGGGTGCGTCGGCGTGGATCCTCGGGCATCTCTCCGTGGACTCGCCGATCCTGACGATCGAAGGTGCCGTCGTGGCACAAGGCCTCGGGTTCGGGTTCGCGATGATGCCGAACTCGGTGACCGGTCTGAACGTGCTCCCGCAACGGTTCGTTGCCCAGGCGTCGGCCGTCCGTCAGCTCAACACGAGGGTCGCAGCGTCGTTCGGCGTGGCGGTGCTTGCCACGATCCTGGCCACCCAGATGGGCGGGGTCACACCGGACGGTCCCACGGGTGCCGGCGCGGCGACGGCCCAGGCGGCCTACAACACCGTCTTCCTTCTCGCCGCCGGCGTGGCCGTCGTCGCGGGCGTGCTCGCCGCGTTCCTGCCCGGGCGGGTGCGGAACCGTCAGATCCAGGCCGAGCGCGCCGACGAGTACCGCGGTCTCGCGGTCGAGGTGCGCTGAAGCGGCCGCGCGCCCGTCGGCTGACGGGCCGGTCGGCTAGCCGAGGAGCTTCGCCTTGGCGGCGGCGAACTCCTCGTCGGTCAGCGCCCCCGACTCGTGCAGCTGCGTGAGCTCCTGGAGCTGGGTCACCGTGTCCTCACCACCGGCCGGCGCCGGCTGCTCCGACTGTTGCGCCGCGGCCGGCGCGGCGGCAGCTGCTTCGTCTTCCCGGCGCTCTTCGCGCCGGTTCATGCGGCGGCTCGTACGGCGGGACGTGCGTCGTGACGTGCGGCGCATCGACCGTCTCCCTCGTGGTCCGATCGGTGACACGGCATTCCTCCGGTTGGGCGCGAACGGAGGCTACCCGGAAACGAACGGTCTCCCTACCCCTTGGCCATGTTTGCGAACTGGGTGGACTGGGGGATGAAGGCCAGGCGAACGGTGTCGGTGGGTCCGTTGCGGTGCTTGCCCACGATGACCTCGGCGATGCCCCGGTCGTCGGAATCGGGGTTGTACACCTCGTCGCGGTAGATGAAGGCCACCACGTCGGCATCTTGCTCGAGGCTGCCGCTTTCACGGAGATCGGCCAGGACGGGCCGCTTGTCCTGGCGGTACTCGAGCTGTCGGTTGAGCTGCGAGAGGGCCAGGACCGGCGTCTCGAGCTCGCGGGCCAGGATCTTCAACCCCCGGCTGATCTCGGAGACCTCGAGCTGGCGGTTCTCGGCCCGGCGGGCGGAGCTCATGAGCTGGATGTAGTCCACGACCACGAGGCCGAGATCGCCGTTGCGGGCGCGGAACCGGCGTGCCTTGGCACGCATCTCCATCACCGTGCTGGGGGGGTTGTCGTCTATGAACAGGGGCGCCTCGGCGAGGCGCCCCACGGCGTGGCTCAGCCGGCTCCAGTCGCCCTCGGGGATGTTGCCGGTCGCCAGCTTCTTCGAGTCCACTCGCGCCTCGGAGGCCAGCAACCGTTTCGTCAGCTCGAGGTGACCCATCTCCATCGAGAAGAACAACACCGGCCGGTTCGCGTGCGTGGCGACGTGTTTCGCCGCGCCGAGGCCGAACGCGCTCTTCCCCTGCCCCGGCCGGGCCGCGAGGATGATCAGGTTCGAGGGTTGGAGCCCCAGGAGCACGCCGTCGAGGTCGTCGTAGCCGGTCGGCACCCCCGTGACCTCGCTGTCGCTCCCGTAGAGGAACTCGAGGTGGTCGAGCGTCCCCTGCAACGACTGGTGGAGATCGACCATCGACTCGCTCACGCGCCGCTCGGCGACGTCGAAGACGAGGGCCTCGGCGCGATCGAGCGTCTCGATCACGTCGCTCGGTGCGGCGTAGCCCATCTCCGCGATCTCGCCCGCGACGACGATGAGCCGGCGCAGCAGCGCGAGCTCGCCGACCACCTGCGCGTAGTGGCCCGCGTTGGCCGACGCGGGCGTACCCGCTTGCAGCGCGACCAGCGCGGGCTTGCCGCCGATCACGTCGAGCAGGTCGGCCCGGCGCAGCTCCTCGGCCACGGTCACGGGATCGACGGGCTCCCCCTGCCCGTAGAGGACCATGATCGCCTCGAAGACGTGACCGTGGGCCGGCTTGTGGAAGTCGCCGGCGTCGATGCGCTGCTCGGCTGCGGCCGTGATGGCGTCGCGCGACAGCAGCATCGCGCCGAGCAGGGACTCCTCGACCTCGAGGTTGTGAGGCTGGATGCGACCGGAGTCGGCCCGACGCCGCCGCGCTTCGTCGATCGTCTGGACCACGCTCACCCCCCGCCCGCTACCCGTCGAGCCCGGGGGTGATCCTGGGGCCCCGGGCTTGTGAGGAGCAAGAGGACAACCCAAACGATTCTGGGGATTCGACTGTGGAAATCTTGCCCGTTTTCCACAGCCGGCGCGCGCACCCCGCTATCGACTCATGCAGGTGTGACAGTTATCCGGGTGTGACAACCACGGTGGATGGTCGCGTGCGGTCGCGAGCTCACTCCGGGTAGCGGGGCGGGCGTCCCTCCCGGAACGCGCTGCGGGCCTCGTCGAGGTTGCCCGTGTGCCCGGCCAGGAGCTGGCTGCGGTTCTCGAGCTCGATCGCGGCGCCGAGGCTCCCGACCTCGAGGTTCGCCCAGCACACCTCCTTGGTCATCATGATCCCGAAGGGGCTGAGCGTGCAGAGGTGGTCCGCGAGCGCGAGGGCCTCCTCGAGGACCTCACCCGCGGGAACCACGCGCGAGACGAGCCCGATGCGCTCCGCTTCGGCCGCGTCGACGCGGCGTCCGCTCAACAGGAGCTCGAACGCGCGCGACGCGCCGATGAGCCGTGGCAGCAGGAAGCTCACGCCCAGCTCGGTGCCGGTGAGCCCGTTGACCACCGCGGCGCCGCAGAACGACGCCGTCTCGTCCGCGAGGCGCACGTCGGCGCCGAGCGACAGGCACATGCCACCGCCGTACGCGGCCCCGTTCACGGCCGCGATGACCGGCTGCGGCAGGGCGCGCAACGCGGGGACCACTCCCCCCATATAGGACATCGCCCGCATACCGAGCCGGGCGACACCGAGGCCTTCCGCGCCGGGGATGGCGCCGAAGTCCTCGAGCTCGAGGCCCGAACAGAACCCCCGGCCGGCGCCGGTGAGCACCACGACCCAGGTGTCGTTGTCGGCCCCGACCCGATCGATCGCGTCGTAGAGCGCCTCGACCAGATCGAAGCTCATCGAGTTCAGCCGCTCCGGGCGGTTCAGCCGCACGATGGACGTGTGGTCACCACCGGATTCGATCTCGACGAGGCTCACGCCGCGGTTACTCCGCCACCACCTCGACGGCCAGCGTGACGTCGACGTCGGGATGCACGCTCGCCCGGACCTCGGCCGACCCGAGCTCCTTGATCGGCTCTTCGAGCTCGATCGCTCGCCGATCGAGCTCCACGCCGACCTGCTCGCGCACCGCAGTGGCGATGTCCATGTTGGTCACGGAGCCGAACAGGCGTCCCTCCTCGCCGGCGCGCGCGGCGACACGGATGGGACCGGCGCCCAGCTTGGCCGCGAGCTCCTCGGCCGCGGCTCGCTCCCGCGCGTCACGTGCCTCGCGGCTGCGGCGCATCGCCTCGGCCTGCCGCACGGCACCGGGGCTGGCAGGAATGGCCGCGCCCCTCGGGACGAGGAAGTTGCGCGCGTAGCCGTCGGCAACGTCGACGAGATCGCCCTTGCGCCCAAGGTTCTCGACGTCGTCGCGGAGCAGAATCCTCATTCGCCGCCTCCGGCGCTCTCGGTCTCCTCCGACCGTGCGGCACCGGCCTCGGCGGGAGCCGTCTCGGCGGGAGCCGTCTCGGCGGCAGCGGTCTCCGTCGGGGCCGGCGTGGGCGCCCCGGCCTCGTCGCCATCCGGGCTCGCGCCCGCACCCGGTGGCGGTGGTGGCGGCGTCGAGGGACGCGGCGCGGCTCCGGTCGGCCGCATCTCGCGATCGCGCTTCTTGCGCCCCCGTTGCGTCACCTGGCGTACCTGGTAGGGCAACAACGCCATCTCCCGAGCGACCCTGATCGCGCGCGCGACCTGGCGTTGCTGTTGCGAGCTGTTCCCGGTCACGCGGCGGGCCCGGATCTTGGCCCGCTCCGACATGAAGCGCCGCAGCAGGTTCACGTCCTTGTAGTCGACGTAGGTGATCCCCTCGGTGGTGAGGATCGACACCTTCTGCTTGCGCGGCCGGAGCTCCTTGCTCATCTTCTTGCCGCTCTTGCGGTTGCGACGTCCCATCAGAAGGGCTCCTCACCGAACTCGTCGGGTGGCGGGGTCGCCGGGCCGCCACCACCTCCCGGGCTGCCGCCACCTCCCGGGCTGCCGCCACCTCCCGCGCTGCCGAAGTCCCCGCCGCCCCGCCGATCGTTCTTGGCGATGTCGGCGGTCGCCCAGCGGAGGCTGGGGCCCACCTCGTCCGCCACGATCTCGACGACGCTGCGGCGCTCTCCCTGGTCGGTCTCCCAGCTGCGCTGCTCGAGGCGGCCCGTGACCACCACGCGCGCACCCTTCGGCAGCGACTCGGCGACATTCTCCGCCATGTCCCGCCAGCAGACGACGTTGAAGAAGCTCGTCGCCTCTTCCCACTCCTGGGTCTGGCGGTTCTGCCACCGCCGGTTCACGGCGACACCGAACGTGGCCTTCGGGGCGCCGCTCGGCGTGTAGCGCAGCTCGGGATCACGGGTCAGGTTGCCCACGACCGTGATGCTGTTGCCGGTAGCCATCGGAATCCTCCTACGAGTCGGCGACGTTGCTCATCGCCGCCGGGGGCCCGTAGGCCTCCTCCGGGATGCGCAACACCTTGTGCCGAACGACCGAGTCCGCGAGCGCGAGCGTCCGGTGCAGCTCGTCCATCGCCGCGGGCTCGGCCCGCGCCTGGAGCACCACGTACCAGCCCTCGGTCTTGTGCGCGATCTCGTAGGCGAAGCGCCGCTTGCCCCAGTGATCGACGTAGCCGAGATCGGCGCCGCGATCGGCGAGTGCCTGGCGATGCGCTTCGACGTCGGCGCGGATCTGCTCTTCGTCTGCGTCCGCGTCGTAGATGACCATGACCTCGTAGGGCCGCATGGGCCGCTACCTCCTTGACCTGTGGACCGCCCTCGGGCGGGCTCCCGTCGACTCGACGTGTTCTGGTCGGCGCCGGGAGCAGGACCGCGGCGCCCGGCCGTGCCGGGACGCCGAAGTGGTGAGGCTACCAGAGCCTCCCCACGACGCCCGCTCGACGCCGGGCCCGGGCGACCCGGCGGCGGCGCATTGCGTCGTGTCCGCCCGGACCCTACCCGCCGGGTGTGACGCCTTCCTCAGCGGTGGAGGTCCCCCGGGGGGAGCTCGCCCGCGGGGGCCTCGAACGCGACGACGAAGGGGACACTCGATCGGTAGGCCGGGCACTCGGCGTCCGTCCCCTCGCAGGGTTCGAGCTCGAGATGGTCCACGAGCGCCCCCGCACCGTCGTAGAAGCCGACCTCGAGCGGGATCGGCACGCCGGCCATGGTGAAGGCGACATCGGTGGCCTGGGGGTAGACGAAGGCCATGCCGGCATACTCGCCGAGATCGTCCACGCCCCGCAGGCCCTGCGATCGTTGGGCGTCCGTCACGGCGACCAGCACCTGCAGCATCTCGTCGCCGATCGTCAGCGTCGCCTCCTCGAAGCCCTCGAAGGGCGCCTGCGCGGGCCGCGTGGCCGGGAAGGTCGGAACGCCGCCGGCGGTGTCGCCCGTCGCTCCGCCATCGTCACCGGAGCACGCCACGAGCATGGCCGTGAGCACGACCACGAGGGCGACAACCGACGCGAGCGCGCCGAGGCGATGGCGCGCCCGCGCGGTGATCACGCGTCGACGCGTGTCCGCGTCTCGCCGACGAGACCGAGAGCCTCGGCCACGTCGTCCGCCAGGTGATAGGTCTCGTCCGCGGCCGGGAAGCGCCGGGTGCGCACATCATCGGCGAACGCGGCAACGGCCGACGTCGCCTCGTCCTTCATGGACGCGTAGCGGCGCACGAACTTCGGCACGACTCGGTCTTCGAAGCCGAGCAGGTCGTGGACGACGAGCACCTGACCGTCGACGTGGCGACCGGCACCGATGCCGATCGTGGGCACGTCGACCGCGTCGGTGACCACACGTGCGACTGCATCGGGAACACATTCCAGCACGATCGCGAAGCAGCCGGCGTCGGCGAGGGCCACGGCATCGTCGACCATCTCCCGCGCCTCGTCGAGCTGCTTGGCCTGGACCTTGAACCCGCCCAGCGCGTGCACCGACTGCGGGGTGAGCCCGAGGTGCCCCATCACCGGGATCTCCAGGTCGAGGATGGCCGCGACGGCATCGAGCCGCTTGCGGCCCCCTTCCAGCTTCACCGCCTGGGCACCGGCTCGGACGAGTGCCGCGGCGTTGCGCACGGTCTCCTCGCGAGAGACGTGGTAGCTCAGCCAGGGGAGATCGCCGACCACGAGCGGCTCCGGCTCCGCGCGGGCGACCGCGCCGACGTGGTGGGCCATGTCGTCGATGGTGACCTGCAAGGTGTCGTCGTAGCCCAGGACCACCATCGCGACCGAGTCGCCGACGAGGATCAGGTCGACGTCCGCGTCCGACGCGATGCGGGCGGTCGGCGCGTCGTACGCGGTGACCATGACGAGTGGCTCGCCGCTGCCCTTGTGAGCCCGGATTGCGGGCGCGGACCGAGGGTGTGGTCGATCGGATGCCATCGTGCACCTCCGCCGTCCAGGGCACGCACGGCTCCCGGCGGCGACCCCGATGCTATCCCACGACTACGGAGCGAGGTCGTCCGTGTCGTCTTCGACGGGTTCGAAGGGGTACTGGGACCGGCACGATACGCACCACAGCTCCGGGTCGTCCACGATCTGGCGGGCCGCAGCGGTCCCGGCCTGCTCCGGATCCACGTAGACGCGGTGGACGAGGGCGAGGTCGTCGTCGGGGTGGGCGCAGTTCTCGCAGACCCGGTCCATGCGGAATCGGCGGCTCAGCCGACGTGGCGACGACCGAGGAGGTAGCGGCGCACGAGGTGGTTCCACGAGCAGTCGAGGCAGACCTCGACGACGTAGCAGGCGAACTCGTCGACCGAGTCCCCGAGGCGCTCCAGCTCCCGGTCGTGGCTGATGCAGCGCCCGTTCGCCTGCTTGAGCTTGTCGCCGTACACGTAGGAGACGAATCGAAGCCCCGTTCCGTCACAGAGCGGACAGGGCTCGTTCGCGGGGGTTCCGATGTGCCGCGCGGCACGAAGCAGCTCGGGATGGGCGTCGCAGACCTCGGGACGGCCCAAGACGCCACGGCGGTAGTCGCGCAGGACCACCCGCTTGGCCAGCGCGTAGTCCGTCGACGGCACGGCGGGCAGTGTACCGGCGTGTTCCCGCGCCTGGAGCCCAAGCCCTGTGGCCGGCGCGCGCTCCGAAAGCCGACGCGCGTGCGCGCTTGACGACGCGAGCAGCCGAGCGTAACGTGAAACGACGATATATCGAGTCGATATATCGACCGACTCGACGGGCGCCGCCGCAACAGCGGGTGGACGCCCCCGGAGCGACCGGCATGCTCGAACTCGCCATACTCGGACTCCTGAAGGAGCAGCCGCTCCACGGCTACGAGCTGAAGAAGCGCCTCGGCGATCAGCTCGGGTTCCTCTCCGGCGTCTCGTTCGGCTCGCTGTACCCGGCGCTGCGGCGGCTCGAGAAGGCCGGCGCGATCGAGGCGATGAGCGGTGCCGACCTCGGGCTCGCGGAGCCGCCCACCTCGACGGGCTCCCTCGCGGGCGATCTCGCGACGGCTCGCGGCCGCCGCCGGACCCGGCCGAGCCGGCGGCGTCGCAAGGCCTATCGCATCACCGAACAGGGCCAGGAGCTCTTCGCCGAGCTCTTGGCCGCCGACGCGACTCCGGGAAGCGACGAGGAGCGCACCTTCGCGCTCAAGCTCTCCCTCTGCCGCTACCTCCCGAGCCAGGCGCGTGTGGCCTTGCTCGAACGGCGCCGAGCTGCGCTCACCAGCCGCCTCGAACGGGTCCGGCACGCGCTGACGGGCCTCGAGGGCGGGAAGACGGCGGCCGACGGTGAGCGCCGCCCGGCCGACGCGTACACACGCTCGCTGCTCGAGCACAGCGGCGAGATGACCGAACGCGACCTCGAGTGGGTCGACGACTTGATCGCCGCCGAGCGGCACGAGTCGGAGCTACCAGGAGGACGAGCCAGATGAGCGCACCGATTCGAGTGGCGATCGCCGGCGTGGGGAACTGCGCGAGCAGCCTCGCCCAGGGCGTCGAGTACTACCGCGACGCCGACCCGTCCGACGACGTGCCCGGGCTGATGCACGTCGAGGCGGGCGGCTACCACGTCGGCGACGTCGAGTTCGTCACCGCGTTCGACGTCGACGCCGACAAGGTCGGCGAGGACCTCGGCAAGGCGGTGTTCAAGGGGCAGAACAACACCATCCGCTTCGCGGCGGTGCCGGAGCTCGACGTGCAGGTCCTGCGAGGACCGACCCTGGACGGCCTCGGCCGGTACTACCGGGAGACGGTGACCGAGTCGCCCGCGCCGGCCGTCGACGTCGCCGAATCGCTTCGGGATGCCGACGCCGACGTCCTCGTCGCCTACCTGCCGGTCGGGTCGGAGCAGGCGCAACGGCACTACGCGCAGGCCGCGCTCGACGCGGGCGTGGCCTTTGTGAACGCGATCCCGGTGTTCCTCGCCAGCGACCCCGCGTGGGCCCGACGCTTCACCGACGCGGGCGTGCCGATCGTCGGCGACGACATCAAGAGCCAGGTCGGCGCGACCATCGTCCACCGGATCCTCGCCCGCCTCTTCGAGGACCGGGGCGTGGTGCTCGACCGCACCTACCAGCTCAACGTCGGCGGCAACATGGACTTCAAGAACATGCTCGAACGCGAGCGCCTCGAGTCCAAGAAGATCTCCAAGACCCAGTCGGTCACGAGCCAGCTCGCCAACGGCATCGCGGAGTCCGACGTCCACATCGGCCCGTCGGACCACGTCGCCTGGCTGGACGACCGCAAGTGGGCCTACATCCGACTGGAGGGCCGCAACTTCGGGGACGTGCCGCTCAACGTGGAGTTGAAGCTCGAGGTGTGGGACTCGCCGAACTCGGCCGGCGTGATCATCGACGCGATCCGCTGCGCCAAGGTGGCGCTCGATCGCGGCGAGGGCGGCCCCCTGCTCGGGCCCTCCGCCTACTTCATGAAGTCGCCCCCCGTGCAGTACACCGACGACGTGGCGCACCGTCTCGTCGAGGAGTTCCTCCGCGGGGCGTGACCGCCTCCGCGATCCGCCGGTGTCCGGGCGGGCGCTAGCGTGCCCGGATGCGCACCGTCGCCGAACTCACCCAGAACTTCGTCGACCTGCTCTGCGACACGTTCCCGGTGACCGGGACGCTGCTGGGTCGCCACGAGTTCGACAGCCACCTCGGTGCGTACGGCGCGGACCTCTACGACGAGTACGCGGGTGACATCGCCGGCCTCCTGGCCGAGCTGCACAGCTACGTCGACGCGACGATCGGCGGTGCCGCCGACCCGGGCCACGAGCTCGAGGCGAAGGCGCTCGACGGGATGCTCCGCACGTCCCTGCAGGAGCTCGAGCAGGAGCAACAGTGGCGCCGGAACCCCTCGCAGGCGATCGACAACGCGCTCATGGGTTGCTTCGCGCTGCTCCTGCGCCCGGGACCGGACCCCGCCAAGCGTGATGCCGCGCTCCGGGTGCGGTTGCGGGAGCTCCCCGGCTATCTCGACGGCGCCCGCCGGACCTGGCAGGACGTGCCGGAGCTCTGGGCCCGTGTCGCGGCAGAGTCGGCCGCGGCCGGGGCCGCGTTCCTCCGCGAGGAGCTCGGCGACGCACTCGGCGGGTCGCGTGCGCGTGCCGGGATCCTGCGGGCGGGCGAGCACGCGGCCCAGGCGCTCACGGAGGCCGCGGCGGCGCTCCGAGACGGAGTGGGAACGGTCGCCGACGGCTGGGCGATCGGGGAGCACCTCGTTGCCGAGCGCCTCCGCCACGAGCACCACTTGCCGGACAGCCCGTCCGAGATGGAGGCGCGCGGTCTCGCGCTCGTCGAGGAGACGGTCGCGGCGCTGACCGAGCTGGACCCGGAGTGGCGCACGACGCTGGCCGCAGCGAAGGACGACCACCCGCGCGCGGACAGGCTCCTCGAGGAGTACCGCTCAGAGATGGAACGGGCGCGCGACTTCGTCGTCGAGACCGGACTGGCACCCACGACCGGCGCACCGCTCGAGGTCCGTCCGACCCCGTCGTTCTGGGTCCCCCTCCTGCCGTACGCGGCGTACGACCCGCCCGGTTTGTTCGAGCCCGATCAACGGGGATTCTTCTGGGTCACCGTGCCCGAGGGCGAGGACGCGGCCGACCGGCTGCGCGGCCACCCGAGGCCGGGCATCACCGTCACCGCAGTCCACGAGGGCTACCCCGGGCACCACCTCCAGCTGACCCACGCCAACGCCCACGCCGGCCTCACGCGCACCCTGGCCGAGTCCACCCTCACCATCGAGGGATGGGCCTTCTACTGCGAGCAGCTCCTCTGGGAGGAGGGCTATTACGGCGACGACCGTGTGCTCCGCCTCTACCAACTGAAGGACCAGCTGTGGCGGGCCGCCCGGGTGGTGCTCGACATGCGACTCCACACCGGTGCGATCGGGGTCGGCGAGGCGATCGACTACCTCGTCGACGTCGCCGACCTCGAGCGCGGCAATGCCACGGCCGAAGTGCACCGCTACACCTCCAGCCCCACGTACCAGATCTGCTACGCGATCGGGAAGGCCGAGATCCTGAAACTCCGGGAGGCCCTGCAGGGCCGCGCGGGCACAGGGCTCGACTTGGCCGAGTTCCACCGTCGCTTCCTCGACTTCGGGTCGGTGGCCGTCCCGCTCACGGCAAAGGCAATGCTCGCTGCGTGAGCGCAGCGGAGACTGCTCCCACAGGAAGGACGGCCCGTGGACGAGTCCCCCGAACCGATCGTCGCCGCCGCGGTACAGGCGACGCCGGTGTTTCTCGACCGTGCTGCCACCGTGGCGCGGGCCGTGGCGCTCATCGAGGAGGCCGCGAGCCACGGTGCACGCCTCGTGCTCTTCCCCGAGGCTTTCGTCCCCGGCTACCCGGATTGGGTGTGGCGCGCGCCGCCGTGGGGCGGCGGGACGGCCCGGCTCTTCGAACGGCTCGTCGACCAGGCCGTCACAGTGCCGGGCCCTGACGTCGACGCGCTCGCGGCCGCCGCTCGGCGCGTGGACGCGTACGTCGCCATCGGCCTCAACGAGCGCGAGCCGCACGGCTCCACCGTCTACAACTCGCTTCTGTATCTCGGCCCCGACGGCTCGGTGCTGGGTGTGCACCGCAAGTTGATGCCGACCGGCGGCGAGCGGCTCGTCTGGGGCTTCGGCGACGGCTCGGGTCTCGTCACCTTCGACACGCCCGCGGGCCGCGTGGGCGGGCTGATCTGCTGGGAGAACTACATGCCGCTCGCGCGCGCTGCCCTGTTCGCCCGCGGAACCGAGATCTACCTGGCCCCGACGTGGGACAACAGCGATGTCTGGGTACCGACGCTGCGCCACATCGCCAAGGAGGGTCGCTGCTACGTCGTCGGGACCAACAGCTATCTGCGCGGCAGCGACGTCCCCGCGCAAGAGCTCGGTGTCCCCGACCTCTACGGCGGCGAGGACGATTGGATGAGCCGCGGGAACGCCTGCATCGTCGGCCCCGACGGTGAGATCCTCGCCGGGCCCCTGGTCGAGCGACCCGGGATCCTGTACGCCGAGCTCGACCCCGGGACCGTCCGGCGCTCGCGGCTCCAGTTCGACGCGTGCGGGCACTACGCGCGTCCCGACGTCTTCCGGCTCGACGTCGACGATCGCCCCAAGCCTGCGGTGGCCTTCTCGCTCGACGTCGAACCGGCGGCGGCGACCGCCTCCGAGGCGCGACCCGACGAGCTGCAGTAGGGCACCACGATGCTCGTGCAGCAGCCGACCGGCGCCGAACCACGCGCCGGAGCCGGTGGTCCGTCACAATGGTCGCCGTGAGCGAGAACACCGAGAGTTGGGACCGCGTCGCGGCGGCAGCACGGAAGGCCTTCGACCCGGGCGTCGACGTCGTGCACTACGGGCCCGACGCGCCGGACGAGTCCGAGCTCCGGCTGCTGGGGGACGTCGAGGGAAAGCGCGTCCTCGAGCTCGGCTGCGGAGCAGGCCACGGGGCGGTGGCACTGGCACGAGCCGGGGCGCACGTCACCGCGGTCGACGCATCCTCGTCACAGCTCCAGCACGCCCATCATCTCGCCGACGAGCACGAGGTGCGAGTCGAGTGGCACCACGGCGACGCCGCCGAGCTGGCGTTCCTCCGCGCCGACTCGATCGACGTCACCTACAGCGCCGGGATGTTCGCCGAGGTCGAGGACGTCGATCGGCTCCTCCGTCAGGTGCACCGCGTGCTCCGACCCCACGGCACGTTCGTGTGCGCGTACGAGCACCCGATGTCGTGGTGCGTCGCGCAGGACTCCGGCGAGAAGGGGATGCGCGGCAGCGTGGGGCGCTCGTACTTCGCCGACGTCCCGATCATCGTCGAGCGCTTCGGGGCCTCCTTCACCATGTACCCCCGCCGCGTCGCGGAGATGTTCGCCTCGCTCTCCCGCGCCGGCTTCCGCGTCGACGTGCTCCTCGAACCCGAGCCGCCGTTCGAGGATTCGCCGCCGTTGCTCCCGACGACCATCGTCTGGCGCGCGCGCAAGGAAGGCGTCTGAGCGGCACGGAGCCGCGCTGCGACGCGATGCTCTCCGTCTTCGACGATCTGCCCTTCCACCAAATCCCCGCCCCGTTCGACGTAGCCGGGTCCGGCGACCACCGCTGGTTCGACCGCTACTGGTTCGTGGCCTTCGAACCCGAGGGGCGACTCGCGTTCGCGACCGGGCTGGGCGTGTACAAGAACATGGACGTGCTCGACGGCTTCGCCGCCGCGGTGCTCGACGGCACGCAGCACAACGTGCGCGTGTCGCGAACGTTGCGGCCGGACCTGGCCCAGATCGGCGCCGGCCCGCTGCGCTACGAGGTCGTGGAGGGCCTGCACGCCTTTCGGCTCGTGCTCGCGAAGAACGACTTCGACCTCGCGTTCGACCTGACGTGGACCGCGACCACCGCGCCCCACGAGGAGGCCCACCACCTCCGCCGCGAGGGGGGCGTCCTCCAGGAGGATTACGAACGCTTCTTCCAGTTCGGCAACGTGTCCGGGACGGTGGCCACCGCGGGAACGCGGTTCGACCTCGCGGGTGTTGACTGGTTCGCCTTCCGGGACCGTTCCTTCGGGATTCGCCCGGGCGTCGGCGGTCCGCCACCGCAGGCCTCCGAACGCGCCCCGTCGCGGGCGCGTGCGCTCATGCTGGGCGCAGCCTTCGCGATCGACGATGCCACGGGCGTCTTCCAGCTCCAGGAGGACGCCGACGGTCGGGTGCGGTACTTCGACGGGTACGTGGCCCCGGCGGAAGGGCAGCGGCAACGGTTCGTCGACGCGACCACCGATGTCGAGCTCACCGGGGAGCACCGGGAGCTGGCGCGAGCGCGCGTCGAGCTGGTCGACGACGCCGGAGCATCGTCGGTCCTCGAGCTGGAGCCGCTCTGCCCCCCGTTCGTGCACCAGGGATTCGGGTACTTCGACGGCTTCCACGACCGGCAGGGGCTCGGCGTGCGACGTGGCGCGCTCCACGTCGAGGGCGAACGCTACGACGTCTCCGAACCCGGACGGGTCGTCGACCTCAGCGGTGGCCGGGACTTCATCCCGGGAGCGACCCCTCGCGAGGGAGCGGCCCGCGTCCGCCTCGACGGCCGGCCGGGCGTTGCCGACGCGTTCTTCCACGCGCGATAGCTGCGGCCGCCGCCGCTCACGGTCGGTCGGGGGGCGTGATGCCCCGCTCGGCGGCCCAGGCGTCGAGCTGGCGGTAGGCCTCGGCCTCGTCCATCGGTCCCTCGTCGAGGCGGAGGTCGAGGAGGTACCGCAACGCCGCCCCGACCTCGCGACCCGGTTGGAGGCCGAGGTGGGTCATGACCTGGTTGCCATCGAGGGGCGGCCGGATCGCGTCGAGCTCCTCCTGCCGGCGGAGCTGGTCGATGCGTTCCTCGAGCTCGTCCATCCTGCGCGCGAGCCGCCGGGCCTTCACCCGGTTGCGCGTCGTGCAGTCGCAGCGGACCAGGTGGTTGAGGTCGTCGAGCAGCCGTCCCGCGTCGCGCACGTAGCGCCGCACGGCCCGGTCGGTCCATCCCATCCGGTAGGTGTGGAAGCGCAGGTGCAGCTCGATGAGCTGCACCACGTCGTCGGTGAGCTCGGTCGGAAAACGCAGCGCCCGGAGGCGGTCTTCCGCCATGCGTGCGCCGACCACCTCGTGGTGATGGAACGTGACGCCGTGGGGACCGAACGCGCGGGTCTTGGGCTTGCCGATGTCGTGGAGCAGGGCGGCGAGACGGACCCGAAGCTCGGGTCGGGTGTTGGCCACCACCGCGATCGTGTGCGCGAGCACGTCCTTGTGCCGGTGGATCGGGTCCTGTTCGAGCTCCATCGCGTTCAGCTCGGGGAGGAACTCGTCGGCGAGCCCCGTCCCGGAGAGCAGCCACAGACCAGCGCTCGGGTCGTCGACAACGAGAAGCTTGCTCAGCTCGTCGCGGATCCGCTCCGCGCTCACGATCTCGAGACGCCCGGCCATCTCCTCCAGCGCTGCGACAAGCGCGGGCTCGGGCTCGAGCCCGTAGCCGGCGACGAAGCGTGCGGCCCGAAGCATGCGCAGCGGGTCGTCGCCGAAGGAGACCTCGGGTGCCTCGGGGGTCCGCAGGCGACGCGCCGCCAGGTCGGCCGCGCCGCCGAAGGGGTCGATGAGCTCCGGCTCGGGGAGTCGGAGCGCCATCGCGTTCACAGTGAAGTCCCGCCGTGAGAGATCGGTCTCGATGTCGTCGGCGAACTCCACCCAGGGCTTGCGGCTCTCGGGTCGGTAGACGTCGGCGCGGAAGGTGGTGATCTCGAGGCGTGTGCCGTCGACCTCGCAGCCGACCGTCCCGAACCGCGCACCCTGGGTCCAGACCGCGTCGGCCCAGCCCGAGACGACAGCTTCGACGACCTCCGGGCGGGCGTCGGTGGCGACGTCGACGTCGTCGTGGGGCAGGTCGAGCAGGGCGTCGCGCACCGATCCGCCGACCAGGAAACCGACGTGGCCGACGTCGACGAGGCGGCTCGCGAGCTGTTGCAACGGGGAATCGCTCTCGAGGAGCGGACGCAGCCGCTCGGGCACTGCGGGGGTGCTCATGGTGCGATCATTGTCGCGGGCACGATGCGGCCGGCGGAGAAATCATCCGGGTCGCGTCGAATCGGCCGCTGGTACTGTCGCAGTGAAAGGACGCGATGGACCTCAACTCGCCCGAGACCTGGCGCTGGATCTGGCTCGCGGCGGCGTTCGTGTTCGCCGTCGGCGAGGTCACGCTCGTCGGGACGTTCTTCCTCCTCCCCTTCGGCGTCGGGGCCGCGGCCGCCTGCATCACGTCGTTCCTCGACCATTCGGTGCTCACGTCCTGGGTCGTGTTCGTGCTCGGTTCGGTCCTTGCCTCCCTGGCGCTGTGGCCCCTGGGCCGCCGGCTCGACCGGGCCACGATGCCCGACCAGGAGGGCGTGGGTGCCCACCGCTGGAGCGGGCGCGTCGCCACGGTCCTCCAGGACATCCCCGGTGGGCCGAGCGCCACCGGCCTCGCTCGCGTCGAGCGGGAGGAGTGGCGCGCCGAGTCGGTCGACGACACTCCCATCCCCGCCGGGGCGCTGGTCCGGGTCATCCGCGTCGACGGCACCCGCGTCATCGTCGAGCCCGCCGACCGCGCTACACCCCCCAACCCCGCGCCGGACTGACCGGCGTTCGATCCCGGAGGACCCATGGCCGCCGTCATCGTGCTCATCGTCGTCGCCGCGCTGCTGCTCGTCCTGGCCGCGTCGGGCGTCAAGATCATCCGTCCGTTCCAGCGCGGATTGAAGGAGCGGTTGGGCCGCTACAACTCGACGCTCGAGCCCGGCCTGCGGGTCATCATCCCCTTCATCGACAAGCTCGTGCGCGTCGACATGCGCGAGCAGGTGGTCGACGTTCCTCCGCAGGAGGTCATCACCGAGGACAACGTCGTCGTGACCGTCGACGCGGTCATCTACTACGAAGCCACCGACCCGCGTCGCCTCGTCTACAACGTCCACAACTTTCGCCTCGCGGTCACGAAGCTCGCGCAGACCAACCTCCGCAACCTCGTGGGTGACATGCAGCTCGACGAGGCGCTGACCTCCCGGGACACGATCAACGCCCGGCTGCGCGAGATCCTCGACGACGCCACCGACAAGTGGGGCACCAAGGTGACCAG
>CAYRHS010000039.1:0-15279 GCA_964424125.1 uncultured Burkholderiales bacterium
AGCAGTGAGCGTCGCGCTCTTCCTCCCGATGGTGCTGCCCGTCCTCGCAGCAGGCGTATCCATGGTGACCGCGCGTTGGGTCACCGTGCAACGCGTTCTCGGCGTGGCCGTGGTGAGCGGGAGCCTCGCGGCTTCGGTCGTGGTGCTGGTCGGCGTGGATCGCGACGGGCCGCAGTCGGTCCAGGCAGGGAACTGGCCGGCCCCGTTCGGGATCACGCTCGTCGCCGACCTCTTCACGGGAATCATGCTCGTGGTGTCCATGGTGATGCTGCTCGCAGTGCTCGTGTACGCGATCGGCCAGAACACCGACCGCGACTCGCGCGTCTTCCACCCCGTCTACCTCCTGCTCGCCGCGGGAGTCGCGCTCTCGTTCCTGACAGGCGACCTGTTCAACCTCTTCGTCGCGTTCGAGGTCTTGCTCATCGCGAGCTACGTGCTCATCACGCTCGGAGGAACCCGCGAGCAGGTCCGTAGCGGCATGACGTACATCGTCATCAATCTGGTGGCCTCGACACTGTTCGTCACCGCCGTGGCGATCGTCTATGCCGCGACGGGCACGGTGAACATGGCCGACCTCGTCACCAAGCTCGACACCGTGCCCGGCGGGCTCTCGACCGCGATCGGGCTCCTCCTCCTCGTGGTCTTCGGTGTCAAAGCCGCGATCTTCCCGCTGTTCTTCTGGCTTCCCGACTCCTACCCGACCGCTCCCAGCCCGATCACCGCGATCTTCGCCGGCCTCCTCACCAAGGTCGGCGTCTACGCCATCATTCGTTCACAGACGCTCCTGTTCCCCTCCAAGGGTCCCGACGCGCTCCTCTTGACGATCGCGGGCCTCACGATGTTCGTCGGCGTCCTCGGCGCGATCGCGCAGAACGACATCAAGCGAATCCTGAGCTTCCACATCGTGAGCCAGATCGGCTACATGATCTTGGGACTCGGGTTGTTCACGATCGCCGGACTCGCGGGCGCGATCCTCTACATCGTCCACCACATCATCGTGAAGACGTCGCTGTTCCTCGTCGGCGGGATGGTGGAGCACACAGAAGGCACTGGCCTGCTCGACCGTCTCGGGGGCATGACTCGACGGGCGCCGCTCCTGGCGGTGCTGTTCCTCATCCCGGCCCTCAGCCTCGCCGGCGTGCCGCCCTTCTCCGGGTTCGTGGCGAAGCTCTCGCTCGCGCAGGCGGGCTTCGCGGCCGACCGCTACGCGGTGGTGGCGGTGAGCCTGCTCGTCGGGCTCCTCACGCTGTTCTCGATGACGAAGATCTGGGCCGGCGCGTTCTGGGGCCCGCCGCCCGAAGACGCCGCGCCCACGGCCAAGCGCGCGCCCGCTCTCATGGTGGGGGCAACGGCGACGATCGTCGCGCTCAGCCTCGCGGTCGCGCTCTTTGCCGGCCCCATGTTCCACCTCACCGAGGAAGCCGCCCGGCAGCTCGCCGACCGCACGGCCTACGTGCAGGCGGTGCTGGGCTGATGCGCCGCGACCTCTTCCTCATCGTGTGGCTGCTGCTCGTCTGGATCCTCCTGTGGGGAGAGCCGACGGTCGGGAACTTCGTCAGCGGCGCGATCGTCGTCACCGCGCTCCTCGTCGGCTTCCCCCTCGCGCGCCGTCCCCGCACGGGTGTGCTCCGCCCCCTGCGCGCGATCCACTTCCTGGGCTTCTTCATCGTGAAGCTCGTGCAGGCAACGACGATCGTGGCATGGGAGATCATCACACCCGGGAGCCGCATCAATCAGGGCGTGATCTGCATCGAGGCGTTGGGGGCCTCCGACGCGCTGGTGACGCTGGTCGCCAACTTCATCACGCTCACGCCCGGCACGCTGACACTCGAGGTTCGTGACGACCCGAAGCGCCTCTTCGTGCACGTTCTCCATCTCCACGACATCGAAGCGGTGCGGCGCGACGTCCAGGAGCTCGAAGCCCTCGCCATCCGGGCGTTCGGAAGCCCGCAGGCCATCGCCGCGCTACACGACAACCAGCAGGGGGTCGGTCGATGAACGTCGTCGGCTCGATCGCGCTCACGGTCCTTCTCGTGGCCGCCGGGCTCGCGCTGATCCGGCTGCTTCGCGGCCCGACCCTCGCCGACCGCATGGTCGCCCTCGATTCCCTGCTGCTCACCATCGCGTCCGGGATCGCGGTCAACGCGGCGGCCACCGGCACGGGCGAGTTCCTCGACGTGATGATCGTCGTCGCGCTGCTCGGGTTCATCGGCTCGGTGACGGTCGCCCGCTTCATCGAACGGAGGGGACCGTGAGCGCCCTCAGCGTCGTCGCCTCGGCGCTCATCCTCGGCGGCGTCGCCCTCTCCGCAGTTGGCGGCATCGGGCTCCTGCGCTTCCCCAACGTCTTCGCGCGCATGCACGCGGCGACGAAGCCGGCCGTGCTCGGCCTCATGGCCATCGCCTCGGGTGCCGCGCTGGAGGTCGGCGGGACCGGGAACATCTCGCGCCTCGTGCTCGTCATCTTCCTCCAGCTCGTCACCGCCCCGATCGCCGCCCACATGGTCGGCCGGGCAGCGCACAGCCGGGGAGCAGACGTCGGCGGCGGCATCGACGAGCTCGCGGCGGAGGGCGCAGCGGGTCCCCACGACACCCCAACCGCGGAATGACCAGCCCGATCGCGTCGTGCGTGGCGGCGCGTGACCGCGTGGTTCCAGCGCCGCTCGGACTACGCCGGGAGCTGCGACTCGATCGCCGAGACGATCTCGTCGGACTCCGGCTCGGCTGCGGTGCGGAAACGCTGCACCACCATTCCCTCCGGTGAGACCAGGAACTTCTCGAAATTCCACTTGACGTCGCCGGCCTCGCCCTCCGCGTCGGGCTGTCGGGTGAGCTCGGCGTAGATGGGATGGCGGCCCCCGCCGTTGACCTCGATCTTCTCGTAGAGCGGGAACGTGACGCCGTAATTGACGTCACAGAACTCGCGGATCTCCTCGGCGGTCCCGGGTTCCTGCTCGAGGAACTGGTTGCACGGGAACCCGACGACGGTGAAACCGCGCTCCTCGTACTCGTCCTGGAGCTTCTGGAGCCCCGCGTACTGCGGCGTGAACCCGCATTTCGACGCCACGTTCACCACGAGGATCGCCTTGCCCCGGTGCTCACCGAGGCTCGAGGGGACACCCTCGAGCGTGTTGACGGGGATGTCGGGCAACTGCGCCACGTGGGACCTCCGAATCGCGAACGCGGCGATGGTAGCGACGAGGCCCGGGCAGTCTGCTCTCGGCCGATTCGCTACCGTTTTCGTTCATGGCGGACGAGATGCTCGACGGCCTGCAGGTCGAATCCGGGAAGCGGTTGCGCTTTCGCGATCGCGATCCGAGCGACCGGCTCGGCCTGGCCAACAAGGCAGCAGCCCACGACGAACTCGAACAGCTCACCGGCGACATGCGGTTGCTCCAGAACCGGCTCTATGCCGAGGGACAGCGCAGCGTTCTCCTCATCCTCCAGTCCCTCGACGCCGGGGGAAAGGACGGGACCATTCGGCGGGTCTTCTCGGGGGTGAACCCCCAGGGCTGCCGGGTCGCGGCGTTCAAGGAACCGACGCGCACACAGCGCGCCTACGACTTCCTGTGGAGGGTTCACGCGGCGTGTCCCCGCCGGGGCGAGATCGGGATCTTCAACCGGAGCCACTACGAGGACGTCGTGACGGTCCACGTCGAAGACCTCATCGACGACGACCTTCGTGACCGTCGCTTCCGCAACATCATCGAGTTCGAGCGCATCCTCGACGACCACGGGACGAAGCTCCTCAAGCTCTTCCTCCACATCTCCAAGGAGGAGCAGCGAGAGCGGCTGCAGCGCCGCATCGACAACCCCGAGAAGCGATGGAAGTTCGCGCCGTCGGATCTCGAGGCTCGCTCGCGATGGGACGACTACATCGCAGCGTACGAACTCGCGATCGGCGCAACCTCGACCGACTTCGCGCCCTGGTACATCATTCCGGCGAACCGCAAATGGGTGCGGGACATCGCCGTCGCCCGCCTGCTCGTCGGCACACTTCGGGAGATGGACCCGGAGATCCCCGAACCGCAGCTCCCGCTGGAGGGGGCGGACATCGAGTGACCTCGCGGGTGCCGACCCCGATCGACCGTACGGTCGAGCTCGCCCAGCTCCGACCCGACGACGTCGTGCTCGACGTGGGGTGCGGGAGCGGCACCGCGGCCCGCGACGCAGCCCGGCGCGTCACGAACGGGCGGGTGATCGGCGTGGATCCCGATCCTGCCGTGATCAGGGCCGCCGAGGAACAGATCGCAGGCGACGACACCGACGTCCGAATCGAGTTCCATCTCGGCGCCGCCGAGCAGCTGCCGCTCCCGGAGGGAACGGCAACCGTCGTGCTCGCCGTCGACTCGGTCCACCACTGGCAGGACCTCGAGGCGGGTCTCGCGGAGGTGAAGCGCGTCCTCGCGCCCGGTGGTCGCTTCGTCGTCGGGGACCGGGATGACGCTCCGGGCGCTCGCAAGCGAGCCGAACGACTCGTTCCGATGTTGGAGCGGGCCGGGTTCGTCGAGATCCTCGTCCGCCACACCGAGGCGCGAGGCGAGCCCATGACGCTGTTCGCGGCCGTCCGCCCGTAGCGGCCACCGATCGACGGCGGGCTACGCCTCCGGAGACAGCCGCATTCCGAACCCGCCGGCGGGCGTCCACGACGCTCGCCACCAGGACGCGAACTCCTCGAGGTCGGAGAGCACGATGTCGGCACCCGCTCGTCGCAGCTCGTCCTCGGTAGCAGGACCGGTCGGGACCGAGACCGCGACCGCCTCGGCTGCATGCGCTCCCTCGACGTCGGCGGGCGTGTCACCGACGTAGGCGACCGCACGCGCGGCGCGCAGGGCGGCTCCCTTCGCCACACCGAAGACCGAGCCGACGAGGTCGTGGCCGAGATCGAAGCCGACCCGCGCCAGGCAGGCGCGCGCGGTGACCTCGTAGCGGCCGGTCACGACGACAGGCCGGGTCCCACTCGATCGGACCGCGTCGAGTGCCTCCGCCGCGCCAGGCATCGCCCGACAGGACTCGAGGCCGTGGTCGAGGAACAGTTCGCGGAAGCGTGCGGTGACATAGGCCACCCGCTCCTCCGGGAACCAGCGCAGGATCTCCTCGTTCCAGGGGTTCCCGAGACGGGCGACGAAGCCCTCCGCGTCGATGCGGACACCCTCCTCCTCGGCGAGGACGCGCAGGGTCTCGACGACCCCGGTGCTCGTGTCGAGCAGGGTCATGTCGAGGTCGAAGCCCACCGCTGGCCGGTCCACGGCCGGATGCTACGGGTGCTCGGCCCCCGGGTCCGCCTCAGGCGGGGCGAGCTCGCACGGGCAGCCGCTGCACCGATGCGCCGAGGGTCCGGTCCACCTCCGCCTCCCCCGCGGGTTCGAGTGTCTCCCAGCGCCGCGCCACCGCGCCGAGGATCTCCGCGAGCTCCATCCGCGCGAGGGCAGCGCCGAGGCAGAAGTGGCGACCGATCCCGAAGTTCATCTGGGGCCGGTCGTGCGAACGCGCCACGTCGAAGCGATGTGGATCGGGGTAGACGGCCGGGTCGGTGTTCGCGGCCGCGTTGTGCAGGTACACGATGCTCTCCGGCGGGATCGGCACCTCGAGCAGCGTGGTGCCCTCCGCGCTGTAGTGCGGGTCGTAGCGGATGCGCGGCTCGATGCGCAGGCACTCCTCCACCGCCCGGGGAGCGAGGACTGGGTCGGCGCGAAGGACTCGGTACTGATCGGGATGTCGGGCGAGCACGTAGACGGCCAGTCCGGCCGAGTGCGCGGTGTTGTCGGTCGAGGCGCTCAGCATCTCGAAGGACAGGGAGTGGACGTCCTCGATCGCCAGGTCACCGTCGTCGGTTGCCGCGAGCATGACCGAGAGAAGATCGTCGGCCGGGGCGCGCCGCTTGGCCTCGATGAGCTCGTCGACGAGCTCCCGCATCTCGATGGCGGCCGCCAGGATCTCGTCCGCCTTCTCCAGGTTGCCCTCGAATGCCTGGAGGAGGATCGCCGAGAGCTCGAAGAGATGGTCGCCTTCCTCCTCCGGCGCGCCGATCATCCAGCAGAACACCGGGCCCGGGATCTTCGATGCGACCGTGTTCATGAAGTCGCCCTCGTCGCCGAGCGCGTCGAGACGCGACTCGACCAGCGTCCGAACGCGAGGGCGGAGCGCGTCGACGTTCCGGGGTGTGAACCACCGGGACAGCACCCGACGGAGCCGAGTGTGGCTCGGGCCTTCGTTGTTCTGGAGGTTCCCACCCTCGCCCGCCATGGCATCCACGTCGATCCCCATGTCCGTGAGGAACTTCTCCACGGCCGACACGAGACCCGCGTTCTGGTACCCGGCTTCGACACCACGGTGGCTGAACACCTCGAAGCCCCGGTCGCTACAGGCGATCCAGGACTCCTGCCTCCATTTGTCGATGGCGCGGAGCGGATCGGCGAGGAACGCCTCGGAACCGAGGTCGACCGTCGGGAGCGGGTCGACGGCTTCGGTCACGGGGGGACGCTACCAACTCGGATCGGCGCCGGGTGGACGTCATCGTCCCGCACGGCCGCACGCACTCAGGCTCCGCCGAGGCTCGGGTCCGTGACGGGCAGCAACGGGACCGACAACGGGGCGGACCACGCCGGCCACAGCGGGATTCGGCGCCAGCTGGAGCGGCAGCACCACCCCAGGAAGGTCTCCACGTCGACCGTCCCCTCCGCGACTGCGCGGTCGAGCTCCACCAGCGCCGCGTCGAAGCTCGGCGGCCGCACACCGAGAACCTCCATCACCTCGTCGAGATCGTCCGACTCGATCGAGCGGCCGAAGCGGGCCGAAGCGTCGAGGTGAGCAAGCAGATCGCCGACGCCCGCGCCGAGGACGACGTCATCGGAGTCGCGGCCCTTGATTGCATCCGCGATCACTGCGAGAACCTCGAGGTCACTGCGCGCGGGAGACACCTCGGGTGGCTCGGGAGCGTCCCATTCGACTCCCGCGAGCTCCGCGAGCGCGTCCGCGAGCAGGCGATGCAGTCCCGGAACGAGGTGAAGGTAGAGGGGGACCTGGACCCGCTCGTCGGTCGGGTTGTCGAGCTGTGCCACGGAGGTCGTGAGTGCCAGCACGAGTGCGACCGCGCGGTAGTAACGGACGAGAGCGGTGTCGACCTCGGTGCCGCTCACCGCCTCGTAGTAGCGCAGGTCCTCGGTGAGGTCCCCGAAGGCGTTGAGCTGGTGACCCCGCAGGGCGAGCATCCCGAGGTCGTCGTGCACGTCACCCACGTGGCAGAGCTCCCAGTCGAGGAGCGCGCTCACCTCGCCGTCGGCGTGAACGAAGTTCCCCGGACCGACGTCGCCGTGGCAGAGGGCACGCCGGCCTGGAGCCTCGGGCGCGTGGCGCTCGAGCCACCCGATCGCGAACCGGAGGAGGGGGACGGGGCGTCGGATCCGCGTCTCGAAGAAGTGCCGCCACACACCGAGCCAGGACTCGGCGCGTTGCCGGGGCGTCTCGGGGAGGTCGAATCCTGCGAGGTCGAGCGAATCGGGATCGAGCGCGTGGAGTCGGGCGAGCTCGCGCAGGAAGCTCCGCCGCACCGCCTCCTTCTCGTCCGGGTCCGCGATGCCGTGGAAGTCGTTGGATCCGTGCACGCGGGCAGCGAGGATGGCGTTGCCGTCGTCTGCGAGCGCGTGGAACCGGGGGATCCGCACGCCGGTGCCCGCGAGCGCCCGGTACGGGACCGATTCGCGCTCCAGCGTGAACTGCGAGCCCGCGTAGGGACCCCCACCGGTCTCCCGCCTGACGACGAGCTCCAGGCGCGATCCGTCGGACGTCTCGACGTCGACGAAGCGCATCCCTCGGGAACCCCCACCGGGAGCGTGTTCGAAGCTCGTCACGACTCCTCCCGTGACCTGCTCGACCCATGCTCGGTCGCTTCGGTCCTGCTCCTCGAGGGCGTCCACGGTCACGCCTTCCCGGAGTCGCCGCGCAGACGTTCGCGCTCGTCGTGCGGGACCGTCGTCAGGCCGTAGCGCGGAAGCTCGCCGAAGGGGAGCACGCTGAAGTGCCCGGTCGTGGTCTCGGTGCCTCTCACGATCGAGACCGGCTGCTCGCGGTGCATGCTCGGCACCACCGCACCACCCGGTACCGCGCGGACTGTCGATGGGGCCGAGAGGTCGTACACGTCGTGCTCCACGAGCTCGCGGCCTCGGTAGACACCCAATCCCTTGCCGTCGGCGAACCCCGCGTCGTAGCCGGTCCCCTTCATCGCCACGGGTGCAACAAGCGGACGGCACTCGAGCTCCCATTCGGCACCGTCCTCGGTCGTCACGAGGAGCTCGGCGTGCTCGTAGTTCCGCGACCCCTGCGGGAAGCGGATCTCCTGATCGACGGCGACCACGCGCAGGTCGGGACGTTGTCGCTCCGAGTCGAAGCGAATGCAGCCGTCGAGGAAAAGGAGCCGGCCGTCGGCATCCTCGTTCCGCTGGGCGTAGCCGGCCATTCCGTCGGCGCTGAAGAGCAGCCACGTCACGAGGAAGCCGCGGTCACTCAGCACGTTGGGACCGTTGTAGGGCTCGAAGCCGCCGACGCCGCCACGGACGCCCCAGGAGTGGTCGCGCGCGCCGAACCAGTTCTTCACCGCGATGCGCTCTTCACCAACCTCGATCCATCCCTCGACCACTCCCGTCTGCGAGTAGCGACGCACGTCGGTGGCGACGCGTCCGTTGACCTCGGTGGTCGTACGGTCCTCGACGAACGGCGCGATCGTGCTGCGGAGCACGAGCTCGCAGCTCAGCCCGTGCTCCCCGGGTGCGAGCACGACCCGCACCGACTGCAACGGTTCGAGCACGTCGTAGCGCAAGGGCCCGACGCCGGCGCGGTCCAGCTCGGGACGGAGGATGCGGGACACGCGCGTGTTGTGCTGCCGCGCGCCGCGCACCACACAACAGAACCCGTCGGCCACGTTCATGTTCTTGTAGAGCCCCATGCCCATCGTGAGCGACGTGCCGCCTGCGGGGTCGTAGGCGGCGAACCAACACCGGTCGTAGAAGCGGTGGTCGGTCGTCGCTGCCGCCGCGAACGTCGTCGGTGCCTGGTGCAAGAAGCTCTCGTCGAGCGCGGTGAGCATCCGATGGCCTCCCCGGGTCTTCGCCCCGGTTAGCCTAATCGGATTCAGGAAACGTTGGGCTCGGCCTCGGGCGCGGCGACCGCCTCCAAGATCCGGGCCGCGGCCAGGCTCGGATCGAATCGCTCGTCGAGGACCCGGACGAGGAACATCCCGGCCAGCCCGGCCCGCAACACGGCCACCGCGCCCTCGACGTCCAGACCCGAGGCGAGGTCCCCCCGGGCGTCGGCTTCCGCGACGACTTCCCGGAAGAAGCCTTCGGCCGCGCCCAACGCGACGGACACGACCGGCCCGATCTCCGGGTCGTCACGACCCTCGAGCAACGACGAGAGCAAGAACGCGGTGGCGCCGGGCCGGTTCCGTACGAGGAACACGGACTGGCGTTCCAGGAAGTCGCGCAGCCTCTCGAGCGGCTGCTCTGCCGCCGTCTCCGCGACTGTCGTCGCGGCGACGACTTCTTCGACCTCGGCCTGGAGCACCTCGAGGAGCAGTGCTCGTCGATCGCGGAAGTAGTGGTAGATGGCCGGGGCGGTGATCCCTGCTGCGGCCGCCACGTCCCCGAGGCTGAAGGCCTCGACGCCGTGCTCGGCGATCAGCTCCCTGCTCAGGTCGATGATTCGTTGCCGGTTGCGGTCGTGGTCGCGTGCCGGGCGCGCCATCGCGGCACTGTAGCGACCGCGCCAAAGCCCAAGGCCTCGTCGGTCGCTCCGCCTCGCCGGCGGCTCGCGGTTAGCGTCTCGGCCACGATGACCACGACGCCGGCAACCGAACGTGCGGTCACGATCGCGATGGTCGAGGAAGCCGCTGCTCGACTTGCGGGCCAGGTCGCGGCGACGCCGTGCAAGCGGTCCCGGACGCTCTCGGAGATCACGGGAGCGGACGTGGTCGTGAAGTTCGAGAACCTGCAGTTCACCGCGTCGTTCAAGGAGCGCGGCGCGTTGAACCGCCTCCTCCATCTCGACGCGGCGGAGCGGTCGCACGGGGTCGTGGCGGCGTCGTCGGGGAACCACGCGCAGGCGGTCGCATACCACGCGTCCCGGCTCGGCATCCCGGCGACAATCGTCATGCCCGAGGTGACGAGCCTGGTCAAGGTGGCGAGGACGCGCTCGTTCGGGGCACGGGTCGTGACCGTGGGGGCGACCGTCGCGGACGCCACTCGAGAGGCTCGCCGGCTCGAACGCGAAGAAGGCCTCACGCTCGTCCATCCCTACGACGATCCGCTCGTGATCGCGGGACAGGGCACCGTGGCACTGGAGATGCTGAGCGACGAGCCCGATCTCGACGTCATCGTGGTGCCGGTCGGCGGTGGAGGTCTGATCGCCGGTATCGCGGTCGCGACGCGCGCGACGGCACCGAACGTCGAGGTGCTGGGCGTGCAGTCCGAGCATCACGTCGCGCTCGCCGACGCGTTCCGAGGCGCGACGCGCCGGGACGATGGTGGCCCGACCATCGCCGACGGGCTGGCCGTGCAGGAGCCGGGGAGCGTCACCACCGCGCTGGCACGGGAGCTCGTCGACGACGTGACGACGGTCCGGGAGGAATCCATCGAAGAGGCCGTGGTGCTCTACCTGGAGGTCGAGAAGACCGTCGCCGAGGGCGCGGGCGCAGCTTCGCTCGCGCTCCTGCGGGAGCAGCCCGAGCGCTTCGCCGGGCGGCGGGTCGGCCTCGTCCTCTCGGGTGGCAACATCGACCCGCGGCTCCTCGCCTCGGTCACGGTCCGAGGCCTCTGCCGACAGGGTCGCATCGCCCGCTTCGTCGTCGAGCTCGACGACGTGCCGGGGCGTCTCGCGGGGATGACGCGCATCCTCGGCGACGAACGGGCGAACATCATCGAGGTCGAGCACCGTCGCCTGACCGCGGGCGTACCGCCGCGCCGGGCGGTCGTCGAGCTCCTCGTCGAGACACTCGACGAGGACCATGCCGCGCACGTCGAGTCCGTGCTCCGGACCGGCGGCTACGACGTCCGGCGCGAACCGGTCTGAGCAGTTCCGCCGCCGGTCCGCAGATCCCGGAGGCGCTGGCGAGTTCGACGGTGTGGTGGTGGAGTAGCAACGCCCGGCTCGCACCGACGTGTCGTCCCTCGAGCCGTCGAGGTCGGAGGAGACGGACCATGACCATCAGGACCGACAGCTGCGGCTTCGACGTCACCTTCGACGCCGACGTCGCCGGTGGCATCGCACGGGGGGACTTCGAGATCCTCGAGGCGATCCGGCGACCCGACCCGATGGTGCAGCCGCCCCGCTGTCTCGAGCCTACCCGGGCCCACCACGACGGCTCGCGGCTCGTGTTGCCGCTGGCGGCCGTCGACACCGAGGACGGCACGTACAGCGCGGTCGAGGTGAGCACGACGCCGTGCACCGACCAGGTCGTGCTGGACCGCATGCTCGCCGAGGGCTCGATGCGCTGCCTCGTCCCGGGCCGGGAGGCGACCTTCCGTGGCCTCGTGTGCAGTCCGCACTTCGACGACGGCCGGGCGGCCCGGGAGACGGTCAACGTCGGCGTGATCGCCCAGTCGTGGCGCGGGCATCTCGAGGGGAGGAACCGCCTCGTCGCGCTGGCGCTGACTTACGTCGGCGGGCCCGGCGTGGCGCCGGCGTTGTTCTCGCGGGCGCCCCGACGTCGCCGCTTCGTCGTCACGATCGTGGACTTCACGACCGGCCTCACCTGGGCGCGCGTGCTGCCGGAGTTCCGCTCGAGCGAGCCCCACGACCTCACGATCCGCTGGCTCCCGGACCGAGACGTCGAGTTCCTCGTCGACGACCACCTCGTCGGATCGTACGAGGACGGTGGCTTCCAGGTCGCGCCGTTGAAGCTCCGCAAGCCCTATCGGCGGGGATTCGACCTCGTCGGACGACGTCACCTCACCGCAGAGGCCCTCTCGCTCACCGCCTTCGTCGACTGCGTGTCGATCACGCCCGACTTCGAGGTCGGTCGGAAGCTCTCCCAGGACATCTGGGTGGCACTGGAGGGCTTCGGGATCCGGCCGATCGCGTGAGGAGGCTCTTCGACGGGCCCTACCTTCTCCGCCATGGCCGCCTCGTCCACGACGCCACAGGCGGTGACGTCCCTGCGAGGAGCGAATCGGGCCTCGACCCCGGCGGTGGCCCTTGTGGCACTTGGCCTGGAGCCGGGAAGGGGACTCGAACCCCTGGCCTGCTCATTACGAGTGAGCTGCTCTACCGACTGAGCTATCCCGGCGGAACGTGTCAGTCTACGCGGGCGCGCGCTCACCGCTTCGGGTGATCACGGGCAGTTGAAAGACGAGACGCTCGAGCAGAAGGGTCTCGTTGGGGTTGTACTCCGCGAGCGCATCTCGCGCAACACGACACGCGTCGAGCGCGGCGGCGGCACGACGAGGATCGAGGTCGAGTGCCCGCTGGTCGACGTTGCGGGCCGGCGCGTCGGGAGCGAGGGCATCGCGGTAGACGGTCTCGAGTGCAGTGATCCCCTCGACGAGCGCGTCGGTCCGACTCTTGCGATCGCGTCGGCGGTGAGCGTCGCCCAGACGGCGCCGCATGGCCTGGGCGGTGCGGTCGGGGTACCCGGAACGCTCGATCTCGGCCTCGAGCTCCTCCCCCTCGGCTTCGAGGCGCGCGCGCAGTCCCTCCAGGTCCGCGGCGACCGCCTCCTCGAGCCGGCCCACGACGCGCAGCACCGAAGCGCCCGAGCCGTCGAGATCGGTGACCGAGTCCACGAACGCCCGGCGCAGCGCCGCCCGCGGACCGGCAAGGTCGCGGGCACGGTCGAGTCGTCCGCCCGCGAGGCGCGCCGCGAGCTCGGCCTCGTCGTCGGCGACACCGTCGCGAACGAGCGCCTCGCGCACCGTGGCGTCGTCGAGGCTCGAGAAGTCGATCCGCTGGCAGCGCGACCGCACCGTCGGGAGCAGATCGTCGGGCGCCGAGGTGACGAGCACCAGGTACGTGCGAGGAGGTGGCTCCTCGAGCGTCTTCAGCAACGCGTGTTGTGGCTCGTCCTGGTTGCCGTGGAGCCGCTCGGCTTCCCAGAGCACGAGGACGCGGCGGTCGGCCTCGACGGGGCTGAGCGTCGCCGCGGGGATGATCCGGTCGCGCACGTCGTCCCGCACGGAGTACGTGCTCCCCGTCGGGTGGAACTCGACGACGTCGGGATGGCGGCCGCGCCGGACCCGCTCGGTTCCGTCGCCCCCGCCGGGCGCGAGGAGCTCCGCCGCGAACAGGCGCGTCGCCTGCTCGATACCGGACCCGGGCGGGCCCACGAGCAGGTACGCGTGGACAGGGTGCTCGGCGGCGCGGCGCAGCATCGCCACCGCTCGGTCCTGCCCGATCACGTCTTCCCACGGCGATGCCACCGACACGGGTGGAGACTAGATGCGTCCCTGGAGCGCGCACAGCGCGCCCCAGGGACGCATCAAACCAGGGGCGCCACGTGGAGCCAGACGCGGGCCGCGACCTCTTCGGGTGTGCCGGTGCCGTCCACCAGCACCCAACCCCGCTCGGCCGCGAGGTCCCGGTACGCCGTACGGACCCGGGTGTGGAAGTCGTCGCCCTCGGCTTCCATCCGGTCCCGGGCCGACCCGCTGCGGGCTTCGGCCACGGACTCGGGCACGTCGAGCACGATCACGAGGTCCGGCGCGAGCCCCCCGGTCGCGAACGTGCTCAACCGTTCGACCTCGTCGATTCCGAGCCCGCGCCCGGCGCCCTGGTAGCAGAGCGACGACGGCACGTAGCGGTCACAGAGCACGAACGCGCCACGCCCGAGCGCGGGACGGACGACCGTGCGCACGTGCTCGGCACGATCGGCGGCGATCGCCAGCGCTTCGGTTCGGGCGTCGAGCGCCCCGCCGTCGAGCACCAGCGCGCGCAACGCCTCGCCGACCGGCGTACCGCCCGGTTCTCGGGTGACGACCACGTTCGGCTCGGTCGATCGCAGGTGGTCGGCGAGGCGGCGGAGCTGGGTCGACTTTCCGCTCGCCTCGCCGCCCTCCAGCACGACGAACCGGCCGGGAAGCTGTTCAGTCATCCGATCCACCGGCGGCGCGCACCGAGGGCTCCTCGTCCTCGCCTTGCGTGCCCTCGTCGCGGGCCGATTCGGCCCGGGGTCGCAGGGCGCACATGATGTCGCGTCGAGCCACGTACCCCGCCACGAACGTGATGATCCCGCCGAGCCACAGCGCGAGCCGCACGCCCGGGAGCTGCACCGTCTGGCCGCTGATCACGAAGGCCGAGTCGTGGAACGCAGCGTCGGTGATCTGATCGAACAGTCCTGCGAAGAGCGGTGAGACGGTGAGCGCGAGCAATAGGCACACGCGAATGATCGTGTACAACGCAGCGAACGTCCGACCCCGGACCTCGTCGTGAGCATGCTCCTGGAGCAGCGTGAAGCCGGTCACGTAGCCCGCGCCGGCCGCCGCGCCCACGACGACCACCACCAGCATCACCGCCGGGAGCGCGGAGAACGAAGCCCCGACGAAGATGCCGATCCCGACCGTCATCGTCGCGACCCAGAACACGGTCTCTCGCGGGAGCTGTCGTTGGAGCCACAAGAGGGCCACGACACCGACGGCCGCGCCGATCCCCAGCGAGAACATGAGGAGGCCGAAGCCCGAGGTGCCTTCACCGAGGACCTCGGTCGAGAACACCGGCCCGAGCGGGATCATCATGCCGCCGCCGATCAGTCCACCTCCGAGCCCGATCATGACGCCCCGGACGAGGTCGTGGGTGGCGATGAAGCGCACGCCTTCCTTGATGTCGCGCCACGTCTGCACCCAGTCGGCTCGTTTGCCATCGAGGCGCGTGGGCTGGGGGATCGGCAGGAAGAGGATGATGACCCCGGACGTTAGATAGGTCAGTGCGTCCAGATAGAGCGCGAGCGCCTCTTGATCGGCGTCGAAGAACGACAGGAACTCGAAGCCCCCGAGCCATGCGGCGAACCCGGCGAGCAGCGCGAAGACGAGGGCCCCGAGTGGGAACGTCCCGAAGCTCGCCACCATCGACAACGAGTTGGCCTGCGTCAGGCTCTCCCGACGCACGAGATGGGGCACCGAGGCGTCCTTGGCGGGTCCCCAGAACAGCGTGAGCAGCTCAAGCGCGAACGATGCGACCACGAGGGACGTGATCGAGTGCGCGAACGGCAGCATGGCGATGATCGCGGCGCGGGACACATCGGTCACCACCATCACCCGTTTGCGGTCCCAGCGATCGACCAGGGCGCCGCAGACGGGGG
>CAYRHS010000039.1:15289-20713 GCA_964424125.1 uncultured Burkholderiales bacterium
GAGGATGAACCCGGGCAGCATCCGGGCCACCATCACCAGGCTCAGCGCGGCGGCGTTCCCGTCGGAGACGCGGTTGGCGATGGCGAGGATCGCGAGCAGACCGATCCAGTCCCCGAGGCTCGAGAACACCTGCGCGATCCAGAGCCGCAAGAAGGCCTTCGACCCGAAGACCCGCAGGGGCTCGTGCGGGATGACCTCCTCGTCGGCGCTGTGAGGAATGAACGGCGCTTCCTCCGCGCCGAGATGGCCAACGGATTCGTCGGCGGTCACGAGCGCAAGCCTAGGAGGAGGCGGGCTTCCGCTTGGCCGGCTTGCGCTTGGCGGGCGTGCGCTTGGCCGGCTGCTCCGCGCTCGACTTCTGCTTCGCGGCCGTCTTGCCGGCCTGCTTCGCCTTCTTCTTCGCCGGCTTCCTCTTGGCCTTCTTCTTGGCCTTCTTCTTGGCCGGCTTGCGCTTCTTCTTCGCAGGGCCGCGCGCCGCGCGCTCGCGCAGCAGTTCGACAGCTTCCTCCAGCGTCACCTCTTCGGGGGTACGGCCGCGCGGGATCGACGCGTTCGTCGTTCCGTCCGTCGCGTAGGGCCCGTAGCGGCCGCTCAGGATCCTGACCGGCGCGCCCGAATCGGGATGCGCGCCCAGTTCGGCCAGGGACTTGCGCTGTCGCCCCCGGCGCTTGGGCTGCGCGTAGAGCGCTTCGGCCTCCGCGAGCGTGACGGTGAAGATCTGCTCCTCTTCGTCGAGGCTGCGACTCTCGCCGTCGGCCCGTTTCAGGTACGGGCCGTAGCGTCCGTTCTGCGCCGTGATCTCGCGTCCCTCGGCGTCGGTTCCGACGACACGGGGCAACGCGAGCAGCTGGAGCGCCTCGTCGAGCCCGATCGTCTCCGGGTCCATGCTGGCGAACAGCGAGGCGGTCTTCGGCTTCTCGTCGCCCTCGAGCTCGCCCAGCTGGATGTAGGGCCCGTAGCGTCCCTCGCGCACGAACACCAGCTGGCCGGTGTCAGGATCGCGCCCCAGTTGGCGGCCGCCCTCCTTCGCGCGCACCAGACGCTCGCGCGCCTCTTCGAGCGTGAGCTCGTCGGGGGGGAGGTCGTCGGGCAGTGACGCCCGGTCGCCGTCGCGATCGAGATACGGACCGTAGCGGCCGACGCGCACGACGATCTCGGGCTCACCCTCGAGCTCATCGTGGAAGAGCCGGATGCAGTTGACCCCCCGAGGATCGATCTCCTCGAGGTGGTCGTCGCTCACGAGCTCCTTGAGCCCGACCTGGCCGTTGCCGAAGTAGAACGCGTCGAGCCACTTCTCCGACTCCCCCTCGCCACGCGCGATGACGTCGAGGTCCTCCTCCATCCGCGCGGTGAAGCCGTAGTCGACGAGGTGCGTGAAATGGCGCTCGAGCAGCTGTACGACCGCGAAGGCCACCCAGGCCGGCACCAGAGCCGTCCCTCTCTTCCAGACGTACCCGCGGCGCTCGATCGTGTCGATCACACTCGCGTACGTCGAGGGCCGTCCGATCCCCCGCTCCTCGAGCTCCTTCACCAGGCTGGCCTCGGTGAACCGCGCCGGTGGCTTCGTTGCGTGGCCGAGGGCTTCGAGCTCCTCGCACCCGACGGCCTGCCCCTCCTCGAGCGGCGGCAACGGACGCTCCCGGTCCTCGAGCTCGGCCTCCGGATCGTCGGCACCCTCGACGTACGCCCGCAGGTACCCGGGAAAGTCGAACGTCCGGCCCGACGCCCGGAACGTGACCGCCTCGTCGGCGATCGACGTCGCGCCCAGGCGAACCGTCAGCGAGCGCCCGCGTGCGTTCGCCATCTGACACGCGACCGTGCGCATCCAGACGAGCTCGTAGAGCCGCCGCTCGTCGGCGTCGAGCTCGCCCGCCACGTCGTCGGGGAGCCGGAACGACTCTCCTGCGGGGCGGATCGCCTCGTGGGCCTCCTGGGCGTTCTTCACCTTGCGCTTGTAGGTCCGCGGCTGCTCGGGCAGGTACTCGGCGCCGTACCGTTCGCGGATCTGGCTGCGGGCCGCGGTCACCGCCTGCCGGGACAGCGCGGTCGAGTCCGTTCGCATGTAGGTGATGTATCCGCGCTCGTACAGGCGCTGCGCGACCGCCATCGCGCGGGCGGCCGAGAATCCGAGCTTGCGGCCCGCGTCCTGCTGGAGCGTCGAGGTGATGAACGGCGGGTGCGGCTTCTGCTGGAAGGGCTTCGACTCGACAGCCGACACAGTGAAGTCGATGCCCTCGAGGCGTCCCGCGAGCCCGCGTGCTGCGGCTTCGTCGAGCTGCACGACCTCGGCTTCGCCGCCGAGCCGCCCGGTGTCCGGGTCGAAATCGCGGCCTTCCGCGAGTCGTCGGCCGTCGAGCTCCACCAGCTCGGCCTCGAAGGTGGATCCGTCGCCCGCAAATCGGCCGAGCAGGTCCCAGTACTCGGCAGCTCGAAACGCCATGCGCGCGCGTTCACGTTGGACGATGAGGCGGGTCGCGACACTCTGCACCCGGCCAGCGGAGAGGCCGGGGCCGACCTTGCGACGAAGCACGTCGAAGAGATCCCAACCGACGAGACGGTCGAGAACCCGCCGCGCCTCCTGGGCCTCGACGAGCTTCATGTCGAGCTCGCGCCAGTTCCCGATCGCCTCTCGGATCGCCTCGGGGGTGATCTCGTGGAACACCATCCGCTTGACGGGGACCTTCGGCGCCAGCACCTCACGAACGTGCCACGAGATCGCCTCTCCCTCACGGTCTTCGTCGGTGGCGAGGTAGAGCTCGTCGGCGTCCTTCAGCGCCCGACGCAGGGCGGTAACGACCTTCTTCTTGTCCGCGTCCACCACGTAGACGGGTTGGAAGTGGTGTTCGACGTCCACACCCAAGCGACCCACGTCGGTGCCCTTCAGCTCGGCGGGGACGTCGGCGGCGCTGCCGGGCAGGTCGCGGATGTGGCCGACGCTGGACTCGACCATGAAGTCGCGGCCGAGGAAGCCCGCGATGGTGCGGGCCTTCGCGGGTGACTCCACGATGACGAGCGGCTTCGCCACTCCCGCCACTCCCTGCCTGGTCGTTGCTACGAGCTGTCGGTCGGCACCGACGATCAGCCTCGGCAGGCCGACCGGTCATCTGAGCACAGTCGCCACTGCCGCGCCGGTCGTGCAGCGTATGGCCCCGTGTCTCGGCGGATCCGGCCGAAACCGGGCCCGGCAGTATCCTGCCCCGCGGTGGATCCGGAGCAACTCATCCAGACCTTCGGCACGATCGGCCTCTTCGCCATCATCTTCGCCGAGTCGGGCCTGCTGATCGGCTTCTTTCTTCCCGGCGACTCGCTCCTCTTCACCGCCGGGCTCCTTGCATCGCAGGGCAAGCTGAACCTCGCGGTGATCCTGATCGGATGCTTCATCGCCGCGGCCGTAGGCGATCAAGTGGGCTACGCGTTCGGCAAGCGGGTCGGCCCCGCGCTCTTCCGAAGGCCCGACTCCCGGATCTTCAAGCACGAGCACGTCGAACGGGCGCGAGGTTTCTTCGAGCGCTACGGGGCCAAGACGATCATGCTCGCTCGCTTCGTCCCGATCGTGCGGACCTTCGCCCCGATTCTCGCCGGCGTGGGCGAGATGCGTTACCGGGTCTTCGTACGGTTCAACGTTCTCGGTGCGATGCTGTGGGCGGTGGGTGTGACCCTCGCGGGATTCTTCCTGGGAAAGAGAATTCCCAGCATCGACCGCTATCTCCTTCCGATCATCGCGGTCATCATCTTCCTCTCGATCCTGCCTCCGGCAATCGAGATATTGCGCGCGCGTCGCCGAGCCAAGGCGGCCGCGCCGCTGACGCCGGTCGAGGTCGCGGCCGAGGTCGAGAGCCTCGAACACGCGGTCGAAGACGGGGGCGACGACTCCTAGCCCGAAGCGCGCTCGCTTACACGAACGCCGAGGCGAAGATCAACGACACGATCGTCATCACCTTGATGAGGATGTTCATGGACGGCCCCGAGGTGTCCTTGAACGGGTCGCCGACCGTGTCACCGATCACCGCAGCCTTGTGTGTGTCGGAACCCTTGCCGCCGAGGTTGCCGGCCTCGATGTACTTCTTGGCGTTGTCCCACGCGCCACCGGAGTTGGCCATGAAGATCGCGAGGGCGAAGCCCGACACCAACGCGCCGGCGAGGAATCCACCGAGCGCGTCCACGTTGATGAACCCGATGACGAGCGGCGCGGCCACCGCGAGGACCCCGGGGATGATCATCTCGTGCAGCGCGGCCGCGGTGGAGATGTCTACGCAGCGGGCGTACTCCGGCTTCGCTGTGCCTTCGCGGATGCCGGGGATCTCCCGGAACTGTCTGCGCACCTCCTCGATCATCTTGTTCGCGGCGCGCCCGACGGCATCGATCGTCAGCGCCGCGAAGAGGAACGGGAGCATCGCGCCGAGGAACAGGCCGATGAAGGTGGACACGTTCCCGACGCTGAGGTTGAGCGCGGTCGCACCACCCGAGGAGTCGAGGATCGCCTGCTCGAACGTCTTGAACAGCGCCAGGGCTGTGACGGCAGCCGATCCGATCGCAAAGCCCTTGGCGACGGCCGCGGTGGTGTTGCCCAGCGAGTCCAACGAGTCGGTGACCTGGCGCACCTCGGGGGGCAGCTCGGCCATCTCGGCGATCCCGCCCGCGTTGTCGGCGATCGGACCGTAAGCGTCGACGCTCACCACCACGCCGGTCGTCGCGAGCATGCCGATAGCGGAGAGCGCGATCCCGTAGATGCCCGAGAGATCGTTGTCGGGAAAGGCGAAGTCACCGCCCCAGTACGCGATCCCGACCCCGAGGACGATGAGCACGACCGCCGCGGCGGTCGAGAGCATCCCGGCGGAGATCCCGCCCAGGATCGTGGTGGCAGGACCGGTCTCGCTCTGGTGAGCGATCTTCTTGACCGGACCGAAGTGATCGGAGGTGAAGTACTCGGACACGAGGCCGATGCCGATGCCGGTCAACAACCCGGCTGCCACAGCGATCGAGAACCCGTACCAGCGCTCGACGCCGGCGATGTCGTCGAAGAACACGAAGCCGAACACGAACGCGAGCACGATCGTGATGCCAGCAGCGACGTTGGTCCCGCGGTGCAACGACCGGGCGAGATCGCGCGGCGTCGCGTTCTCGGCGCTCCTGACCATGAACGCACCGATGACGGACGCCACCATGCCGAACGCGCCGATGGCTAGCGGGAACAACAGGGCGCGCTCCTGGAAGGCGCCCGCGAAGGCGAACGCCGACAGGGCGATCGGGGCGATGATCGAACCCGTATAGCTCTCGAAGAGGTCGGCGCCCATACCCGCGACGTCGCCGACGTTGTCCCCGACGTTGTCGGCGATCGTCGCGGGGTTGCGCGGATCGTCCTCGGGGATGCCGGCCTCGACCTTGCCGACGAGGTCGGCACCGACGTCAGCCGCCTTCGTGAAG
>CAYRHS010000040.1:0-20638 GCA_964424125.1 uncultured Burkholderiales bacterium
CTACGCAAACCTCAATCCGACGCCCACCCCCGACCCCACGCCCGCGCCGAGGCTGATCGAGATCACGATCAACGGCGGCGACGAGCTGGTGGAGGAGACGACCCTGGCGGATCCCGGAGCCGTCGCGCCGTACTCGTACGCCGACTACGACCCGGGCGACGCGGTCGTCCGCCTCGTGGGCCGCTTCGTCGACAACGACGACCTCGACCCCCTCTTCAGCTACTACGACAACGACGGTAACGAGCTCGGGCCGCTCCCGCTCACTGCGAGCCAGCTCCTCGCGGTCGAGTCGGTCGGGATCTCGCTGTCGGTGAAGAAGGAGTCGGGTTTCGCGCGGAACCCGACGGTGGTGCAGAACAGGGTCCGGCTGCCCAACGTGGACTACCAGGAGGTGCAGTGAGATGACCCGTCTCGTGCGCCGGCCTGCGACGGGGGAGCAGGGCATCGCGGTCATCACCGTCGTGCTCTCCACGCTCGTGCTGATGACCGTCGCCACGGCAGCGGTCGGCTACGGGCTGGGCTCCCAGAACCTCTCCCGCCGCGACCAGGACTGGAACGCCGCGCTCGCGGCGGCCGAGGCGGGGATCGACGACTACGTCTTCCGGCTCAACCAGGACAACGACTACTGGGTGACGGACGACCCCGACAACGGCGCGCTCAGCGGCTACGTCTCCTTGCCCGGCGGGTCGCCGGAAGCGGAGTTCCGCTACGCGATCGACGCGAGCAGCATCGCCACGACCGGGACGCTCGAGATCACGTCCTCGGGACGCGTGCGCGGCGTGGAGCGGACGATCCAGGCGACACTGCGCAAGCGCAGCTTCCTCGACTACCTGTACTTCACGGACTTCGAGACGCTCGATCCGGTGGCCTACACGGACCCGTCGCCCGCGTGGGCGCAGGCCAACTGCTCCGTCTACTGGTACGACGGCCGCAAGGAGAGCGGCCCGGGAGCCGACTGCATCAACATCCGGTTCGCGCCCGGCGACGTGGTCAACGGACCGCTCCACTCGAACGACGCCATCCTCATCCGGGGCAGCGCCTCATTTCTCGGCGACGTGACGACGAGCTGGGACGATCCCGCCGAGAAGTTCTGGCGGGACGACCAGCCGGTGAGCTACCCGTTTTTCGCCAACCCGGGTGATCCGCGCTTCGCTCCTCCCCTCACGATGCCGCCCAGCAACACGGCGCTGCGCGCGGAGTCGGACGTGGACCTCGGAGGGCACGGTTGCCTCTTCACCGGCCCGACCAGCATCAAGCTGAACAGCGACGGGACGATGACCGTGCTCAGTCCGTTCTCCGAGGACACGACCCAGAACTGTTGGACTTCGGCGCTCCAGACCAGCGGAGCAACGATGGCGCTCCCCGACAACGGCGTGGTCTACGTCGAGAACGTGCCCACCGAGAACTCTCACTCGAGCTGCGTGTCGCACCCGCTGGGCTACCCGCAGCCCTACGACAGCACGAACACCTTCAGCTGTCGCGACGGTGACGCATTCGTCGAAGGGACCCTCAACGGGGAGCTCACGGTGGCGGCGGAGAACGACATCACGATCGTGTGGGATCTCCAATACCTGAACGGCGTCAGCGGTACCGACCTGCTCGGCCTCGTGGCGAACAACTTCGTCGAGGTGTACCACCCCGTCTACCGGTACTGGTGCGGCGGCTGGTGCTACCAGAACGTCTACGTGCGCACGAACTGGGGAACGCCCCTCGCCGAGAACAAGAACGCCCCGTTCGTGGACCCGCACATCGACGCCGCGATCCTGTCGGTCCAGCACTCGTTCATGGTGCCCCAGTGGTCGCGCCCGTACGGTGGAGGACTCGGCGACCTCTCGGTGACCGGGGTCATCGCGCAACGCTTCCGCGGACCCGTCGGCACCACGAGCGGCAGCGGGTATCTCAAGGACTACGTCTACGACACGCGCCTCCAGTACCTGTCCCCACCGAAGTTCCTCGATCCCGTGGCCTCGGCCTGGACGGTCGCGACATGGGCCGAGGTCAGCGACGCCGTCGGGAGCTGACCGAGCCCCACTCCTCCGAAACGAAATAAGGCCGGCGAAAGGCCGACCAGTAGCATCGCCGCCGTGCCTCGGCCGGCCCGTCCCGAACGCGACGTCTACCGCGCGCCCATGGGCACGCGGGACGTCCTCGCGCCGGAGTCGCGGCGCTGGGTGGACGCGGTGGCGAGCTTCGCCGTGCGGGCCCAGCGCTTCGGCTACGGGCTGGTCCTGACGCCCGCCTTCGAGCACCTCGAGGTCTTCGAGCGCGTGGGGACGGGCACCGACGTCGTGCACAAGGAGATGTACGAACTCACCGACCGTGGTGGTCGTCGACTGGCGCTGCGCCCCGAGGGGACGGCATCGGTGGTCCGGGCGTTCGTGGAGCACCGGCCCACACCGCCGTGGAAGGCCTGGTACGTAGCGCCGCAGTTCCGCTACGAGCGGCCCCAGCGCGGCCGCTACCGCCAGCACCATCAGCTCGGGGTCGAGGCGATCGGCGTCGACGACCCCGACATCGACGTCGAGGTCGTCGATCTCGCCCACGGCTACCTGCGCGACCTCGGGCTGCGGGAGCTCACGCTGCGACTGAACTCGATGGGAGACGAGGCGAGCCGCGCGCCGTACGGGGAAGCGCTGCGCGAGTACCTGCTCGACCACGTCGGTGAGCTCGGCGACGAGTTCGCCGAACGGGTCGAAGCCAGCCCCTTGCGCGTCCTCGACAGCAAGCGCCGCGAATGGCAGGGAGTCATCGAGCGGGCGCCTCAGATCACCGAGTACCTGAGCGACGAGGCGGGCGCGGCGTTCGAACGCGTCCAGCGGGGCCTGCGGGCATTGGGGATCGACTTCGAGCTCTCGGCTCGCCTCGTGCGCGGCTTCGACTACTACACGGGCACGACGTTCGAGTTCAGCAGCAGCGCGCTCGATGCCGCCCAGGACGTCGTGTGCGGCGGCGGCCGTTACGATCGGCTCGCCGAGGAGATGGGCGGCCCGCGCGCCCCCGGCATCGGCTTCGGCCTCGGGCTCGAGCGGATGCTGCTCGCCGCCGACAGCGAGGGCGTGCTCCCCGGGGAGGGAGCGACCGTCGACGTGTTCGTCGTCGACGGGCTCGACGGGCGTGATGCAGTCCTCGTTGTCCACGAGCTGCGCGAGACGGGGTTGCGGGCCGACCGCTCGTACGGAGGCCGGTCGGTGAAGGCGCAGTGGAAGCAAGCGGACCGGTCGGGCGCCCGCTACGGCGTGATGCTGGGTGCCGACGAGGCCGCGCGGGGGATGGTCGGTGTGAAGGATCTCGAGACCGGCGACCAGATCGAGGTGGCCCGAGCCGAGGTGGCGGCGTGGATCGAGACGCGTCTGGAGACCCGGCCGTGATGCGCACCCACCTCGGCGGGTCCTTGCGTGCGAGCGGCGCGGGAGCTCGCGTCACGCTGTGCGGCTGGGTGGCGCGTCGTCGGGACCACGGTGGCGTCATCTTCGTCGACCTGCGCGACGCGGGCGGGATCGTGCAAGCGGTGCTGGACCCGACGGTCCCCGGCCTCGAGGATGCACACCGTCTCCGGGGGGAGTGGGTCGTGCGCATCACCGGTGAGGTCCGGCATCGGCCCGAGGGGACCGTGAACCCGGATCTCGCGACGGGAGAGATCGAGATCGCCGTCGATGAGTTCGAGGTGCTGAGCGCGGCCGAGCCCCCGCCCATCCCCGTGGACGACCGGGCGGACGTCGACGAGGCGCTCCGTCTCCGGTACCGTTACCTGGACCTGCGCCGGCCCCGGCTCCAACGCAACCTACGCTTGAGGGCCCGAGTCGCGGCGGCAGTGCGGCGCTCCATGGACGAGCAGGGCTTCGTCGAGGTCGAGACGCCCACGCTCACTCGTTCGACCCCGGAAGGGGCACGGGACTTCCTCGTGCCCAGCCGTCTGCAGGCGGGGTCCTGTTACGCGCTGCCGCAGTCCCCGCAGCTGTTCAAGCAGCTGCTGATGGTCGCTGGGGTCGACCGCTACTACCAGATCGCGCACTGCTGGCGCGACGAAGACCTGCGCGCCGATCGAGCGCCGGAGTTCACCCAGCTCGACGCGGAGCTGGCCTTCGCCGGCCCCGACGACGTGATGGCCGCGATCGAGGAAGCCGTGGCCTCCACGGTCGAAGCGGTGACGGGGACGCGGCCCGGGCCATTCGACCGTATGACCTGGCACGACGCGATGGCTCGCTACGGCACCGACAAGCCCGACCGGCGGTTCGCGATCGAGCTCGTGGACCTCTCCGAAGTGTTCGCGCAGAGCGACTTCCGCGCCTTCGCGAGCAAGCACGTCGTGGGTCTGCGCGTCGAGGGTGGCGCGACGACGCCTCGGGCGCGCCTCGACGAATGGACGGAGCGAGCGAAGGCGCTCGGCGCCGGCGGGCTCGTCTGGATGCGGGTGACGGCCGGCGGGCTCGACTCACCGGTGGCGAAGTTCCTCGGCGACGTCGAGCACCAGCGTGTCCCGCGCCTTCTGGCGGCCGCGGACGGTGACCTCGTGCTCCTGGTGGCCGACGACGACGAACGACTCGCGCAACAGGTGCTCGGCGCGCTGCGCCTCGACCTCGGCCGGCCGGCCCGCACCGACGAGCCGCTCGACCTGTGTTGGATCGTGGACTTCCCGCTCTTCGACGAGCTCGACGAGGACGGTCGCCCGCACCCCGCGCACCACCCGTTCACCGCTCCCCATCCCGAGGATCTCGGCCGCCTCGAGTCCGAGCCGCTGCGGGTCCGCTCCCTGGCCTACGACCTGGTGTGCAACGGCTTCGAGCTCGGATCGGGCTCGGTACGAATCCACGATCGTGCGCTCCAGGAGCGGATCTTCGGCCTCCTCGGCATCGGCTCCGCGGAGGCGCGGCTCCGCTTCGGCTTCCTGCTCGAGGCGTTCCGCTACGGCGTCCCGCCGCACGCCGGTTTCGCCTTCGGAATCGACCGGCTGGCCATGATCCTCGCCGGGGAGCACTCGATCCGCGAGGTCATCGCCTTCCCGAAGACCCAGACCGGTGCCGACCTGTTGACCGGCGCACCGGCGCCGGTGGAAGCCGACCAGCTCCGGGAAGTCGGGCTCGCCCTCCTCCCGCACCTCCGTCCGGACGCACAGGCCGAGTAGCCCCTCACTCGATGGTGAGCCGGAGGAGGTTGTCGCCCGCGACCAGGGTGATCGGTTCCCGGCCCGCCCTCGCGGCCGTGCCGATGTCGACACCGTTGCTGGGCGGGACCGCCGGAGTCTCGACCTGCCACGTGATGTCGTAGTCACCCGGCGGGAGGTCGGCGAGGACGAAGCCGCCGGACGGGTCGGCCGGGATCGGCCCCTGGTAGCCGGCGCCCTCGAGCTCGAGGTTCGTCAGCGTCAGGTCGTTACGCAGGACGAGCGAGAGCCGCAGGGTCGCGAGCTGAGGTGCGGGCTCCGGCGCGGTGGGTGGCAGCGTCGTCGGCGGCGCCGTGGTCGGAGGCGCGGTCGTGGCCGGCGCTTGCGTCGGCGGTGGCGTGGGTGCGGGTGCAGTCGTCGTCGTCGACGCTTCCGCGGTCGTCGTCGTCTGCTCGACCTGCTCGGCGAGCACTTGCGTCGCGGGGCCACCGTCGTCGTTCCACGCGAGCGCACCTGCGGTACCGAGGCCGATCACCAGCGCGCCCGCGGTCGCGGCGACCGTCAGCCGGGTGAGGCGGCGACGGCGGAGGGCCTGCGCGCGGTGCGCGACCGCGCCGCGCGCCGGGCCGTCCGGACGAGGCGGATCGGGATCGTGCAGGTCGTCGAACATCACTCGGCCCCCGCGATCGAGGAGGTGGTGGGACCGGAGGCGACGTCACCGGCCTCGGAGCCCGCCAACGACCGCATCCGGGCGCGCAACGAGGCGAGCCCCCGCGATGCGTGCTGCTTCACCGTGCCCGCGCTGCAACCGAGCGCCGCGGCGACGTCCGCCTCGGAGAGGTCCGCGACGTAGCGGAGGAGTACGACCTCACGCTGGCGCTTCGAAAGGTCGCGCAACGCTCGGATCAGGTCGATGCGTTCGGCCGACGGTCCGGTCGTGGAGAGCGACGGTTGCTCCACCAGCGAGGTGAGCCGACCGTTCTTGCGCCACCACCCGTAGGCGAGGTTGCCGGCGACCCGGACCACCCACGCTTCCGCGTGATCCCGCACGCGGTTCCAGCGGAGCAAGGCCCGGGCCAGCGCCTCCTGGGCGACGTCCTCGGCCTCGGTTCGTCGCCCGATGATCTGGTACCCGATCCCGTAGGCGCGGCCGTACAGATCGTCGAACGCCTCTTCGAAGGTGAGGTCGACGACCGGCGCGCTCTCCGCACCGGTCGCCGCCGCGAGTGCTGGGCTATTTGCCGGAAGTGTCACGTTCGTCCGTCCCGCAGCCATTCCAAACAATACGCGTTCACCGACCCCCCGGTTGACAGGTTCACGAGAAATGGCCTCCGGCCTGGGCATTCTCCGAGTCGGGCGGCGGTCGCGACCGCCGAGCCGGGCCTACGATCGACGCGGTGAGCGACGACCTCTTCACGGCCCGGGCGGCCTCGGAGCTCGACACTCGGGCCCCGCTGGCGGCACGGATGCGACCCCGCACCCTCGACGAGCTCGTGGGCCAGGACGAGCTGGTCGGCCGGGACGGCCCGCTGCGGGTGCTCCTCGAGTCCGATCGCCTGTCGTCGATCATTCTCTGGGGGCCGCCGGGAACGGGCAAGACGACGCTGGCGCGCCTCGTGGCCCGGGCGACGGCGCAGGCCTTCGAGCCGCTGTCCGCCGTCAGCGCGGGTGTTCGCGACGTCCGTGAGGTCGCGGAGCGAGCGCGGGCGCGCCTCGGGGAGCGGGGCCAGGGGACGATCCTGTTCCTGGACGAGATCCACCGCTTCAATCGTGCGCAGCAGGACGCGCTGCTCCCGCACGTCGAAGACGGACTGCTCGTGTTGGTGGGCGCCACGACCGAGAACCCGTACTTCTCGCTGACGTCGCCATTGTTGAGCCGCTCGAGTCTGCTCCGGTTGCACCCGCTCGCCCCCGCTGATCTCCGGAGCCTGGTCGAACGTGCGCTGCGCGACACCGAGCGGGGTCTCGGGGACCACGAGCTCGACCTCGCGCCGGACGCGCTTGATCATCTCGTCGATCGTGCCGAGGGTGACGCGCGTAACGTGCTCACCGCGCTCGACGTCGCCGCCGGGCTGGCTGTGGAACACGGTCGCGAGAAGATCACGCTCGCCGACGCCGAAGCCGCCGTGTCGACGCGAGCATTGCGATACGGCGACGACGAGCACTACGATGTCCTTTCCGCGTTCATCAAGAGCATCCGAGGCAGCGACGTCGACGCGGGTTTGTTCTGGCTCGCGCGGATGCTCGACGCCGGAGAAGACCCGCGGCTGATCGCTCGCCGCCTCGTGATTCTGGCGTCCGAGGACGTCGGGATGGCCGATCCGCGAGGCCTGGTCCTCGCCGACGCCGCGGCTCGCGCCGTGGAGTTCGTCGGGATGCCCGAGGTGGCGCTCAACCTCGCGCACGCAGTCGTCTACCTCGCGCACGCACCGAAGTCGAACTCCGTGACGAAGGCGCTGGGTGCGGCACAGCATGACGTTCGTGAGGCCGCGACGAGCGGCGTTCCCGTCCACCTCCGTGACGCGCACTACCGGGGTGCCGCTTCACTCGGCCACGGAGAGGGTTACGTCTATCCTCACGACGCTCCGGACGGATGGGTCGACCAGCAGTACCGCCCAGCCGAGGTCGCGCGCCGTCGCTATTGGCAGCCGAGCGGCCGGGGCGAGGACCGGGAGACCGGCGCCGACTCGCGCCGCGACTGACGGGGAGGAGTCGATGGACGGCGGTGAATGGGCCGCAGTGGTGACGTCGGTCGCCGTGGTCATCCTCGTGGGCGGCCTGCTGGTCGCGCTGATGGCGCTGGCGCGCACGCTGCGCACGCTCCGCGAGGGTGTCGAGGACCTGCGACGGGAGGCGGTGCCGGCGGTGGACGAGATGCGTAACACCGTCCGTCAGGCCCGCGATGAGCTCGACCGGCTCGACAGCCTCATCAACACCGCGGAGACGATCAGCCAGACCGTCGACGCCGCGTCACGCCTCGCGTATCTCACCTTCTCCAATCCCGCGGTCAAGGCGCTCTCCATCGGCACGGGTGTCGGCAAGGCCGTCCGGAGGCTGCGTGGCGACGACGAGCCCGAGTGACGTGCAACGCGACATGATCACGAGATGACCAAGCGCCTCTTCTCCTTTGCCGTCGGCGTCGGATTCGGGTTCGGCCTCGCCGTAATCACCTTCCGTTGGTTCCAGCGAACGGTGGAACGCCTTGCCCCACCGCAGGTCGCACGGTCCATGACCGAGTCCGCTCGCGGCCTCATCCTCGAGGTGCGCGACGCGGTCGTCGAGGGCCGCGCCGCGATGCGCGAACGCGAGGCGCAGCTGCGCGCGGAGCACGGGCTCCCGATCCCCGAGTCGCCCGCGCCGGGCACCCGGACACCGAGACCACGGGCGCTAGCCTGAGGTGATGCGGCCCCGTACCGCAGACGAGTTGCGACGCGCGTTCCTGTCGTTCTTCGAGGTTCGTGGCCACATCGTCGTTCCGTCGGCGAGCCTGATCCCACACGACCCGAGCGTCTTGTTCACGGTCGCGGGAATGGTTCCCTTCAAGCCCTACTTCGTGGGAACCGAGCCCGCCCCGTACGCGCGCGCGGTCTCCGTCCAGAAGTGCCTGCGCGCAGGTGGGAAGCACAACGATCTGGAGGAGGTCGGGCACAGCCCGCGGCACAACACCTTCTTCGAGATGCTCGGCAACTTCAGCTTCGGCGACTACGGCAAGAGCGAGGCGATCGTCTGGGCGTGGGAGTTCCTCGTCGACGTGCTCGGCCTCGACGCCGACCGGCTCTGGGTGACCGTGCACACCGACGACGACGAGGCGGAGGCCATCTGGCGAGAGCAGGTCCGATTCCCGACCGAGCGCATCCAGCGACTTGACCAGGACAACTTCTGGCGCATGGGCGACACCGGGCCGTGTGGTCCGTCGTCCGAGATCTTCTGGGACCGCGGGGAGCAGTTCGGCGCCGCGGGCGGGCCCGCCGAGGGAGGCGAGGACCGTTACGTCGAGCTCTGGAACCTGGTCTTCATGCAGTTCGAGCAGCGAGGCGACGGGTCGCGGGTGCCGCTCCCGAAACCGAGTATCGACACCGGGGCGGGGCTCGAGCGCAACCTCGCCGTCCTCCAGGGAGTGGACACGATCTTCGAGATCGACGTCTTCGCGCCGCTCATCGCCGCCGCCGAGGCCGCGACGGGGGTCCGGCTGGGTCGCGATCCCGAGGCAGACGTCTCCTTGCGGATCCTGGCCGAGCACGGCCGCGCCATGACCTTCCTGGTCGTCGACGGCGTCGTCCCGTCGAACGAGGATCGGGGGTACGTGCTGCGGCGCATCATCCGTCGCGCCGTACGGCACGGGTTCCTGCTCGGCGCCGACGAGATCGTGACGCCGTCGCTCGTCGACGCCACCGTGGCCGCGATGGGCGGTGCCTATCCCGAGCTCGTGGACAAGCGGGCAGAAGCCGCGGAGGTGTTGCAACGGGAGGAAGAGCGATTCCGTTCCACGCTGCGACGTGGTACCGAGCTGCTCGACGAGGTCCTCACGCGCGGCGACGTGGGTGGTGATGAGGCCTTCCACCTCCACGACACCCTCGGCTTCCCGATCGATCTGACCCGAGAGATCGCCGAGGAACGAGGACGGGCGGTCGACGTGGACGGGTTCGAGCAGCGGATGGCCGAGCAGCGACGGCGCGCGCAAGCCGCGCAGCGGGAGAGCGAAGCAGCCCATGCTGCCCCCGCCTACCGGGCGATCGGCGACGAGGCCGGCCCGACGGAGTTCAGGGGGCGCCAGGAGTACGAGAACGACGCCGACATCGTCGGGATCGTGACCGACGGAGAACGAACCGAGAAGCTCGTTGCGGGCGCTCGGGGCGAAGTGTTCCTGGACCGCACGCCCTTCTACGCCGAGTCGGGAGGACAGGTCGGCGACACGGGAACGCTCACCACCGAGGAGGGTTCAGCCCGGGTCCTGGACACGCAGTACGCGATCGAGGGATCGCTCGTCGCGCACGTCGTCGAGGTCACCGCGGGGCAGCTGCGCGCCGGCGCCGCCGTGCATGCGGCCATCGACGGGGTGCGTCGCGATCGCATCCGCCGCAACCACACGGCCACCCACATCCTCCACTGGGCGCTGCGCGAGGTTCTCGGTCCCCGGACCCGTCAGCAGGGCTCGCTCGTGGCCCCCGACTACCTCCGTTTCGACTTCACCCATCACCGAGCGGTCACCCCCGAGGAGCTCGAACGGGTCGAGGAGCTGGCCAACCGGGAGATCATCTCGGACGAGCGGGTTCGCCACTACGAAACCACCAAAGAGCACGCGGAGAGCATCGGCGCGATCGCGTTCTTCGGCGACAAGTACGGCGACATCGTGCGCGTGCTTGAGGCCGGGGACCACTCGGTCGAGCTCTGCGGTGGGACGCACGTGCATGCCCTCGGCTTCATCGGTCCCATCAAGATCGTGAGCGAGGGCTCCATCGGCTCGAACCTGCGCCGGATCGTGGCCGTGACGGGCGATGCGGCGTTGCGCCACATCCGGGACGAGGAGCACACGCTGCGAAGCATGGCCGAGCTGCTGAGGACGCAGCCCGAGGAGCTCACCGAGCGGGTCGGCCAGCTCCTCGAACAGGTCAAAGAACTACGCAGCGAGCTCCAGTCGTTGCGCGGCCGGCAGGCCGACGCCGAGGCCGGCGCGCTCGCCACCGAAGCCACGGACGGGGTAATCGTCACCCGACGTGACGGGCTCCCTCCCGACGAGCTCCGCCAGTTGGCGCAGGCCACGCTGCGAAACCTCGGCGGTGGTGTCGTCGCCTTGGTGGGCGAAGCGGCAGGCAAGGCCGCGATCGCTGTTGCCGTCGGCTCGGACGTCCGAGCGCACGGCGGCTCGGCGGCGGAGCTCGCGGCACCCGCGGCTCGCGAGCTTCGAGGTGGGACGGCCCGGAACCCCGACGTCGTCGCGGGAGGAGGGCCGGCCACGGACGGGATCCCCGCGGCGCTCGAACGGCTGCGTGAAGCGGTCGAGGCGCTCGGGCCGCCACCCGCCGCGGCCGCGAGCTAGGCGTGGCGCCCGGAGGACGGGTCCTCGGCGTCGATCTCGGCGAACGCCGCGTGGGGCTCGCCGTGTCAGATCCGTCCGGCACCATCGCCAGCCCCTTGCGGATCCTCGAGCGGCGAGAAGCGGCTGACGACACGCTGCGCGCCGTGGTGCTGGCGGCTCGCGAGGTCGGTGCGGAGCGGGTCGTCGTCGGTCTCCCGCGTTCGCTCGGCGGTGACCTCGGCCGCGCGGCCCACGCCACCCTCGCCGAGGTCGAGACGCTGCGGCGTCTGGCTGGTCCCGGGCTCCCCGTCGAAACGCACGACGAGCGCCTCACGACGGTGATGGCCGAGCAAGCGCTCGCCGCCACCGGCAGGAAGCGAGGACGGCGCAGGGCGCGCCGCGCCGTGGACGATGCTGCGGCGGCGGTGATGCTGCAGGGTTGGCTGGACGCTCACCGTGGCTGACGAGTCGCCCCCGGGCGCGCCGGCTCGCCGCTCGCGACCGCCCCATCGGGAGCGGTCGGCCCGTCGGGAGCGGCCGACGCACGCCGAGACGCTGACCCGCCGTGAGCGGCGGACCCGTCGCGAGCATCGCCGGCGGGCGTCGGCTCGGGTCCGACGGAATCGCTTCGTCGCGCTCCTGGTCGCGCTCGGGCTCCTGGTGGTCTTGGTCGTCGTGGTCCCGGGGGCGTGGTTCGTCTGGCAGCTCGACCCGCCGGGCGGGCCCGGCGACGGGGTCTCGGTTCGGATCGAGGACGGCTGGGGGGTGCGCGAGATCGGTGACGCGCTGGCCGACGAAGGCGTCGTGGGCTCGTCGCTGGCGTTCCAGGTCTACGCCGGAGTCACGCGCCGGGGCCCGTTCCAGGCCGGTGAGTACGACCTCCGCTCGGGGTTGGGCGTCCGCGGCGCGGCCCGAGAGTTGGAGGCCGGTCCCGACGTGGTCTTCGAAGAGCTCGCTGTTCCGCCCGGACTGCGGCTCACCGAGATCGCGGATCGCGTCGGCGAGCTCCCGGGCCGGAGCTCGGAGAGCTTCCTTCAGCTCGCCACGTCCGGAACCATCCGCTCGCGGTACCAGCCCGGCGAGGTCCGGTCGCTCGAAGGCTTGCTCTACCCGGACACCTACGTCGTCGCCGACCACGAGGACGAGGCCGACATCCTCCGCCAGATGGTCGACCGCTTCGACGAGGTGGCGGACCAGGTGGGACTGGAGGCGGGGGCTGCCGGGGTGGGGCTGACCCCGTACGAGGCGATCGTCGTGGCGTCGTTGATCGAGAGCGAGGCCGGAGTGCCGGAGGACCGGGTGCGGATCTCCCGGGTCGTGTTCAATCGGCTCGCGGACGGCACACCGCTCCAGATCGACGCGACGGTGCTGTACGCGATCGGGGAGCGGAGACTGCAGACCACGCCGGAGGAGCGCGCGGTGGACTCGCCCTACAACACCTACGTGATCCGCGGGCTCCCGCCGACTCCGATCTCGTCGGTCACGGATGCATCGTTGCTGGCCGCGATCGCTCCCGCGGACGGACCCTGGCGGTATTACGTCCTCATCGACGGGGACGGGCGGCACGCGTTTGCCGAGACCTTCGCCGAGCACCTGGCGAACGTCGCCGTCGCCGAGGAGCGGGGGCTCCTCGAATGACCGCGACGCCCCACCCGGTACCGAGCGGAGCGACGCGGGTCGCCGCTGTCGTCGGGGATCCGATCGAGCACTCGCGCTCACCCGCCATCTACAACGCGGCCTTCGGCGCGGCCGATCTCGACTGGGTCTACGTGGCGTTTCGTGCCGTCGACGGTCGTCGTGCGGTGGACGCCGTTCGGGCGCTGCGCCTCGGTGGGTTGAACGTGACGATGCCGTTCAAGGAGGAAGCCGCGGCGGCGTGTGACCAGCTCACGCCACTCGCCCGGCGGCTCGGTGTGGTGAACACGATCGTGCCTCGCGGCGACGGCTCGGTGCTGGGCGACTCCACCGACGGCCCGGGCTTGCTCGCCGCGCTTCGCGAAGAGGACGTCGACGTCACGGGCCGGGCGACGCTCGTCCTCGGTTCCGGGGGAGCAGCACGCGCCGTCGCGTTGTCGCTCGCCGACGCCGGCGCGCGGGTGACGGTCGCGGCGCGCCGGGAGCGGGCCTCCGAGGAGGTCGCGGCGCTCGCCGGTGCGGCGGTCGCGGGCTGGGCAGATCGCGACCGCGCCGCGGCCGACTCCGAGATCGTCGTCCATGCGACGCCGATCGGGATGGGTGGCCAGGGGACGCCGGTCGCTCCGTCCGCCTGGCATCCCGGGCACGTGGTCGTCGACCTCGTCTACGAGCCCACGGAGACCGAGTTGCTGGCGGCCGCACGGGCGGCGGGGGCCCGCACGGTCGGGGGGCTGGGGATGCTGGTGCACCAGGCCGCCCTCGCCTTCGAGCGCTTCACGGGTCACGACGCGCCCTTGGCCAAGATGTGGGCTGCTGTGGGCGGTTCGCGAGGGGGATCGGGCGGCTGATCGGCGCCACCGGGCGCGGCGGGGCCCGATCAAGTCCCAGGGCGGTTCCGCCGATCATCTCCGGAGGGAGGTGCGATCGGTGCCGCTGCAAGGAACCCTGGACGCGTTCTCGCTCGACGAGGTCCTCGAAATGCTCGCCCACTCCCGCAAGACGGGCGCCCTCGAGGTCCGCAGCGAGGCGGGCGCGAACGGCGTGCTCTACTTCGCCGCGGGGCGGATCTGCGCCGCCGAGGCCGGCGATCTCTCCGGGCCCGTTCAGGCGCCCGACGGTCTCGAGGCCCGGCTCATCGACGTGTGCTTCGTCCTCCTCCGCCAGGATGCCGGCGAGTTCGCGTTTCAGCCCGATCAGCTCCCGCCGTGGCCGGTGCGAGGGGGTGTGGACGTGGGTCCGATCCTCGACGAGGTCCGAACGCTGGTGCGGGACTGGAACGCCATCGAGGCCGTGATCCCGTCGCCGAACTCGACACCGACGCTCCTTCCCGAGCCCGCACGGGAGCCGATCAGCCTCGACCGATCCTCATGGGCGGTCGTCACCGCGGTGGATGGTTCGGCGAGCGTCCGGGACATCGCTCGCCGCCTCGGCCGCAGCGTGCTCGAGGTCTCACGCGTCCTGAAGGACCTCGTCGAGGCGGGCGCGGCAGCCGTCGGGGCGCAGCCCGCGTCGCGGCCCGTCCCGGCCTCGGAGCGTGTGACTTCGGGGAGTACACCCTTCGAGGAGCCGGCAGCGATGGTGGCGTTCGACCTGAGCGAGCTCGAGGAGGCCCAGCGTGAGGCGGCCGCGCTCGCGGAAGGTGAGCTCGCGGCACCGGTCGACGCACCCACCATCTCGGACCCCAGCCCGCTCGCGGCCGCGGCGGCTGAAGCGGTCGAGGCCCAGGAGGCGAGCCAGGAGGCGGAGCAGGACGTCGAGCGCGCGCCCGCGGCAGCGCCGCCGGCTCCGTCGCCCGTCCCGTCGTCCGAATCACGCCTCGGGGCCTTGCTCCGCCGGCCCGAGGAGGCAGCGGGGACGGAGTCGTCCGAACCCGCGGCCGAGGCCGAGGCGGAGCGCGGGCCCGAGCCCGAGGAACGGCCTGACGCGGGCGAGCCACGCGAGCGCCCGGAGGACCGGGAAGCGGAGGAGCGCGAAGCAGAAGCCCCCTCGCCCCGGGATCGGGGAACGCTCCTGCGCATGTTCTCGGGACTCCGCGGCAGCTGAGGACGGCCGCGGCGCCCGCCGCGCGCCGTGGGGTCGTTTCAGATCCCTTGGATTCCCGCCGATAACGCCCCTGGAGGCTCGGAGGGAGGCCCGGTGTCCGAGGGCTCGAACCTGGGGTCCCTGCTCCTCGAGCAGGGTCTCGTCACGAAAGCCGAGCTCGACGCGGCGCTGTCCCAGCAGCCACTGAGCGGCAAGCCGCTCGGGCGGATCCTGATCGACCAGGGCGCGATCTCGGAGCTCGACCTCGTGCGGACGCTGGCCCGCCAGGTCGGCCTGGACTTCGTCGACCTCAACGACTACCCGATAGACGCCTCGGTGGTGAGTCGGATCCCGGAGGCGCTCGCGCGCCGGTACCAGGCGCTGCCGATCCGCTTCCAGGACGACCAGCTCGTGGTGGCCATGGCGGACCCCTCGAACGTGTTCGCCATGGACGACATCCGGGCGATCACGGGCGCCGAGATCCGGACGGTCGTCGCCACGGGCGGACAGATCGGTGACGCGATCGAGCGGTTCTACCGCCTCGACGCGGACGTCGACACGATGGCCCAGCAAGCCGCGGACGAGTTCGGCGAAGGGGACGACCTCACCGACGTCACGTCCGTCGTGGAGGACGCGCCGATCGTCAAGTTCGTGAACTTGCTGATCACCCAGGCCGTGCACGACCGGGCCTCCGACATCCACGTCGAGCCCGGAGAGAAGGACATCAGGATCCGGTTTCGCATCGACGGCGTGCTCCACGAGGTGATGCGCTCGCCGAAGTCCATCCAGGCCGGCGTCACCAGCCGGTTGAAGATCATGGCCGACCTGAACATCGCCGAGCGGCGTCTCCCGCAAGACGGTCGGATCTCGGTGAACGTGGGGGAGAAGGGCATCGACCTGAGAGTCGCGACCTTGCCGACCGTGTACGGCGAGAAGATGGTCATGCGCATCCTCGACAAGAACCAGGCCCTGCTCTCCCTGGACGACCTGGGGTTCCTCCCCGAGCCGAAGGAGCGCTACGAGCACGCCTTCCGCCAGCCCTACGGCACGATCCTCGTCACCGGCCCGACCGGGTCCGGGAAGTCGACCACCCTCTACGCGACGCTGAACCAGCTCAACAACCCCGACCGGAACCTGATCACGATCGAGGACCCGGTCGAGTACCGGCTCGCCGGGATCAACCAGATCAACGTCAATCCCAGGGCGGGGCTCACATTCGCCTCGGCGCTCCGCTCGATTCTCCGTGCCGATCCGGACGTGCTCCTCGTCGGCGAGATCCGGGACGCGGAGACGGCCACGATCGCGACCGAAGCCGCGGTCACGGGCCACCTGGTGCTCTCGACCCTGCACACCAACGACGCCTCGTCGACGCCCCTGCGACTGGTCGAGATGGGTGTCGAGCCCTTCCTCGTCACGAGCGCGATCGACTGCGTGCTCGCCCAACGCCTCGCGCGGAGACTCTGCGAGCACTGTCGGGAGGAGTACCAGCCCTCGGAGGCGGAGCTGATCGAGGCCGGCTGGCCCACCGAGGGGCTCTCGGAGCACGACTGGCCGACGCTCTACAAGGCCATCGGCTGCGAGACGTGCGGGCGAACCGGCTACCGGGGACGATTCGCCCTCTTCGAGGTGATGCCCTTCGACGAGGAGATCGAGCGCTTGGTCATCGAGCGGCGCTCGACCGACGACCTCAAGAAAGTCGCGATGATGCAGGGGATGCTCACGCTCCGTGACGACGGCCTCCGCAAGGTCGCGTTGGGGCACACGAGCCTCGAGGAAGTCTTCCGGGTCGTGACCTGACCACGCCCGATCAAGTCCGCGGGCGTGAGCGCCGATGACCCCGGGAGGAGGAGGCTCCCACGATGCTGACCACGCAGGCCCGGCAGGTGGGCGAGCTGCTCGTCGAACGGCACGTGCTCGCCCGCGACGTCCTTGAACGCGCGCTCGAGGACGCCAACCGGTCCGGCACCGCCCTCCCGACCCACCTGCGCCGCAACGGGCTCGTGGCGGAGAAGGATCTCACCGCCGCGATCGCGGGCGCGCTCGGCCTCTCCTTCTTCGATCTCACGACCACTCCGGTGCACCCCGAGGCGGCCACTGCGCTCCCGGCTGCGGTCGCGGGCGCGTACCAGGCGCTCGGCGTCGACTTCGAGGACGGCCGGCTCGTCGTCGCGTTCGCGGAACCGTCCGACGATGACGCGCTCGACGCGGTGCGCGCCGCGGTCACGACCGAGATCGAAGTCGCGGTCGCCGATCGATCGGAGCTCGGCGAGGCGATCATGGCCGTCTACGGCGAGGAGGCGGTCCCTGCGGTCCTCGCCGATGGGCGGGCGGCGTCGATCGACAAGCCCGCCGACATGGAGGATCTCCACGTCAACCAGCTCCTCGAGCGGGTCCTCACCGCCAAGGGCTCCGACCTGCATCTCACGGCCGGTTCGCACCCGGTGATCCGGGTGAACGGTGATCTGCGATCACTGCCCGACTTCCCCGTCCTGAATGGTTCGATGATCCGCCAGATGGTGTACGCGATCCTCCCGCAGAAGGCGCGTGAGCGCTTCGAGGACGACCTCGAGCTCGACACCTCGTACACAGTGCCGGGGCTCAGCCGCTTCCGCGTCAACGTCTTCCTCCAGCGGAACTCCGTCGGCGTAGTCATGCGCGTCGTTCCGTTCGAGATCGTGCCCTTCGACGACCTCGGGTTGCCGGACTCGGTCCGGACCTTCGCCGACCTCCCCCGCGGGCTCGTGCTCGTCACCGGGCCGACAGGGTCGGGGAAGTCCACGACGCTGGCCTCGCTCGTCGACATCATCAACCGCGACCGGCCGGTTCACATCATGACGGTCGAGGATCCCATCGAGTTCCTTCACCAGCACAAGCAGGCTGTCGTCAACCAGCGTGAGGTCGGCGAGGACACGCACGGCTTCGCCGACGCCTTGAAGCACGTGCTGCGTCAGGATCCGGACGTCATCCTCGTCGGGGAGATGCGTGACCTCGAGACGATCTCGACCGCGCTGACTGCGGCGGAGACTGGTCACCTGGTCTTCGCCACCCTGCACACCCAGGACGCCCCACAGTCCATCGACCGCGTGATCGACGTCTTCCCAGCGCACCAGCAACAGCAGATCCGCGTCCAGCTCGCGGCCTCGCTGCAGGGGATCGTGACCCAGCAGCTCCTGCCGACGGCGGACGGGAATGGACGTGTCGCGGCGGCGGAGGTGCTCATGGCGACGCCCGCGATCAGGAACCTCATCCGCGAGGCGAAGGTGCACCAGATCTACTCGATGATCCAGGCAGGCGGGAAGCACGGGATGGTCACGATGGACCAGAGCCTCGCCTGGCTGGTCCGGACCGGCTACATCTCGATGGAGACCGCGCTCGAGCGCTGCTCGAACGAGGACGACGTCCGCCGACTCGTGGCCAGCGCGGCCTGATCGGCGATGGCGACCACCTTCGAGTACAAGGTCCGGGACCAGGCCGGGAAGGTCCTCGAGGGGACCCTGGAGGCAGACGACGCCACGTTGGTGGTGGGCAAGCTCCGGGGGATGGGCTACACGCCCATCAGCGTCGAGGAGCAGGCGGAGAGCCGCCTCCAGACCGACATCAAGATCCCCGGCCTCTCGAACCGGGTGCGACTGAAGGATCTCGCGGTCTTCTCCCGCCAGTTCGCCACGATGATCAACTCCGGGCTCTCGTTGCTGAAGAGCCTGAGCATCCTGGAGGAGCAGACCGAGAGCAAGGAGCTCGCGCGCGTCGTCGGCGCGGTGCGTCTCGACGTCGAACGGGGCAGCTCGTTGTCGGTGGCGCTCGCTCGGCACCCGAAGGTGTTCAACCGCCTCTACATCGCGATGGTGAAGTCAGGCGAGAGCGGCGGGGTGCTGGACGACGTGCTGCTTCGGATCGCGCACACGATCGAGAAGCAGGTCGAGCTCCGCCGCAAGGTCGTCTCGGCGATGACCTATCCCACGATGGTCGCCCTGTTCGCGTTCCTGATCACCCTGGCGATGCTGATCTTCATCGTTCCGCAGTTCCAGGACATGTACGACGAGCTCGAAGGCACGCTCCCGCTCCCCACGCGCATCCTGCTCGGCGTGTCCGCCTTCGCACAGCACTTCTGGTACGTGTGGCTGCTGGGTGGCATCGCCGGAGTCTTCGGGTTCCGCCGTTGGATCAACTCCGAGGAGGGCAGGAAGCGCTGGGACGCGTTCAAACTCCGGATGCCCGTCTTCGGAACGCTCGCCCGCAAGATCGCGCTGGCGCGCTTCGCCCGGACGCTCGCTGCACTCACGCGATCGGGTGTCCCGATCCTCGAGTCGCTCGACATCGTCTCGCAGACCGCGGGCAACTACGTCGTCGCGACCGCGTTGCATGACGCCCAGGTCGCGGTCAAAGGAGGCGACACGCTGGCGCACAAGCTCCAGTTCCACGAGGTGTTCCCGCCGATGGTCGTGCAGATGATCTCCGTCGGCGAGGAGACGGGCGCGCTCGACGAGATGCTCGACAAGATCGCCGAGTTCTACGAGAACGAGGTCGAGGCGACGGTCAACGCCCTCACCTCGCTGATCGAGCCCATCCTCATCGTCATCATGGGCGCAGTCATCGGCGCCATGGTGATCGCCCTCTATCTCCCGATGTTCAACATCATCAACCTCATCAAGTAGGCGCGCCCTAGGATCGACGCTCTGTGCAGGAGGGCTCGAAGAGGGCGATCGCAGCTGCGTTCGTCGCCAACCTCGGGATCGCGATCGCAAAGTTCGTCGGGTTCGTGTTCACGGGCTCGAGCTCGATGCTGGCCGAGGGCATCCACTCGGTCGCCGACACCTCGAACCAGGCCTTGCTCTTCTTCGGAGGCATCCAGGCGCGACGGCCGGCGAGCGACGCCCATCCGTTCGGCTACGGGCGGGCGCGTTATTTCTGGTCGTTCGTCGTCGCGCTGGTGCTGTTCTCGGTCGGAGGGCTGTTCGCGATCTGGGAGGGGGTGGAGAAGCTTCGTCACCCCGAGCCGATCGACTCGCCCGCGTGGGCGTTCGCGATCCTCGGCGTCGCGATGGCGCTGGAGGCCTTCTCGCTGCGGACGGCGGCGCGTGAAGCCCGCCCGATGCGGGCGCGACGGACCTGGTGGCAGTTCGTGCGCCAGGCCAAGACACCCGAGATCCCGGTCGTCCTGCTCGAGGACCTCGGTGCGCTCGTGGGCCTGTGCTTCGCGATCGGTGGGGTCGGCCTCGCCGTCGTCACCGGCCAGCCCCGATTCGACGCCGCCGGCAGCATCGCGATCGGCGGGTTGCTCGTCGTGATCGCGGCCGTCCTGGCCAACGAGATGCGAAGCCTCCTCCTGGGGGAGGCGGCCGACCCGAAGCAGGTCGAGGCGATCCGCGCCGCGATGGAAGAGGGGAGTGAGGTGCGGCGCGTGATCCACCTGCGCACGCAGCACCTCGGCCCCGACGAGCTCCTCGTCGTCGCCAAGGTCGAGTTCTCCCCTGAGCTGGCTGCCCCCGAGCTCGCGGTCGCGATCGACGCGGCCGAGCATCGACTGCGGGCCGCGGTCCCGATCGCTCGCCGGGTGTTCATCGAGCCCGACGTATGGCGACCCGCCCGCGCATCCGACTGATCGAGGAATTCCCGCGATTTGTCGGAAATTGACGGGTCTTGCGTTCACGGAGCGTGGCAGAACGCGCTCAAGGAGGGCGAACGAGGGGTCGATGTCGCGGACAGCGAGGCCACCTGAGAAAGGCAAAGCCGCCGGAAGGCGGCGACGCAAAGCCACGGGGCCCACCCCACAAGGGCGTGGGAGGCCAGCCGGGCTGCCGGGAGGGAGCACTCCCGATCGGGGAGTGGGACCAACGGGCGGAGGCCCCGCTTGACCCAACGAC
>CAYRHS010000041.1:0-20541 GCA_964424125.1 uncultured Burkholderiales bacterium
CGGTCGATATCGCGTGTCAGGACGGCCCGGACTCGGTCGATGCGTCGAGCTTCACCGTGCCAGCGGGCGGGATCATCGGCTGTGTCATCACGAACAGCGAGCCCGACCCCGGCGAGGTGATCGTCACCAAGGTCACCGACCCGGCGGGTCTGAGTGGCCCGTTCACGGTGAACCTGGCAGGCGGTCCGGACAGCCTGGATGACTCGCAGGTGCTGCCCGGTGACGGCGACGGCCACACGTACGAGAACGTCCCGGCCGGGACGGGATATGTGGTGACCGAGACCGACTCCGACGGCTTCTCGAGCGTCACCATCGGCTGTGAGGACGAGGGTCAGCAGCAGCTCGACCCCGCCGACCTCACGGTCGAGGCGGGCGAGACCGTCACCTGCACGGTGACCAACAGCGAGGCCGAGCCCGGCTTCGTCCACGTCACCAAGGCGACGGTGCCCCCCGGCCTGAATGGTGACTTCCTCGTGACCCTCGACGGCCCCGGCGGCATGCAGAGCCACACGCTCACGGGCGACGGCGACGACCACACCTTCGACGCCGCGGCGGGCACGGGCTACTCGATCGACGAGACCCTGCCCTCAGGCTGGAACGCGTACGACATCGTCTGCGACGACGGCCAGGCGGACCCGGCGGACTTCGACGTCCAGGCGGGTGAGACGGTCGAGTGTGTCGTGACCAACGACGCCAACCCGGGTTCGGTGCGTGTGGAGAAGGACACGGACCCCGACGGCCTCTCGGGCACCTTCCCCGTCAACCTCACGGACAACGACGGTTACGACGAGAACGGCAGCCTGGTCGACGACGGTGGGACGTTCACGTTCGCAGACGTGCCGCTCCAGACGCCGCTGTCGCTCTCGGAGGACCTCACGGGTCTGCCGTGGAGTCTGGACGGCGTCGTCTGTGACGGCGTCGACATCACCCAGGGCACCTTCCAAGTGCAGCCGGGGGAGACGCTCGATTGCGTGGTGACGAACCTGCCCGATCCGGGCAGGGTGCTGATCACCAAGCACACCGACCCCGAGAGCCTCTCGGGTCCCTTCACGGCCAACCTCTCCGGCCCCAACGCGTACGACGAGGACCGCGTGCTGACCGGTGATGGGAGCACCGTCCAGATCCTCGACGTGCCTGCGGACACCGGCTATGCCGTCACCGAGCCGGACACGGATGGGTTCGGCTCGGTCGATATCGCGTGTCAGGACGGCCCGGACTCGGTCGATGCGTCGAGCTTCACGGTGGAGGCCGGCGGGATCATCAGCTGTGTCATCACCAACAGTGAGCCCGACCCCGGTGAGGTGATCGTCACCAAGGTCACCGACCCGACGGGTCTGAGTGGTCCGTTCACGGTGAACCTGGCAGGCGGTCCGGACGGTCTGGACGACTCGCAGGTGCTGCCCGGTGACGGCGACAGCCACACGTACGAGAACGTTCCCGCGGGGACGGGATACACGGTCACCGAGACCGACTCCGACGGCTTCGGAACGGTCATGTACAGCTGTGCGGACTCCGACGGCCCGGTTCCGAACGAGAACTTCACGGTCGAGGCGGGCGACACGGTGACCTGCACGGTGACCAACAGTCAGGCCTCTCCGGGCCAGGTGATCGTCACCAAGGACACGAACCCCGAGGGTCTCTCGGGTGAGTTCCTCGTCACCGTCGACGGTCCGGGTGGACCGCAGAGCGACACCCTCACCGGCGACGGCGATTCACACTCCTTCGACGTCGCGGCGGGGACCGGCTACTCGGTCGACGAGACGCTGCCCGCAGGCTGGAACGCCTACGACATCGTCTGCGACGACGGCCAGACCGACCCCGTGGACTTCGACGTCCAGGCAGGCCAAACGGTCGAGTGCGCCGTCACCAACAGCGAACCCGACCCCGGGATCGTGACGGTGATCAAGGACACGAACCCCGAGGGGCTCTCGGGTCCGTTCACGGCCAACCTCGCCGGGGGCCCGAACGGCCTCGACCAGGACCGGGTGCTGCCGGCGGACGGGGCCGTTGATTCGTGGCAGGACGTTCCCGCCGGAACGGGGTACGCGGTCACCGAGCCGGACACGGCGGGCTTCAACCTTGTCGGTTACTCGTGCGTGGACGGCAACACCGGACAGGTCCTCGACGAGTCGGACTTCACCGTCGAGGCCGGCGGCTTGGTCCAGTGCAACATCACGAACGCGAATCCCGACCCCGGTGAGGTGATCGTCACCAAGGTGACCGACCCCGCCGGCTTGGAGGGGACGTTCCCGATCAACCTGACCGGGCCGGACAGCTACGACGAGGACGGATCGCTCGTCGGCGACGGCGGCCAGCACACGTTCAGCGACGTGCCGGCGAACACCGGGTACGTGCTCACCGAGGACCTCACGGGCTTGCCGTGGTCACTCTCGAGCATCGTCTGCGACGGCCAGGACGTCACGAACGGTGAGGCGTTCACCGTCGAGGCGGGCGAGTCCGTCGAGTGCACGGTCACCAACGACGCCGACGACGGCACGATCGTCGTCCACAAGGAGACGATCACGCCGAACCCCGACGACGAGACGGCCTTCACCTTCACGGGCGCCATCGACGCCGAGCTGAAGGACGGCGAGTCCGCGTCGGTGCAAGTGGCTCCGGGCGAGTACGGGGTGAGCGAGGTCGTGCCCGACGACTGGGCCTTCATCGGGGCGGAGTGCACCGAGGGCGGTTCCTACTTCGACGGCACCCTGACGATCTACGACGTCGGCCCGGGTGAGACGGTCGAGTGCACCTACACCAACGGGCAGGCCGAGATCGAGGTGACGAAGCAGACCGATCCCGACGGGTCGGATCAGAGCTTCGACTTCAACGATGACATCGACGCCGACCTCACCGACGGTCAGTCGGCGAGCGAGTACGTGGCTGCCGACGGGTCGCCCACGGCCTTCAGCGTCACCGAGGCTGTCCAGCCGGGCTGGCAGGTCACCGACATCACCTGTGACGAAGGCGGCTCCGGTGACGTCGGAACCCGGACCGCGACCTACGACGTCGGTCCCGGTGACTCGGTCAACTGCACCTTCGAGAACACGGAGCTCGGATCGATCGAGGTCGTCAAGGTCGCCGATCCGGCGGACGACACGAACTTCGACTTCGAGGGCACCCTGGGTGACTTCAGCCTGACGGACCCGAGTAGTCCCGACACGACGTTCAATGACCTCCTGCCTGGTGAGTACGACATCACCGAGTTGGTCACGGACGGCTGGGCGCTGACGGGTCTCGAATGTGTCGGCGCCGACTCCACGCCGCTCGGTGAGACGGGTGTGACCGTCGACCTCGCGGCGAGCGAGGACGTGACCTGCACGTTCGAGAACACGGAGTTGGGTTCGATCACGGTGGTGAAGGACACCGGTGGGATCGAGCCGGCGCAGGAGTTCCCGTTCAGCTTCGATGGCGATCCGTTCGGTCTGGTGGATCAGCAGAGCCAGACGTTCGATGGTCTTCTGCCGGATGAGTACGAGGTGCTCGAGCCGGCCGATCTGATGCCGCAGTACTGGCAGCTGGCGGGGACCGAATGTGTGTCGGATCTCGAGGTCGCCAACGGTGATGAGGTGGTCATCGACGCGGCGGCACTCGCGGCTGCCGTGGGTCCGGCGGATGTGACCGAGGTCGACGACGGTGTGCTGGTGGCGTTGGCGGCGGGGGAGAACGTGACGTGCACGTTCGCGAACGTGCAGGTGTTCCCGGCGCCGGGGATCACGATCACCAAGACGCCGAGCATCGAGAGTGGATCGCCGGGCGACGTCGTCACGTACACCTACGTGGTGGAGAACACGGGCCAGGCTCGTCTCGACAATGTGAAGGTGGTCGACGACAAGCTCGGTGAGATCACGCTCGACAAGACGACGCTCGAGCCGGGTGAGAAGGCGACGGGTACGAAGGACTACACGTTGCAGGGGAGCGACGTGGGCAATCTCGAGAACGTGGCGGTCGTGACGGCCGATCCGGAAGGCGGTCAGGACTCGATCAGCTCCCAGGACGACGCGGTCGTCGAGGTGGCGGTCGTGTCGCCGCAGGCACCTGTCGAGAACCCGCCGAGCGAGACGCCGACCGAGGTCGAGGGCAGCCAGCTGCCCTTCACGGGCGCCGTGATCGGTGGGCTCGTGAGCCTGGCGCTGATCCTGCTGGCCGCGGGCTTCATGCTCGTGACCGGCGCCCGGCGTCGCCGCCGGGAGGCGGGCGCGTAGCGGAGTGACGCTCCGGCGAAATGCCGGACCGATGCCGGGGCGGGCTGGGCCCGGGTGCCCGTGGCCCCGGGCAACCCCCCGGGCCCACGCCGCGTCCATAGCCGTGCCGGAGCCGGCGCTCTCACAACGGCCTGTCCGGTCCCTGGTGGTCTCCTCACAAACGCGGGCGACACTCGGAACGTGCGTGGAGGACCACGGTGGGGGTGAGCGACCGGGAGCGGGTCGCCCACGTGTTGCGGCGCCTCTCGATGGCCCCCCAACCCGACCTGGCCGAGTCGACCTCCGAGTCGACGCCGCGGTGGCCGCCGCGCTCGATCTGTCGGCCCCGGCGGCCGAACCGATCGCGCTCCCGGTTCCCGAGGACCGCGACGCCGCGATGGAACCCGAGGACATCGCACCGGCATTGACGTGGTGGCTCGGGCAGATGGCGACAGGCGAGCGACTCGTGGAGGAGCGTCTCGTCTGGTTCTGGCACGACCACTTCGCCACGAGCCTCGCCGAGGTGCGGTTCCCGTACGTCCTGTGGCAGCAGCACGCGACGATCCGCGCGAACGCCACCGGTAACTTCGGCAACCTGCTCCACGCCATCGCGCGGGACCCGGCGATGCTGTTCTACCTCGACGGCGTCTCCAACACCGCCGACGGGCCGAACGAGAACTTCGCCCGCGAGGTGATGGAGCTCCACACGTTGGGACGCGGCAACTATTCGCAGGAGGACGTCGTCGAAGCGGCCCGGGCGTTCACGGGATGGGTCGTCGCGGTGCCGAATTCCGAGCTCAGCGGGCGGTGGTCCGAGAACGTCGAACCCTGGCAGTCGTACTTCGTCGCTCGACGCCACGACCGCGGCGAGAAGACCCTCCTGGGCGTCACGGGCCGCCACGACCTGGACGCCGCGATCGACATCCTCCTCGACGCGGACGCGACCCGTCGGTTCGTCGCGAGCAAGCTCTATGCGGAGCTCGTCGGGCTCGAAGCCGACGATGCCACCACCGCCGGGCTCCTCCAAGCCGTGCCCACGAACGGGCTCGCGGCGGCGTCGGCGCTGCAGGCGCTGCGCCGGATCGGCTATTTGCCGATGGTGCCGCCGAACCCGGCCGGTTTCGCGAAGGGGGCGGCGCTCCTCGGTCCGCATCAGCTCGTGCACACGCTGGACTTCGCCGCGGCTCTCGCCGACGACATGCCGGGTCGGGCGGCCGCCGATCTGTTCGCCCGCTTCGGCTGCTTCGACGTGAGTGACGAGTCCCTGGCCGTCGTCGACGGAGAGCCCGACGCGCGATCTCGGGCTGCGCTCGTGCTCGGATCCCCCGAGTACGCCGTCGTATGAGCGACGAGCGTTCCACGCGGGCCGCCGAGCCTGGCCGGCGCAGCGAGGACGGCGCGCGCCCGAGTCGGTTCACCCGCCGCCGCTTCCTCACCGGCCTCGGCGTGGCGGGCGCAACCGCCATCGCGGGCGGATACGGGCTCCGCACGTGGAGACGAGACGACAATCCGTCCGGGGCGGAGTCCACTCCGGTGCTCGGGTCCGCGCGTTCCGACCGCACGCTCGTGGTCCTCGAGCTCGCCGGAGGGAACGACGGCCTGAGCACCGTCGTGCCCCACGCGACCGGCACCTACCACGATCTGCGTCCGACGCTGACCGTCGAGGATCCCATCGAGCTCGACGACGAGATCGGACTGCATCCCGCGCTGGCGACCGTGGCCGAACGCTACGAGGCCGGCCAGGTGGCGATCGTGGAAGGTGTCGGGTACCCGGAGCCCGACCTCTCGCACTTCGCGTCGATGGCGATCTGGTGGTCCGGTCGACCCGAGGACCCGGGCGGGCCGGGGTGGCTCGGGCGCTACCTCGATGCCACGGTCGGCTTCGACGACCCGCTCGCAGGGATGACGATCGGAGCCCGCCCGTCGCCGGCGCTCCTGGGCGATCGGTCCTTCTCGACGTCCATCGTGGACTCCTCGGGCCTGGTCCCGGCGATCCCCGGATGGGTCGGTCGAGCCGAGGAGCTGCACGGGGCGTGGGAGTCATTCGGGTCGGGGTCGTCCGATCGTTCCGGCTCGGCGGGCCAGGTCCGCCGGTCGATCGCCGCCGCCGCCGACGCCGGCGACCGACTCGACGCGCTCCTCGGTGGGTCACGCCCGGCGCAGGCCGGGAGCCCCCGAGGTCGCGGCACGTCCTCGATCCCCGACGCGCTCGAGCTGGCCGCGACCCTGGCGGTCGCGGACGGAGGCCCGCGCGTGATCGTGGTCGAGGCGAACGGCGACTTCGACACCCACCAGAACCAGGCCGCCCGACACCCGGCGCTGCTCGAAGCGATCGACGAGGGTGTACGTCGCTTCGTCGCCACCGTCGAGGAGCGCGGGGGAAGCGACCGCGTCGTGCTCGCGACGACCTCGGAGTTCGGCCGCAGACCGAAGGAGAACGGCAGCGGCACCGACCACGGGACCGCCAATCCGCACCTCGTCATCGGCGCGCCCGTCACCGGTGGCCGCTACGGCGAGGCTCTCGATCTCGACGCGCTCGACGACGACGGCAACCTCGCCCACACCGTCGACTTCCGTTCCCTCTCCGCGACGCTGCTCCAGGACTGGCTGGGTGCGGAGGCGGCCCCGATCCTCGGCGGGGAGCACGAGCGCCTCGGGCTCCTGAACGAGGTGTGAAGCGGTGCCGGCGCGTGCCGACGCCGTGTCTTCGCACTTCGACCCCGGCGACTCGCGACTGACCGCCGCCCGGGGGCCATTCCCGGCACCGGCTTGCGCCGTGGGGGGAGCGGGCGATGGTTCCCTGGTGGGCGGCGGTCAGGAGCGTGTCACGCTCGGGCCCTCATCGGCGGTCCCCGGCCCGGATCAAGAGTTTCCGACCTTCCTCGCCGAAGAACGCCCACCGGCCGTGGCCGGATCCTCCTGGGTCCCGCGTCTCTCCTGAATCCAGGGTTCCTCGCCGCCAGGCGGCAGGCCCGAACCCGCGGCCGGATGATCGCCGATTACTCTCCGTGGCTAGACTGTGACGGAGACGTCACACAGCGAGACGACCGGGGAGGGGGCTGTGAGCGACGCCGTGCAGGAGTCGATCTCGGCAGATCTTCCGCTTACACACCCTGAGCACGATCGCTTAGGGTATGCACCCTTTGCGGCGAGGCTCGCTGACGCGATCGAGGCGCTCGCGCCCGACCAGGCCATGGTGCTGGCGGTTCACGGACCGTGGGGGTCGGGCAAGACCACGCTGTTGAACTTCGTTTCCCATCATCTCCAGTCGGATCCACGGGGCGAGACGATCGTCTCCCACTTCAACCCGTGGCGCTTGTCGCCCCACGACGATCTCGCCGTGCGGTTGATCGATCAGCTCCGCGCACACGTCGTTCCGGACGGAGACGCTCGTCTTTCTGCCGTGCTCGCGGACCTCGCGGTGCTCCTCGCGGGCGAACGTCCCGTGACACCGTCCCGGCGTGCTCACTCTGATCTCCCACTCGATCTCGAGAGTGCGCGCGGCGCGGCTGCCCAGGAGCTACGGGGAGCACCGCGCGCCGTCGTCCTAGTCGACGACGTCGATCGCCTCGACGCTCGCCAGCTCACGGAGCTCTTCCGCGCCGTTCGAGGAGTGGCCGACTTCCCGAACGTCGTGTACCTGCTTGCCTTCGACGACGGGATCGCCCGCCGCACCCTTTCGGAAGCATACGGAATCGACGGCGGCCAGTACCTCGAGAAGATGGTGCAAACGGCCTTTCAGATCCCCGACCTCGATCGCTCGCTGCTACGCGAGTTGTTCTTCGAGAGCATCGACCGAGTGATGATGGCGGAGGAGCAAGCGGGTCGGCTCGACATCCGGTACTGGGGCAACGTCTACTGGGACGGGCTCGATCACTTCATCGTCACGCCTCGACACGTCAAGCGCCTCACCAACGCTCTCGCCATCGCTTACCCGGGAATCGCCGGAGAGGTCAACGTCGTCGACCTGATCGTCATCGAAGCGCTTCGGATGTTCGTCCCCGACGTCTACGAAACGATTCGCGCTCACCCATACCGTTTCACCGGCACATCGCCCGCAGTCCGGAGCGCGAACGAAGCCCGACGAGCGCGGGCGAACAAGGCCTTCCACCAAGAGTGGATCGAGCACGTCCCGAGCGTCGATCGCGACGCCGTGAAGCGCCTGGTCCTGCGCGTCTTTCCCAGACTGGCAGGCGTTTGGGACTCGACGGGGTTCGGACCCGAGAGCGAGCGCGCATGGCGACGGGAGGCGCGAGTCGCGGCCGGCGAGTGTTTTCCCGTCTACTTCCGGTTCTCCGTGCTGCCCGGACGCGTATCGCGTCGCGAATTCGAGGCTCTCCTTCGCTCGGCCGACGAGCGGGCGCCCCTTGACGATCACCTGGCCGAGATCCTCGGGGCCGATCCCTCGAGAAAGCAGGACCGGGCCCGCTCGCTGCTGGAGCAGATCATGGACCTCGACGTGGCAGACATGAAGGCGTCGCATGCGGGACGTCTCTTCGGCGTGCTTCTGGATCGTGGGGACGATGTGCTCCGGCTGGACACGACCCCGGTGGGGAGCTTCGAATTCGAGCTCTCAACCCTCCTGGGGCGAGCGCTGCGCTACTTGTTGCAGCGTGTCGACGAGACCGAGCGAGTCGGCCTCATGCTGCGCTGCGTCGAGGAGACGCCGGCCATCGCCACCCCGGCCGTATTGCTCGATAGCGTCCTGGAGGATGTTCGGGTCGGGTCGAGATCCGCCGTCGTGCCGGATCCGGAGGCGCATGTGCGCCTCGAGGCCGCGAGCGTGGAACGGATTCGTGAAGGCGCAAGAAACGGAGCGCTCGTGGACGCGCCGCTGCTCCCCATGCTGCTCCGCCGCTGGGCAAACATGTCCGGCGCCGACGCGGTGCGCGCTTGGTGCACACGGGTCACTCGAGATGACGCCGTCCTCCGCCAGCTGGTAGTCGCGTTCGCGCGGAAGGAGCTTCGGGCCGGCCCTGAGGACGTCGCCGCTGTCGCGACCACCGTGATCGACGGCGCGGAGCTCGCTCGATACGTTGATCGCCCGGATCTTGCGGAGTGGGCGTCCGATCAACTCGCGTCGGGTGCCGGAAGCAGTCCGGGGCGCGAGGCGTTGGGAGCGCTGGTGAGCTCGAGCGCGGGCGAGTGAGGGTGCCGCCACGACCTGGACGGTCGTTAGCCTGAGAGCATGTTCGACAGGATGCCCGAGCTGGCTCGCGAGCTCGACGAGCTCGAGGCCCGCCTGCCCGAGATTCACGCCTCGGGCGATCGCGCCGCGGCGCGTGAAGCGGGGCGCCGCTACAACTGGCTGAAGCCAGTCGTGGCGGCCTGGCGCGAGTACGGAGACGTGGAAGCGGACCTCGCCGAGGCGCGAGAGCTGCTCGCGAGCGAGTCCGACGGGGAGATGCGGGCGTTCCTCGAGGACGAGGTCGACACGAAGCAGGCACGGCTGGCGGAGCTCGAGTCCGAGATCAAGCGGCTGCTCGTCCCACCCGACCCCAACGAGGGGCGCAACGTCATCGTGGAGATCCGCGGGGCCGAGGGCGGCGAGGAGGCGAACCTCTGGGCGGCGGACCTGTTCCGGATGTACGAGCGCTACGCCGCCGCGCACGGCCTCCCGGTGGAGATCCTCACCAGGCAAGAGTCCGACATGGGCGGCTACCGCGAGATCAGCTTCCTGGTGAAGGGGGACGAGGCCTGGCGGCGCTTCCGGTACGAGGCCGGTCCGCACCGGGTGCAACGAGTGCCCGAGACCGAGAGCCAGGGGCGGATCCACACCAGCGCTGCCACCGTGGCCGTCCTGCCGGAGGCGGAGGACGTCGAGGTCACCATCGACCCCGGCGATCTCGAGATCGACGTATTTCGCAGCTCGGGTCCCGGCGGGCAGTCGGTCAACACCACCGACTCGGCCGTCCGCATCACCCACAAACCCAGCGGGACGGTCGTCTCCTGCCAGGACGAGAAGAGCCAGCTCCAGAACAAGGACAAGGCGATGCGCATCCTGCGTGCGCGGCTGTTGCGGGCCGAACAGGAGCGCCAGGAGGAAGAGGTCGCGGAGGCCCGGCGGGGTCAGGTGGGCGGCGGAGGCCGCTCCGAGAAGGTCCGCACCTACAACTTCCGCGAGAACCGGGTGACCGACCACCGGGCGGGCATCACCGTGCACAAGCTCGACCGTGTGCTCGAAGGCGACCTCGACGAGATCGTCGACGCCCTGGCGAGCTCGGCCGAGGTCGCTGCCCTCGCCGCCGCCGGGTGAGCCCCGCCCCGGTCCTCACCCGGCGCGCGCTGCGTCGAGAGGCAGCGGACCGGCTGGCCGCCGCGGGCGTCGCCGTGCCGCACGACGAGGCCCGCTGGCTGCTCGAATGCGTCTCGGGTCTCGAAGGAAGCGAGCTCGCGGCGGGCGACGCGGAGCCCGCGTCGAGCCGGGAGCGTCGGAGGCTCGGTGAGCTGCTCGACCGACGACTCGCGGGCGAGCCGATCCAGCACGTCCTCGCATCGTGGAGCTTCCGCGGCCACGACCTCTTCGTCGACCCGCGCGTCCTCATCCCTCGACCGGAGACGGAGCAGGTGGTCGAGAGTGCGCTGGTCGCGCTGAGCGATTCGGGCGTCGAGCGGGGCCGCCGCGACCCATGGCGGGGAACCGACACGGCCTACGACGTTGCCGACCTCGGGACGGGCTCGGGCGCGGTCGCGATCGCGCTGGCCGCCGAGCTCCCCGGCGCGGCGGTGTGGGCCACCGACGTCGACGGCGAGGCGCTGGCGGTGGCGCGTGCCAACGTCGCCGGCGCCGGATCTGTAGCGACCCGGATCCGGCTCCTGTTCGGCTCGTGGTTCGACGCGCTCCCGGCCGAGCTGCGGGGCCGAGTGCGACTCATCGTCACGAACCCGCCGTACGTCGCCGAAGCCGAGTGGCCCCACCTCCCGGCGGAGGTGCGCGACCACGAACCCCGGTCCGCGCTGGTCGCGGGCCCGAGCGGCCTCGAGGCCATCGCGGCGATCGTCGCCGACGCGCCGGTCTGGCTGGGACCCGACGGGCTCCTGGTCGTCGAGATCGGGGAGACCCAGGCCGGGGCCGCCCGCGCCCTCGCGATCGACGCCGGATTCGTCGACGTCGTCGTCCACCTCGATCTCGCTGGACGAGATCGCGTCCTCGTCGCTCGCCGACCACGGGCATGACGAGCGGAGAACCGCGAGAATCGCAGTCGCGCACACGATCGCAGGGAGGGAACGTGGCGGAGAAGCTCGACGTTGACGCGATGCTGGCTCGATTCCGCGAGCGGGCGGAGGCGGTGCGCGACCGGCCCCTCCCGCCTGTCGCCGGTCCCGAACGCCAGCAGTTCGTCGAACAGGCCCAGCTCGACTACCAGGACTTCGCCATCGTCGGCGACGCCACCTGGAACTTCGAGGAGGGGATCCTGACGCTGCGCGTTGACCTCACCGGTGCGTCGGAGGGCGACTGACGTTCCCGCCGACGGAGACCTGCTCGTCGAGTCGTTCGGTGCGGTCCATCTGCTGGAGGAAGGCCCGGTCGACCGCCAACCAGATGGTCTTCGAGAACGGGTAGAAGAACACGGGGAAGGCCGCGTTCACGCTGCCGAGCACGACGATCAGCAGGACGACGTTCGGATCCGGCCAGGTGGCGAGCAGCAGGGAGACGAACGACACGCCGAAGACGACGATCACCACGCAGATGTTGATCGCCATCGCCCCCACGAAGTAGCCCTCCTCCCGCTCGAAGTGGAGCCCGCAGCGCGGACAGTCGTCCACCATCGAGAACCAGCGTCGGAACAGCTTCCCGCTGCCGCAGCGAGCGCAGCGGCGCGTGAAACCCCGCCAGAGCATGCGGGCGCGGCTGGGTGCCGTGGACGGTCGGGACACGCCACGCAGGCTAATGGTGCGTTCCTCACGCGTCATATGCGACGCTCACGCACGCACCACCATCGTCGGGGAGGGTTTCGATGGGCGCACTCGATCTCGAGACGGTCGATCATCTACTGACGACGACGCGCGCGGTCCGGCGGCGGCTCGACCTCGACCGGCCCGTGCCGCGCGACGTCGTGCTCGACTGCATGCGTATCGCCATCCAGGCGCCGACGGGGTCCAACGCGCAGTCGTGGCACTGGGTGGTCGTGGAGGACGAGGCGAAGCGCCGGACGCTCGGCGAGCTGTACCGAACGGGGTTCGAGGCGATCTACGGGGCGGCCGCGGAGATGGACCTGCCCGACGAGATGGAGCGGGTCCGGCGCTCGTCCGCGTACCTCGCGGAGCACATGCACGAGGTGCCAGTGCTCGTGGTGCCGTGCATCTACGGGCGACCCGCGCCCGACGGCGATGTGTTCGCCACCGCGAGCTTCTTCGGTTCGATCTTCCCGGCGGTGTGGAGCTTCCAGCTCGCGTTGCGTAGCCGCGGACTCGGCTCGGTGCTGACGACGCTGCACTTGCCGCGCGAGCGCGAGGCGGCCGAGCTGCTCGGCATCCCCGACGACGTCACCCAGGCGGGCATGGTCCCCGTCGCCTACTTCACCGGTGAGGACTTCCGCCCGGCCGGGCGCCGCCCGGTCGAGGAGATGACCCACTGGAACGAATGGTGAGGGGAGTGATGCGTTCATGACGCGCGCTCAGCGCGCGTCATGAACGCATCAAATGCCCGAGCGCCCGACCCTCCCAGGTTTCCTCCATGAGCCCGCGGCAGACGTCGGGGCCGGGGACTCGCACGTAGCCGCGTCCCCCATCGGCGGTGAGCGCGGCGACGAGCCCGATCTCGGGTCGGCCGTCGCGCCCCATGATCACTGCGGTGGCTTCGATCTGCGCGTCGTCCGGCAGCGGATCGTCGACCGCGGCCCGGCGCGAGGGGAGGGACGCCAGCTCCCGTCGGATCGCCTCGGGATCGGCGCGCCGGAACCCGGCCTCCGGGGGTCGGGTTGAGTAGAAGCCCGCCGCGTGCTTCGTGAGGTACCAGCCGATCGCCGTCACCATCCCGACGGATCCGGGGTCCTCCCGGCAGGCTTGGACCATCGCCGCGATCGAATGCGAGACGTAGTTGCTCGCCGGACCGCCGGCGAACGCCAGACCGCCGGTCACGGTGAGCGGCCGCTCGTCGCCCGCATCGGGTCCGGCCAGGCCCAGCTGGTCCAGCGCGCACCCGACGGCCGAGGGGAAGCACGAGTAGAGATCGAAACGGGCGACGTCGTCGACGCCCTGTCCTGCCGCGGCGAGCGCAGCCCGCGCGGTCACGCCGAGGCCCGGTGCCGCCGCGAGTGACCAGCGCTGCGTGATCTCCCAGTGGTCGTGGCCGTCCGCGCCGGCGAGCGGGAAGACGAGGCGGTCCTCGGGAACCCCGGCAGTCGTCGCGGCCTCGTACGAGCAGAGGACGAGCGCGGCGGCCATGTCGACGCTCTCGTTCGCGCACATGCGCTTGGTGTAGGGGAAGACGACCATCCGGTTCTCGCGATCCGGATCGCGGATCTCTTTCGGGCTGTAGGCGCGCGGTGCCCAGGCGTGGGGATTGCTCGCCGACCGCTCGGAGAGATGGGCCCACAGCTTCGAGATCTCGTCGCGGTGTTCCGCCACGCCGAGGTCGTGGGCGTGGCGACGAGCGGTCTCGAAGAGCGGATAGACGTGGAGGGGCCGATCGAGGCCGCGCTCCTCCTCGAAGGGGGTGGATCCCGGACGGTCGGTTCCGATCACCTCGGCGCACGGTTGGTCGTCCTCGCGGCTCCACTCCAGCCAGGTCTTGGGCGGCCGCCGGGCACGAAAGCGCGTCCGGAGCGCCTCGGCTCCTCCGAGCAACACGACGTCGGCGGTCCCGCCGGCGATCCGCTCGCACAGCTCGGTGACCAACATCTGGGGCGAGTTCCCGCCGGCCGTCGTCAGCACGGTGCTCCGGGGCGCGAGCCCGAGCCGGCGGGCGAGCGCGGCGCCCGGGTCGGGATAGCGCCACGAGACGATCTCGACGACACCGACCGTGTCGACCCGGGTCCCGAGTCCCGCCGCAGCGTGGCTGTCCTCGAGCGCGTGCCGCGCGGCTTCCGCGAGGAGATCCACCGGCTCCGATGCGGCCGCGGGGTCGTCCTCGTGCTGCACGTGCTGGCCGACGCCGACGATCACCGGCGTCCGGGGGTCGATGGAGGATCGGGAGGTCACGGCCACTCAGCCCGTACGCGGCGCCGCGTCCGGGCAGATCGAGCGGTAGCCGCAGTGGCCGCATTCCGCTTCGATGCCGACGCCCCGCCAGCGGCCCTCGCGCTCCTCGACCCACATGGACTCCACGACACTTCGCAGCTCCTCCTCGATGGCGTCCAGCTCCGGGTCGTCGGGCTCGAAGGGTGTCGGGTCGTCGATGACACCGGCGGCGAGGCATTCATAGCGCACCCGTGGTCGGAGGCCCTGTCGTTTCGCGAACAGCGCGAGCACCCAGGCCTGGACCCGCGCCGCAGGGTCGTCACCGACCCAGTCGAGCTCGACGCGCCCGGTCTTGTAGTCGCGTCCATCGGCGATCCCGTCGTGGACCCACACCGCATCGAGCTGAGCCGTCGCCATGAAGATCGGGGCCGGTCGCTGGTGGAAGCGGGCGAGCGCCACCTCGTGGCGCGCTCGTTCGGCGGGACCCGGGCAGCGGCTGGTGTGGCGATCGACGAAGGCGCGCAGTCGTCGGGCCGTCGAATCGTCGTAGGCGTCGACGATCTGCTCCACGTGCTCCGCGTCGCGACAGTCGCCGCGCTCGTGCACGATGCGGAGGATCCCGTGGGCGAGCCGGCCGAGCTCGCCCCCTCCGCCCTGCGGTTCGGGCAGCGCCAGCAGGTGGCGCAGCGCGAACCGGCGTCGGCAGCGATCCCACGTGTCGCGCGAGGTCGGGCTGATCTGCACGATCTCGGAGAGGATGCGGTCGCGAGTCATTTGACCGCGGGGCAGTTGCCCACGTAGGTGCACCATCCGCATTCCCGACCGATCCTCGGTTCCGCTCGCTCGGACCGGCTGCGCACGATCCCCACTCGCTCGTCGAGCCACTCGTCGAGGACGGGCGCGAGCTCGGCGAGGTCCATCGTGTGGTCGACGCGCCGGCCGTCGAGCAAGACCGCGTGGCGCCAGACGACCGGTTGCTCGCCGACGAGCGCGCGCAGTCGGGCGGCGGTGAAGCGCACGTTCGGGTCGAGGCCGGGGTCGGTCGGGGCCGAAGGCCCGTCCAGGACGAGCACCCGCACCTCCGGCGTCCCGGTGTCGTCCTCCAACAGCAGGTCGACGCCTCCGACCAGGCGGATGCCGCGAAGCTCGTCGCGGGTCTCCCACTCCTCGACGTCGAGCGCGCGGGCGGGGAGCTCGGCGAAGACCGCCGAATACCCCTCGGCGGCGGCGCGGAAGATCGCGGCTTCCTCCGGGAAGTAGTCGGACGCCGGAGTGAACGCCTCCGTCGAGGGCGCGACGAGCCGGGCGTGGGCGACGCGGGCTTGCTCGACGAGGTGGCTGCGGACCCGATAGCGGAAGCCCGACGAGCGGTTGCCCCGCAGACCCTGGTACGAGAGACGCAGACGCAAGCTGCACATCGTCGATGCGTCGCGCGCCAGTGCGGGCGTGAGCCGGGGTATCGCCTCAGGATCCATCCCCGGCGAGCGTAGGCGTCACCCGTCCGTCACCTGTTGTCTCGGCGGGTGACTACGATCATCGGATGCCAGCGGAGCGCCTCGAGGTGCCATCTGGATCAGCCCCGAGCTCGGATGGCGCAGCCCGTGCGTTCCGCTGGGAGCTGGTCGTTCTCGCGGCGGCCGGCGTCGCCTTCGCTCTGGCCCTGATCGGAACGACGAAGTACGGCATCGGCGAGACACCCGACGCCGCGCCGTACCTCTCCGCTGCTGAGAACATCGCGAAGGGCGACGGCGCCGTGGTCTACACGGGCGCACCGCTGGTCTTGTGGCCACCCCTCTACCCGACGGTGATCGCGGTCGTCTCGTGGGTACCGGGCGTGGACGCGACGCTCGCCGCGCGCATCATCCAGGCTCTCCTCTACGCGTCCGCCGTCGGACTGGCCGGATGGTTGCTCGCTCGACACGTGCGGACCCCCATCGTCCGCCTCATCGGGCTCGTGGCCGTGCTCGCGACATCGACGCTGTTCCTCTCATCGACGTTCGTCGCCTCCGAACCGCTCCTCCTGGTCGCTGGCGTGGGGCTCGTGCTCGTCCTCGAGCGGTACCAAAGCCGGCCGAGTTCGCTGCTCGCGCTCGGCGCCGGCGCGATCGGCGCGACGGCATGGATGAGCCGATACGCAGGGCTCGCCTTCGCGCTCGCCGGCGGTCTCGTGGTGCTGGTCACGGTGTTGCGCGTGCGCCGTCGCGTCGGAGACGTGTTTCTCTATGCCGCGGCCTCCGCAGTCGTGCCGCTCCTCTGGCTGCTGCGCAATCACGACGTCAGTGGCACGTTCACGGGCGAGCGTTTCCAGACCGACCTTGGGCCTGTGGACAACGTGCGGGATGCCGCTCGTGACACCAGCACGTGGTTGCTCCCCGACAGCGTTCCCACGGGGCTACGGGTCGCAGCGCTCGCGGCGATCGTGGCGCTGACGATCGTGATCATCGTGTGGCACGGCCGCCGACGGCCCGAGGAGGGCGAGGCTCGTGGTCCGCTGCTGCCGATCGTGAGCTGCCTCGTCCTGTACGTGATCGGGATCCTGGGGTCCGCGTCGACGATCGCCATCGATCCGCTCAATGTTCGTTTCTTCCTTCCCGTGTTGCCGCTCGCGGTGGTCCTCGTCGCGCGTGCTCTCGACACCTGGCTGGTCGACACCGGGGTCCGAACCACCGCGGCCCGCGCCGTGGCCCTGCTGGCGATGCTCTGGCTCCTCGTACCCTTGACGGCGACCATCGACGACTTACGATCCAGCATCCGCGACGGTCCAGGTGGCGACGAGAACGGGGTAGAGCTCGCATCAGCGAACTTCACCTCTGCGTACTGGCAGGACTCCGAGCTGGTCGCCGACCTGCGGGCCGATCCACCCGACGGTGTGCTCTTCAGCAACGAGCCCGACGGCACCTGGCTGCTCACCGACGTCGCGAGCGAGGAGAGTCCTCGCCGCACCGTCTACAGCACCTCCTCCGAGCCCACGGAGGACCTCCAGGACTTCGTCGAGCTGGTGGACGAAGGGGCACCCGTGAAGCTCATCTGGTGGGACGGTCTCGAGGAGAGCCGTCCGTACCTGTGGGATCTCCGAGAGATCGGTCGGTTCGTGGAGCTCGAGCCCCTGATCCGCGCCGACGACGGGACGGTCTACGCGGTCCGGCCCGACAGAGGCGGACCGGGTAGCTAGCGCAGTACGGCGCTTCGATCGCTCGGGTTCGCGTCCTCGGGCCGGTGAGCCTCGGCGCGCTGCCAAGCGACCTGGCGCGCGACTCCTGTGGGGAGATCCACCCGGGGGGTCCAGCCGAGGAGCGAGCGCGCTCGCTCGATGTCGCCGCCGGTTCGGGCGACGTCGCCCGCAACGTCGGGTCGGTGGTCGATCACCACCGTTCGCCCGGTCTCCCGCTGCACCCGCTCGATCAGCTCGACGAGCGAGGTCGACGACCCGCCGGCGATGTTGATCGCGGTTCCGGGCGCCGCTTCGCGATCGACTGCGGCGAGATTTGCTTCCACGACGTCGTCCACGTAGGTGAGGTCCCGAACCTGATCGCCCGAGCCGAACATCGGAAACGGCTCGCCGCGGTCGGCCGCCCGCACCAGCCGGTAGACGGCCATGTCGGGCCGTTGACGGGGCCCGTACACCGTGAAGTATCGCAAGGAGACGGTCGGGACCCTGAAGTTCGCTGCGTAGACGGAGCACAGGTGTTCGGCGGCGAGCTTCGTGACGCCGTACGGGCTGAACGGCGTCAGCGTTGCGGTCTCGGGGGTCGGCCAGTCCAGTGCGGCGCCGTAGACCGAGGAGCTCGACGCGTACACGAAGCGTTCGAGGCTCGATCGCCGCGCCGCCTCCAGGAGCCGTTGGGTGGCCGTGATGTTGCGGCTGACGTACCGCTCGAAGCTCGCATCCCAGGAATCGCGCACCCCGGGCTGAGCGGCCAGGTGGAAGACGACCTCCACCTCGTCGAGCAGCGCAGCAAGATCCGCGTGCTCGAGATCGGCGGTGACGAGCTCGAACGAGGAACTCGACACCGCGCCGGCGAGGTTGCGCTCCTTCTGTGCGCGTGCGTAGTTCTCCGTGAACGCGTCGAGTCCCACGACGCGATCGCCGCGCTCGAGGAGTTCGTCGACCAGCGAGCTGCCGATGAAGCCGGCCGCTCCCGTCACCAGCGCTCGCATGGACGTGCTCCTCGATCTTCGCCGATTCTCCTGCCTGAATGCATCGGCATCGGGTCGACAACCCTGAGCAATGATCACGCATCGTCGGCCACAGACTCCGTTCGGGTGCGGGTTGGCGACCGACCCCCCGGGCCCTACAGACCGGTGGAGATACGTCTGCGACACGCGGGGCCAATTGTCCGCTTGACGGGTCGGTGCCGCGTCTGCCACTCTCCGTGGTGCAGCCTGATGGCCTGCAAGGGGGGAATCCGTCCTCGGAGGAGTAGACAGTCCGCAGGCTCAAGTAGGCGGCGGGCACGCCGAATGGCGTGGCGAGGACGCGGGTGCGCCCGGCACGGGCTCGCCCGGACGAGGACGGCGAGTTGTGTGGCGTCTTCTTGCGCCACGACCGGACACCACAGTGAGACCCCCGATGGATGGAACGCAGCCCGCAGGGACCGTCGCCGCCTTGACCGGTCCGGCGTTCACGAGGCACCGCCTCCGGATGATCGCGCTCGCGAGCGCGAGCGTCGGATCAGGGGTGCTCGCGCTCGTCCTCGACCGAGACGCGCTCGGGGGCCCATCCACCGCGCTGCTCGCACTCGGCGCACCGTTGGTCGCTTTGATCGTGGGAATCGTGACCCCCGTGAGCGGGCGGGCCCGCCTCCCGTTGGCCGCTGCGCTCGTGGCCGCGTACGCGACCGGAGCGACCGTGGTCACGGTTGCCGCCGGCCCCACGGCGTCAGCATGGTGCTGGATGGCTTCGGAGGTTGCGCTCGTCGGTCTCGTGAGCCTCGCGGTCGTCACTCCCGAGAGTCGTGTCGAACGTCTGCTGGAGGGCTTGCGGGACATTGCCTCGCGGCGCGCGGGCGCCCGGGATCTCGACGAGGCGGGGGCCGTGGTCGCGGCTGAGTTCGCCCGAGCCCGGCGTTACAGCCGTCCGCTCGCCGTTGTCTTGCTCGACGTGGAGGGCGCGCGTCGTGTCCGGCACGAGGGTCTCGACGCCCGTGAGGATCGCATCGTCACGGACCAGATCATTGCCGCCGGCCTTGGCGGCGTCGTCGGCCGCGAGCTCCGCCGCAACGACTTGCTCATCGACCACCAGCGTCGCGGGTACTTGGTCGTGAGTCCCGAGACGGGTCGGGAGGGGGTGGTGCGCATGGTCGAACGGATCGACGACGCGGTGCGCCACGAGCTCGGCCTGGAACTCCGGTGCGGGATCGCCGTGTTCCCCGAGGACGGTCTCACGTTCGAGGACTTGCTCGACGAAGCCGATCGGAATGCCCGTGGGGAGACCGGGGCCACCATCTCGCCGTTCCGGACGGCCGACGGCGAGGAGGTCACGGCCGGCGCCGCCGATCAGCCGGTCGATGGGGAGACGGGCGCCGGCGAGCTGGGCGCCTGAAGTGGCGCGGATCGAACCGCGGCGGGGCGGCTTCTACGTCTCCCAGGTGCCGTGGCTCCAGCGTTTCGACCGCCGAAGCCCCTGGCTGTCGATGCGCTCCTATCTGGCGCTCAAGCGCGCCTTCGATCTCGGGATCGTGCTGCTGTCACTCCCGTTGACACTTCCGCTGTTCCTGGTTTGTGCGCTCGCGGTGAAGCTCGGATCGCCTCGCGGTCCGATCCTCTTCGCCCAGAGGCGCTCTGGTGCCGGTGGCCGCCGGTTCCGGATGTACAAGTTCCGCACCATGGTGCCCGACGCAGAGGCGATGAAGGAGGAGCTTCGTCACCGCAACGAGCTCGCGTGGCCCGATTTCAAGGTCTCGGGCGACCCCCGGGTCAACAAGGTGGGGCGCGTGCTGCGGATGACGAGCCTGGACGAGCTCCCTCAGCTCATCAACGTGGTGAAGAACGACATGAGCCTCGTGGGGCCCCGCCCGACGAGCTTCGCGGCCTCGACGTACGACCTCTGGCACACGGAACGGCTCACCGTGCAGCCCGGGGTCACGGGCCTGTGGCAGCTCGTGGGTCGCGGCTCGATGTCGCTGTCGGATCGGACACGTCTCGACATCGCCTATATCGAACGGCGCTGTTTCGCTCTCGATCTCGAGATCCTCGTGCGGACCGCTCCGGCGATCCTCATGCGCAAGGGCCGCGC
>CAYRHS010000042.1:0-20412 GCA_964424125.1 uncultured Burkholderiales bacterium
GGCTCAGCTCCAGGTCCCCCTCTAGGAGGGGGCCGGAGCTCTCGGGGGCCGCCGTCCACGCGATCGAGATGAGCGTGGAATCGAGCCGCGTGCGTACCGAGCCGAGGGACAGCATGAGCGCCCCCCGGTCCGGGAAGACTCGGGAGAAGGGCCCACCGGGTTGGTCGACGGCGGCGCCCTCGGTCAGCGCTCTGCTCGCCAGCGGGGTCATCCACGCGCCCCGGTCGCGCAAGATCTTGGCTCGTGCCGCTTGGTCCTGCTGGTGGATCGCGACGAAGTCCTCGACGAGCACGCTGCACCTTCCTCTGGCGTGTCCGATCGTGCGGCTCGGACTCGCCACGCGGAAGGGCCCAAGGTCCCGGTCGCGTACTGCTCCTAGTCCAGGGGCACCTGCCAGAGCAGCGACGTGCCGCCCGCCCTCCGGCGGTGCACGACGAAGCGCCCGCCTCGGCGGCGCGCGCGGTCGGCGAGATTGGCGAGTCCGTGGCCCTCCCGGGGCGCGATGTCGGCATCGCCGATGCCGCGGCCGTCGTCGAGCACGCGGAGCGTGAGATCGGCACCCGTCTCGACGATCACCTTGACCTCCGTGGCGCCTGCGTGCTTGGCGACGTTCACGAGCGCCTCCCGGAGCACCGCGAGGAGATCGTCGGCCGCGTCGTCCGGCGTCGTGGCGTCGAGGGGACCGTCGAAGCTCACCTCGGGTGGCGCGAGGAAGCTCGGGCTCATGTCGTCGACCACCCGGAGCACCTCGGAGCGGACGCGGCGTCCGGGCGTGCCGCCGTGCTGCAGGCCGAAGACGGTGGTGCGGATCTCGCGCACGGTCTGGTCGAGCTCGTCGATGGTCTCCTCGATGCGCTCGCGAGCGGCGTCGTCGGCGACCAGGCGTCCCGCAGCCTGGAGGGCCATTCCGGCCGCGAACAGTCGCTGGATGACCTTGTCGTGCAGGTCGCGGGCGATGCGCTCGCGATCGGACAGCACCGCGAGCTCCTGGAGGCGTTCGTGGAGCCGGACGTTCTCGATGGCGATCGAGGCCGCGGTCGCGAGGCGAACCACGAGGTCTTCGTCGTCCTGCGTGAAGCTCCCGCCCTCCATCCTGTCGGTGAGGTAGAGGTTCCCGAACGGCTCGCCCCGGACCAGGATCGGCACGCCGAGGAACGAGCGCATCCGCGGGTGGTGGGGCGGGAACCCGACGGACTCGGGGTGCGTCCCGAGGTCGTCGAGGCGCAGCGGCCGGGGCTCGCGGATCAGGCGGCCGAGTATCCCCCGGCCGTCCGGGAGCCGGCCGATCCGGCCGACGGTTGCCTCGTCCACGCCGACGGGAACGAACTGTGACAGTCGGCCGTCCTCGCCGAGGACGCCAAGGGCGGCGTAGCGGGCACCGACGAGGCTGCGAGCCGCTTCCACGATCCGGCGGAGCACGCGCCCGAGCTCGAGGTCGGAGGCGACACTCAGGACGGCGTCGAGCAGGTTGTGGAGCCGGGGATCGCCCGTCACCAGCGGAGGCGGCACGGATCGAGTCTACGGGTCGCGCGCGGTCGGATGTCCCTTTCGGTGCCGGTGCGACCGCCGCGAGTAGCGTCGAGCCGAGGGATCATGGATGAGAGTGAGGGCGAGCGCGCGTCGATCCGGGTCTTCCTGCTCGACGACCACGAGGTCGTTCGACGCGGGCTGAAGAACCTGCTCGAGGCGGACGGCGACATCGAGGTCGTCGGTGAGGCGGCGACGGCGAGGGAGGCTCGGTTGCGCATCCCGCCGATCGCGCCTGACGTCGCGGTGCTCGACGTGCGGCTCCCCGACGGAGACGGCGTGGAGGTGTGTCGTGACGTCAGGGAGCGGAGTCCCGACGTCCACTGCCTGATCCTCACGTCGTTCACCGACGACGAGGCGCTGTTCCAGGCGATCATGGCGGGGGCGGTCGGCTACGTGCTGAAGCAGGTGAAGGGGTCCGACCTCGTCGACGCGGTTCGGCGCGTGGCGAAGGGCCAGTCCCTCCTCGACCCTGCAGTCACCGAACGTGTCCTCGAGCGTCTCCGTCACGGCGGCGAGCACGACGAGCGAATCGCGCGCCTCACGGCCCAGGAGCGTCACGTCCTGGACCTGATCGCCGAGGGCCTGACCAACCGACAGATCGGTGACCAGATGCACCTGGCCGAGAAGACGGTGAAGAACTACGTCTCCAACCTTCTCGCCAAGATGGGCTTCGAGCGCCGGACACAGGCGGCGGTGTACGCCGCGCGCCACACGACCGAGGCGCCCTGAGCGCGACGACGTTCAGGCGGATGACACGACGGCGTCACGGACGGCGCGGATGATCTCGTCGCCGCTGGCAGGGAAGGGGAGCACGATGCACCCCTCGAGCGTGCCCGGGTAGCGCTCGGCCTCGGGCCTGGGGATCTCCACCACGAGCGGCGTGTCCGGGAAGCGCGCCCGTAGCAGTCTCAGCACCTCACGGTTCTCCTGGTGGCCGACCGGGAGCCCGTGGACGATCACGTCCGCGTGGGCCACGAGCGCGCAGCTCCCGTCGACGGCGAGCGGACAGGCGCGGCCTTCCGCGGCGTCAGGGCCGCCACAGCTGGCGACGGAGTACCCCGCTTCTTCGAGCCGATGCTCGAGCACGGACCGCTCGGCCGCGTCTGGATGTTCGATGAGCACGCGTGGTCGACCCGTGTGGGCATCGGCCCACGTGCCGTGCTGCTCCGGTCGCTGGCGACGCCATGGCCACCGCATCAGGGCTCGTCCTCCTCGGGACACGGCTGCACTCGGCCCGATTATTGCTCACTCCACGCGGCCGCACCGAAGGTCTCGAGCGATGCGCGCGATTCGGTCACGGCCCGCCCCGTATGCCCGCACGTGGGGGACCCCGGGCCGTCGGCAGCCCCGTGGTTGCAGCCGGGCCTCGCGAGTCGCATCCTCGGGTGGTGATGACCGGGACCGTCCGGCGCCTCGACCGTGTCGAGTGCCTCGAGCTGATGCGAACGGCCGCCCTCGGCCGTGTCGGTCTGGAGATCGCGGGTGTCCTCACGGTGCTCCCCGTGAACTTCGCCGTGCTCGACGACCACGTGGTGTTCCGGTCGGCTCCGGGCAGCAAGCTGAGCATGGCGCTCATGGGAGCGCGAGTGGCCTTCGAGGTCGACGACGCCGACCCCGAGACGGGCGCGGGCTGGAGCGTGCTGGTCGTCGGCGCTGCGAGCGAGGTCACCGACCCGCGGAGGCTTCGGGTCGTGCACAACCTTCCGTTGCACGCGTGGGCGGGTGGCGAGCGGGACCACGTCATCCGAATCGCCACCGAACGGGTGACGGGCCGGCGGGTGGGGCCCGTCCCGGCTCCTTCCGACGCGCGGGGCACGGGCCCGAGCGACCATCATGGTGGCGATGCCGTTCGAGGATCGCACTGATGCCGGCCGACGGTTGGCCGGCCGAATGGAACATCTCCGAGGTGCGCGCCCGGTCGTCTTGGCGCTTCCCCGAGGAGGTGTGCCCGTGGCCGCAGAGATCGCGGAGGTGTTGGACGCCCCACTCGACGTGATCGTGGTCCGCAAGCTCGGGGTGCCGTCCCAGCCGGAGCTGGGCATGGGCGCGATCGGCGAGGACGGCGTTCGCGTGCTGAACGAGTCCGTGGTCCGCAACCTGGGCATCCGGCCCGAGGACATCGACGCGGTCGAGGATCGCGAGCGCGCAGAGCTGGAGCGACGCGCCCGCACGTACCGACAGGGCCGATCGATGGTGGGCCTTCGTGGTCGAACCGCCGTGGTCGTCGACGACGGGATCGCAACGGGCGGAACAGCTCGCGCAGCGCTCCAGGTCGCCCGGGCGCACGGCGCCCGACGCGTGGTCCTCGCGGCACCGGTCGCCCCGCCGGAGACGATCGCGCGGCTCGGGCAAGACGCAGACGAGGTCGTCTGCCTGGAGACGCCGGCCGCGATGATGGCGATCGGAGGCTGGTACCGCGATTTCACGCAGACGACGGACACGGAGGTGATCCGTCTCCTCGAGGATGCTGCCGAGCGAGCGCGCCGGCTCGAGGGCGGCTGACGTGTCGGGGGAGCCAGCCGCCGCAAGCGTCGCCGAGACCCATCTTTCGACGGTGTTCCTGGTGGGCGATCGCGCGTACAAGCTGCCGAAGCCGAAGCGCTTCGACTTCGTCGACCTGTCGACCGTCGAAGCCCGACGCATCGCCTGTGAGCGCGAGGTGGCCGTCAACCGTCGGATCGCACCCGACGTCTACGAGGGCGTCGCGACGCTTTCGGGTCCCGAGGGGGAGCCGTGGGAGCACCTCGTCGTGATGCGAAGGATGCCGTCGGAGCGGTCCCTCGAGCGACTGCTCGGCACCGACGCCGACGTCTCGTCGTGTGTGCGGGCCGTCGCGCGAACGATCGCGGCCTTCCACGAGCGAGCCGAGCGGTCGTCCGCGATCTCCCGGCAGGGGTCGCCCGAGGCGCTGTGGAGGGCGTGGCAGGAGAACGCGGCCGAACTGCGGACCGTGGTACGCGCGCTCGGACACGAGTCGATCCAACTGGTCGACGACACGGACGCGCTGGGCCAGCGGTACCTGTCCGGGCGCGCGCGGCTCTTCGAGCGTCGAGTCGCCGAGGGGCACGTCCGCGACGGGCACGGCGACCTGCTCGCCGAGGACATCTACTGCCTCGAGGACGGCCCACGGATCCTCGACGCGCTGGCCTTCCGGGACGATTTTCGAGCGGTGGACGTCGTCTCGGACGTCGCGTTCCTGGTCATGGACCTCGAACGGCTCGGACGGCCCGAGCTCGCGCGAACGCTGCTGGCCGACTACCGGGAGTTCACCGGTGAGACGTCGCCGGCGTCGCTCGCCGACCACTACGCTGCCTTCCGCGCGCTCATCCGGGCCAAGGTCGCGTGTCTGCGCCACGAGCAGGGCGGCGCCGAGGCCGCGGCCGAGGCGCGTTCGCTCGTACGGCTCGCGCACGCGCACGAAGCCCAGGGTCGCGTGCGACTCGTCCTGGTGGGTGGCCTGCCCGGGACCGGCTCGACGACCGTGGCCTCGGGCCTCGCCGAGGAGACGGAGTCCGTGCTCCTTCGTTCGGACGTGATCCGACGCGAGCTCGCGCGGGACGGCTCGCCCCGGTACGACGCGTCCGCCAAGGACGCGGTCTACGAGGAGATGCTCCGCCGTGCCGGTGAGCTCCTCGGTGCAGGTGAGTGTGTGGTGCTCGACGCGTCCTGGACCCTCGCTCGCCATCGTGATCGCGCCCGCGAGACGGCCGACGCCGCGATGGCCGACCTCGTCGCGCTGCGCACGGATGCTCCGATCGAGGTGGCCGCAGACCGCATCGGGGCTCGACTCGCGTCCGGCGACGATGCCTCCGAGGCGACTCCGGCGATCGCGGCGGAGCTCGCGCACGACGCCGAGCCGTGGCCCGAGGCGACGGCCGTCGACACGACCCGTCCCGCCCCGGAGGCGGTGGCCACCGCGCTCGAGCGGTTCGGACCCGTCCCCGGCGGGCCCGTGAGCCCGGCATGACCCGGGGGGTCGGGGACCTTCGTCCCTGGCTCCGCCCGGGAAGGCGCGGGATGATCGAGCCGTGCCGATCCTCGCGCTCGCGCTCATAGCGTGGTTCGTGTGGGCCCTCGGGGGGATTCTGGTGGCCCTCGTGATGCGGCGTCACGGTTACGGGTTCGCCGGGTGGGCGGGGCTCGGGCTCGTGCTCGGACCGCTCCTCGTGTACCCGGCCGTGGACGTGGTCCACCACCGTGGGTCGATCCGTCCGTCGGTGCTGCGCGTCGGCCGGACGCGCTCGGGCCCCATCGACGTGCTCGTCGGTATCGACGACACCGAGGCGTCGGAGCTCGCGTTGCAGTCGGTGCTCGAGACCCTGGGACCCGCCGTGGGGCGGCTGACGCTGGCGACCGTCATCGACTACGACACCGCGAGCAACCCCGCCGAGTGGCCCGGCGACGACGTGGCCACCGACCGCCTCGCCGACGTGGCGGCGACGGTCAAGGGACCGCCGCCGAGGCGTGTCCTGCTGGCCGGCCCCGCGGCCCGCGCGCTCGACCAGTACGCACGCGACGAGGGTTACGATCTCCTGGTCCTGGGTCCGCGAACCGGAAGATCGGAGCTCTTCGTGAGCAGTGTGCTCGCCGACCTGCGCCACGGGGCCTCGGTGCCGCTCTGGGTGGGACCGGAGCCTGCTCCCACCTCGCCCGACCCCGGGGCGGCGGGCGCCGATCGGGAATGGTCGCAACCGTGACGCTCGACCGGCTCGAGCCGCTCTCCGAGGAGCAGTGCTTCGAACTCCTCCGCTCCGGGTTCCTCGGACGGGTCGGGGTGAGCATGGGCGGCACCCCGATCGTGTTGCCGGTCAACTACGCGTTGCTCGACCGCGACGTCGTCTTCCGCAGCGCGCCGGGCACGAAGCTCAGCGCGGCCGTGCTCGGGACCCGGGTGGCGTTCGAGGTCGACGACGCCGACCCCCTGTACCGGGCGGGTTGGAGCGTGCTGGTGATCGGTCACGCCGACGAGATCCGCGACGAGCAGACGCTGGCGGCCGCCCGAGAGCTGCCGCTGCGAGCCTGGGCGGGGGGCGACCGGGACCACTATGTCCGGATCGAGGCGGAGCACGTATCGGGCCGCCGCCTCGGCTCCGACGGCTGAGCGCCCGCTCGGGACCTTCGTCCCTTCTGGACGACCGCCGATTCGATCATCATCGCGTCAGATCCCAAGACGGGTGTTCGGGCGAGTGGGCGAAGCAGGGTGATGACCGACGCGGGGTCGGCGAGCCCCCGGGCCGCGCTGGCGGTGTTGGTGGTCGAGGCGGACCACCGGGCGGCAGAGTCGGCGGCCGAGGCGTTGCGGGACGCGGGGCACCGCGTCCTGCGGTGCTCCGAGCCCGATGAGCCGGCCTTCCCGTGCGCGGGACTCGGCGGGGGCGAGTGCCCGCTCGATGCGAGCTCGGTCGACGTCGTGCTCGACGTTCGCGGCCATCCACGTTCGACCACCACCATGACCGAGACGGGCGTCACTTGCGCGCTGCGGGACGGAGTCCCGCTCGTCGTGGCCGGTCGCTCCGCCTTCAACCCGTTCGAGCTCCATGCCGAGGCGGTGGTGGCGAGCACCGACCCGTCCACCGTCGTGGCGGCCTGTGAACAGGTCGTCGCCGAGCCGCTCACCCGGCGTTCGACCGCGGCGACGGAGGCCGCCCGCGCCGCGCTGGCCGCGACCGGCGAGCCCGCCATCGAAGCATCGGCCGAGGTGCGCCGCCGCGGCGGCGTCCTCGACGTACGCGTCGAGCTGACCCACGACGTGTCCGATTCGGTGGTGTCGGCGGTGGCGAACCACGTGGTGGCCGCCGTTCGGGAGGTCGATCGCTTCGCCGCGGGTGTCGACGTCTCGGTCCGCCGCCCCGGCTGAGGCGGAGCGAGTCAGGCGAGCGGCTCGAAGAGGCGCGCGTACTGCTCCAGGTGGCGGTCACCGAGGAAGTCGCGCCGCGCGCGCTCGTGCGCGTTGTGGCCCAGCTGCGCGGCGTACCCCCGGTCCTCGAGGAGCAGGCGGAGCGCTCGGCCGAAGGACTCGAGATCCTCGGGCTCCACGAGGATCCCGTCCTCGCCGTCCTCGACCTGGTCGGGGATCCCACCGACCCTCGAGGCGACGAGGGGTCGTTCCTTCCACATGGCCTCGGAGACGGTGAGACCGAAGCCCTCGGCGAGGCTCTTCTGGGTGACCACCGAGGCGCGGCGTTGCACCGCGTTCACGATGGCTGCGTTCTCGTCGACGTCGGCCATCGGCAGGCACGCGAGGTGGACGTGGGCCCGGGCCGCGTGCGGGAACGCTCGCCACGCCTCGTGGCACTCGTCGAGCACGTCGGCACCTTCCGGGTCGTCGGTGACGCCGGTCACGTTCGGGCCCGCCAGCAGCAGGTGCGCATCCGAGCGGCCCACCACGTGGCGCTCGAAGGCCTCCATGACTCCTCGCATGTCCTTCAGGCGGTCCCAACGGGAGACCTGGACGACGAGCGGCGCATCCGGCGGGGGCGGCGGCCCGGTCTGGAGGATGTCGGCGTGTCGGTCGACGCGTCCGGGCGATCCGTCCCGGCGCGTGAACGTCGTGTCGGCGTCGAGCGGCGCGCCGTCCAGGAGGCCGACGTGGCCGAGGATGCTGCGGACCTGCTCGGCGCCCATCGCCTGGTTCTTGGGGGAGAACGGGTCGATCGACGGCGGGATGATCGCCAGCCGCGAGCCTCGGGCCCACACCGGCGCGAACTGCTCCCGGGTGAACACGTAGCCGTCGGCCGCCTCGAGGTAGGGCTCGAGGAAGTCCCACGACCGCTTCACGTAGCTGTCGTGGTCGTCGCTACCGATATGGCAACGCCACACCACGTGCAAGCCCGCGCGCTTGAGCGGCGCGACGAGCCCTGCGGTCTGGGGGTCGTGGAGGAGCGCGATGTCGCCGGGCCGCACGAGCGCCAGGAGCTCGAGGGAGTTCTCCGCGATCACCTGCTCGTAGACGTCGTGCTCTTTCGCTCCGAGCGGGCCGCCGTCACCAGCCGACCCGTGCAGCCCGTTGTGGATGCGCTTGGTGATCGCGAAGAAGTCGGGATCCCCCTCGATCACCGCCCACTCCGTGTCGATGCCCGCGCCGCGCACGTAGGCGAGGAGCGTCTGGAGCATCTCGGCGACGCCTCCGCCGGTGGCGGTCGAGCTCACGTTGACGACCGTCCGACCCGCCAGCATTTCGCGGGCTGCGTTGGCCACCGTGGCGAAGCGGGCGGCGCGCTCGGCTCCGATCACCGGCTCGAGCCGCTGCGGATCGAGGGCCTGGAGTTGGACTTCCTGGATCTTTGCCATGACGAACGCTCCGTCGGCCTCGTCAGGGATCGTCAGGGAATGTACTCGGCTTCCGCCTCCACGGTGGCCCGGGGTAGCCGTCACACCCGCATGGGAGTCTCTCGCCATGGAAGAGCGACACGTCCTCACGATCGACTGCGACTGCTGCGCCATGCGGGGCACGAGCGCCTGCGACGACTGCGTGGTGCGATTCGTCGTACGTCGCGAGCCCGGGGACGCGGTGGTGCTCGACGCCACCGCCGAACGAAGCCTGCGCCTCCTCGCCGGCGCGGGCATGGTCCCTCGCCTGCGTTTCGACTGCGCGAGCTGACTGCGCTACCAATGGCGTCCGGCGCCGAGCGGTGGAGCGGTGATGGACGCCTTCGATGTCGACGGACTCAATCTGGGGCTGCTCGTGCTGCGGGTCGGGCTCGGCTTCGTGATGCTCGCCCACGGCTACAATCACATCTTCGGCGGCGGCAAGATCAGGGGGACCGCGGGGTGGTTCGAGAGCCTCGGCATGCGTCCGGGGTTGCTGCACGCGTGGCTCGCCAGCCTCACGGAGCTCGGCGTGGGCGCGCTGCTCGTCGCCGGCTTGCTCACACCCCTCGCGGCCGCCGGGGTGATCGGCGTGCTGTTCGTCGCGTTCATCACCAACCACCGGAAGAACGGCTTCTTCATCTTCCGGCCCGGTGAGGGCTACGAGTACGTCCTCACGCTCATGATCGTGGCCGCCGCGCTCGGGGCGACCGGCGCGGGTGAGTGGTCGCTCGACGACGCGATCGACTTCCACGCCGATAGCTGGGTCGGGTTGCTGATCGCAGCCGGCGGGGGAGTCGCGTCCGCCACTGCCCTGATGCTGGCGTACTGGCGACCGTCGAGGCCGGAGCCGTCGACCGGGGGCTGACCAACCCGACGGGCGTGGATCGCACCCGCGGAACGACGCCTATCGGCGTCCCTCGAGCGTCTCGACGAGCAGCGGGACGGCGTCGCGCCAGTCGGCGATGATCGAGACGTCGGCGTGGTCGTGCACGAACGCGTCGGGGTCGTTGTTGATCGCGAGCACCGTACCGGCGCCACGAATCCCGACCGTGTGATTGAACTTGCCGGAGAGTCCGATCGCGACGTAGAGGAGTGGCGCGATGCTGCGGCCGGTGATGCCGATCTGACGAGCGCGAGGGAGCCAGCCGCGGTCCGTCACCTTGCGGGTAGCGCCGAGCTCGGCCCCGAGGACCTCCAGGAGCGGATCGAGGCGCGAGTAGTCCGTCGGCTCGAGCCCCACGCCCACGCCGACGACGGCATCGGCGAGTGCCAGCGTCTCCAGGTCGTCGTCGTGCTCTCGAGTGAGCACCTCGACGCGGCCCCGCCGCGCGATCGAGCGGCGCTCCACGGATGCGTGCACCGGTCGAGGTTCGAGCGCGGGGAGCACGCCGGCGCGGACCGTCGCCATCTGGACCGGCGACGACGCGGTGATCGCGGCCACCAGGCGGCCACCGAACGCGGGTTTCCACGCGACGAGCCGGCCGTCTTCGACGTCGAAGCCGACCGCGTCTCCCGTGAGGCCCGCGCCCAGCCGGGCTGCGATCCGGCTCGCGACCTCACGTCCCCACGCTGTGCTCGGTGCGAGGAACGCCCACGGTTCGTGCTCCTCGGCCCAGTCCGCGGCGGCGGCTGCGATGTCCTCCTCCACCGTGGAACCGACGAACACCATCACGCCGTCGGCCCCTTGGCCTCCGAGCACATCGGCCGCGAGCCAAGGCCCGTCCGGCGCGTCGGGGACGGCGCCGACCGCGACGGTGGCACCGCCGATGCGCGCCGCGAAGCCCGCGGCGGCACCCAGGAGCTCGACTGTCTCCCGGTCGCGTCCCGGTTCGGCCAGCACTGCGACGGGCCGTCCGCCGGCGCCCGTCATCGCAACCGTCCCGACCGAGATCGAGCCACGCCGCTCGAGCGCGCCCCTCACGTGCAGCATCTGGACTGCCGCGCGGACTTGCGCGTCGACGGGACCGGACAGCGAGCACCGTTCCCGGGCGATCTCGAGCACGCGCACCGAGCCCACGCAGGTCGGGCTGCCGGCCTGACCCCAGGGGCCCGCACCCAGCTCGACCGCCGACCGGCGTGTGATCCGGCCCGGGTCGACCGCGGCCCGTTCCTCCGGGTCGACCTTGCAGGGCTCGCAGAGCCGTTCGGCGACGGAGAGCACCGCCGGTAGCGACGCCCGGGCCCGGGTCATGCCGTCGTCGTGTTCGCACGCGGCCTCGAGCCTCGGGCCGTCGAGCCGGAGCTCCTTTACCCCGGTGAGGAAGGGGAGGTCGAGGAGCTCCGCCACCTCGGGGCCGACCTGGCCGGTGTCGGCGTCGACCGAGTTGCGACCGAAGAGCAGCAGGTCGAACGGGCCGTCGCGCTCGACAGCCGCCACGAGCGCCCGGGCGGTGGCCAGCGTGTCCGATCCCGCGAACGCGGGATCGGTGACGTGGACGGCGCGGATCTCGACGCCACGATCGAGGCCCCAGGCGATCGCCTCGCGCAGCGTGTCCTCGGCCGAAGGAGGGCCGAGGGTGAAGACGACGACCTCACCGCCGCTCGTTCCCGCGAGATCGCACGCCTTGCTCACCGCGCGACGGCAGTACGGGTTCATTTCCAGCTCGAGGCCCTCGCGCCGGAGTCGGCCGTCGGCGCCGAGCGTCATGTCCTCGAACTTCGGGATCTGCTTGACCAACGCGGCGATGCGGAGTGGTGAGGTGATGGCCATCGGAACCCGGGCGCAGCGCGCGGCAGGGGAGGTGACGAGATACCTGACTACCATGTCAGGTTACCGAGCGCCGGAGGGAGCGATGGAACTGCGCGAGGCCGTCATCGTGGATGCAACGCGCACACCGATCGGCAAGCGCAAGGGCGCGCTAGCCCACTGGCACCCGACCGATCTCCTCGGGTTCACGCTCCGGACGTTGCTGGAGCGCAACGAGGTCGACCCGGGCACGATCGACGACGTGGTGGGCGGCTGCGTCACGCAGTCGGGCGAGCAGGGTGTCAACGTCACGAAGAACGCCTGGGTGGCGGCGGGCCTCCCGTGGCACGTGCCCGCGACGACCGTCGACCGGCAGTGCGGCTCGTCGCAACAGGCCGCACACTTCGTTGCCCAGGGCGTGATGGCCGGCGCCTACGACCTCGCCATCGCGTGCGGCGTGGAGTCCATGACGCGGGCGCCGATGGCCAGCAACGCCAAGGGCGGGACCGGACCCTTCAGCCCCGCGTTCCTGGAGGCCGTCGGGGGCAACCTCGGGATCCAGTTCTGGGTCGCGCAGCAGCTCGCGGCCCGCTGGGAGATCACGCGCGAGGACATGGATGCGTACTCCCTCGAGAGCCATCGGCGGGCGGCGGCTGCCACCGACGACGGGTTCTTCGCCCGCGAGATCACGCCGATCCCGCTGAAGGACGAGACGGGCAACCTGACCGGCGAGTTCCTCTCCGTCGACGAGGGCATCCGGCGCGGGGGGACGATGGAGAAGATGGCCGAGCTCCCGTCGGCGATGAGCTGGGAGCCGGACGCGGCGCCGGACATCACGCCCGGCAACGCGTCGCAGATGAGTGACGCCGCCGCGGCGATGCTCATCGCCGATCGTGCCACGGCCGAACGGCTCGGCCTCCCCGTCCGGGCCGCGTTCCGCCATTTCGCCGTCATGGCCGACGACGCGGTCCTCGTCCTCTCCGCCCCCAACCCCGTGACCCGCAAGCTGCTCGAGCGCAGCGGCATGAAGATCGACGACTTCGACGCCATCGAATGCAACGAGGCGTTCGCGGCGATCGCCCTGATGTGGGCGCGAGAGTTCGGGCCCGAGCCCGAGCGCTACAACGCTCGCGGGGGCGCGATCGCGCTGGGCCATCCGCTCGGTGCCAGCGGTGTCCGCATCATGACCACGCTGCTGAACCAGCTCGAGGTCGGCGGAGGGCGCTTCGGCTTCCAGACCATGTGCGAGGGCGGTGGCCAGGCCAACGCCACCGTCATCGAGCGCCTGGGCTGATCCTTCCGGCGAGCTCGCGCAGCGCCGCCAGCTGCTCGAGGGCGTGCCCCACCGATCGGGAGCGGAACCGCGCGGCCACGAGCGTGGCGCCTGCGTCCGCGTGCTCCTCGAGGGCCACGCGCGAGCCCGAAGCGTCGTCGATCGGATCCAGGTGCCGGGCCTGGACCACGACGTCGAGCGGTCGATCGCGGGCCGCCCACGCGTCGGTGGCGCGCTCGGCGTCGAGCCAGCCGCGAACCTGTCCCGAGTCGACCCGGAAGGGCGACCACGCGTCACCCAGCTCGACGGCGCGGCGCAAGGAGCGTCGGCTCCGGCCACCGACCCAGATCGGGACGGGCTCCCGGAGAGCGGGCGGGTCCACGATGACGTCCGAGAAGCCGAAGTGCTCGCCGTCGTACCGACGCCGACCCCCAGGATCATCCGACCGCCCGAGAGCCGATCGAGCGTGCCCACCTGCTTGGCGATGCCGAGGGGGCGGTGGTAGCCGAGCACGAGCGAGTAGGTCGCGAGCCCGATGTGCTCCGTGCGTGCCGCCAGGAACGCCACCGTCGCGACGGGGTCGTAGTAGCGGCTCCCGTGCTCCGCGGCGACGTCGGCCGGCACGGCCACGTGATCGCTCGCGGTGCAGAACGCATAACCGAGGCGGTCGGCCTCCCGCACGACCCGCAGGAGGTCCTCGACCGTCGCGTCCCGTTCCCACGGCGAGTGCGCCCGGGGATTGAGCGTCACGACCGGCGTGACGATGCCGAGCTTCATTCCCCGAGCGGTTCGGCTCCCCCGGACGTCTTGGCGCCACCAGCGGGGACCTGTTCCCCGCTATCGACGGCGAAACGGCTCATCTGCGGGGGAGCTTGATGGCGCGGTCGGCGATGATGTTCTTCTGGACCTCGGTCGCGCCCGCGCCGATGGTCGTGTAACGCTGGAACGAGTAGAGACGAGTCCAGGTCCCGCCGTCGATCGCACCCGCGCCGCCGCGAGCGATCAGCCCGTTGGGGCCGAGCATGTCGATGGCGAGCTCGGCCAGGTCCTGCGCCAGGTGCGACCACTGGAGCTTGGCCAGCGGGACCTCGGGCCAGTTCTTCTGCCGCTTGATGATCTTGGTCAGCGCTCGGTAGTTCAGGAGCTTCGTCAGCTCGATCTGCGTCCAGGCGCGGGCGATCCGTTCGCGGATCTCGGGATCGTCGAGCGCGGCGGGGTTGGTGGCCCGCGCCGTGTTGATGATCGAGCGCAGGTCGTTCCCGAGTGTGATCGCGAGTCCCGCGGTACCCACCCGCTCCCGCCCGAGGGTTCCCATCGCGACTTGCCAGCCCTCGTCCTCGCCCCCGAGGCGGGACGACTCGGGGATGCGGGCGTGGGTGAAGAACACCTCACAGAACATCTCCTCGGCCACGAGGTCCTTGATGGGACGGACCTCGATGCCGGGGGTGTCCATGTCGATCACGAACGCGGTGATGCCCTCGTGCTTGGCGCCGCGCTCGATGGCGGTGGGATCGGTGCGCAGCAGGAACAGGCCCCACTTGGCGAGGTGGGCGGTGGAGGTCCAGATCTTGTGGCCGTTGATGACGTACTCGTCGCCGTCACGGATGGCGGTGGTACGGAGGTTGGCGAGGTCGCTGCCGGCCTCGGGTTCGGAGAACCCCTGGCACCAGTGGTCGTCGGCCGAGAGGATGCCGGGGAGCCAACGTTGCTGCTGCTCGTCGGTGCCCCATTCGATGATCATCGGGCCGATCTGCCAGAGGCCGTTCGCGTTGAAGATGCCCGGTGCCCGGACGCGGGCCATCTCCTCGGAGTAGATGACGTTCTGGGTGGGGGTGGCCTCCCGGCCACCCCATTCGCGCGGCCAGTTGATCGCGGCCCAGCGGCCCTCGTGGAGCCGCCGCTGCCAGGCCTTGCGCCGCTCCTGGGTACGGGCGACGCCCGCGGCCTGGCCGCCGCCCGGGTCGTCGTCGGCGGAGAACTCGGCCAGGAACTTGGGCAGGTTCTCGTCGAGCCAGCCCCGCAGCTCGTCGCGGAACGCCTCGTCTTCGGGAGTGTCGGCGAAGTCCACCGCCGGTCACGATACCGGCTCGCGTACGATGATTGACGCCCGTGTCAGGTTTCGCGCAAGGAGCCCCCGTGGATTTCACGTTCTCGTCGGAGCAGGACCAGCTCCGCGGCGCCGTGGCGGACTTTCTTGAACGGGAGTCCCCCCCGGACTTCGTGCGGGAGATGGCCGAGGACGAACGGGGGTTCACCGACCGGCAGTGGGCGGCGATCGCCGGGCTCGGCTGGCCCGGGCTCCTCGTTCCCGCGGCGCACGGCGGTCTGGGCCTCGGACTCGTCGACATGACGGTCGTCCTCGAGGAGATGGGGAAGATCCCGTATCCCGGGCCGTTCTTCTCGTCCGCGGTGGCGGCCACGCTCGCGGCCCGTCGCCTCGGTGCTAACTCCCTGCTCGGCCCGCTCGCCTCCGGCCACCTGCGGGGAACCATTGCCCTGGAGGAGTCGGGCCACGGCGATCCGCTCGCGCGCATCGGCACGCGCGCTCGCCGCAAGGGCGCCGACTGGGTGGTCCAGGGCACCAAGCCGTTCGTGCTCGACGGGCACACCGCCGACTGGGCGATCGTCGTCTCCCGGACCGAGGAGGGAATCGGGTCCTTCCTGCTCGAGGCACCCGCGGGCGAGCCGGTCCCGACGATGGATCCGACGCGGAAGGCCGCGCGCCTCGAGCTCGACGAGCGAGTGGTGGAGCCGATCGGCCCGGCGGGCGACCATTCACGGGCCTGGCGCCGCGTGGCCGACGACTGCTCGGTGTTGCTGGCGGCCGAGCTCGTCGGCGCCGCCGAAGCGGCGTGGAGTCTGGGCGTCGAGTACGCGAAGCAGCGCGTGCAGTTCGGGCGGCCGATCGCCAGCTTCCAGGCGATCAAGCACAAGGCCGTCGACATGCTCCAGGCCGTCGAGCTCGCGCGCGTCGGCACGCATTACGCCGCGTGGGCGTCAGACGCCGACGACGACGTCCGCGAGCGCGCGGCCGCGATGTGCAAGGGGTACGTCGGCGAGGCCGCGGTCTTCGTCTCCGGCCAGGACATCCAGATCCACGGTGGTGTCGGCTTCACGTGGGACTGCGACGCCCATTTCTTCTACAAGCGCGCCAAGCAGAACGACATCTTGCTCGGTTACCAGGGGTGGCAGCGTCGGCGACTTGCCGACCTCGTCCTCGCGACCGCATAGGGTCGGAGCGATGACGCCCGGCTCGAGGGTGCGATCGCTGCACGACGCGGTCGCCGAGCACGTCCGCCCAGGCGACTCGCTGCATCTGGTCGTCGGGCACACGCGCTGGAGCGCCGCGGCCTACGAGGTCGTACGCCAGCACTGGGGTCGCGAGCCCGGTTTCGAGCTCGTTATGCTCTCCCTCTCGAGCCTGGGCACGTTGTTCTTCCGGGGTGGCATGGTCCGGCGGGTCGTGACCGGCTACTCGGGTGACTCCTTCCCCAACTTCACTCCCAACCCGATCTTCGCCCGCGCGTACTCCAGCGGGGCCGTCGAGGTCGAGCACTGGTCGTTCCTGACCTTCGCCCAGCGGCTCGAGGCCGCCGCCCGAGGATTGCCCGCCACCGCGACGCGCTCGTTGGTCGGCTCGTCCATGGAGGACAACGACGCGTACGAGCGTGTCGAGACCCGCTTCGGCGAGGTGGGCATGGTCGGGGCGCTCCAGCCGGACGTGGCGCTCCTGCACGCGCCGGTCGCGGATCGTGACGGCAACGTCGCCGTCCACCCGCCCCTGTTGGAGGGCCTCTGGGGTGCGCTCGCCGCGAAGCGCGGCGCGGTGGTCACGGTCGAACGGGTGGTCGACAACCTGCGACCGTGGTCGCACCTGATCAAGATCCCGGCGCACCGGGTCCTCGCGATCGTCGAGGCTCCGCTCGGGGCGCACCCGGGCGGGCTGTTCACCGCGGGGCTCCCGGCCACCGGCTACGGCGAGGACTACGACTTCTGGGTCGAGGTGCGTGACCGGTCGCGCATCGACGACTTCGACGACTGGATCCGCGAGTGGGTGCTCGACGTCGAGGACCACCGGGGCTACGTCACCAAGCTCGGACGGGAGCGGATCGAGCGGCTCCTCGCGCGGGCGGATCGGGAGTCGTGGCGCCAGGACGAGGCCGCGTTCCCCGTCGACGCGAAGACGCCGGTGAACTCGTGGGAAGCCGCGGCCGTCTTCGGCGCGCGGTACCTCGCCGAGCGGGTCACGGCGACGGGCGCGGACGCGGTCCTCGCCGGCGCGGGCGTCGCCAATCTCGCGGCGTGGCTGGGCGTCGACCTCGCGAGACAGCAGGGTGCGTCCGTCGAGCTCACCGCCGAGATCGGATTGTGGGGCTACGAGCCGACGCCGGCGGACCCGTTCGTGCTCAACCATCGCAACTTCCCGTCGGCGACGATGCTCGGCGACGCCGATCTCGTGCTCGGCACCCTGGTGGGAGGCGCGGGCACGGCGACGGTCGCGTGTCTCGGCGGCGCGCAGGTCGACCGCTTCGGCAACGTGAACTCGACCCTCGTGCCCGACGGCCCCTTCCTCGTCGGCTCCGGGGGCGGCAACGACGTGGCGAGCGTCGCGGCCGAGGCGGTTGTCGTGGCGACGCTCACGCCCCAGCGGACCCCGCCCGAGTGCGGCTACGTGACCTCCCCGGGCCGCCCGGTGCGCGCCCTCGTGACCGACCTGGGCCTCCTGGAGAAACCGGCGCTCGACGAGAGCGCCGAGCTTCGGCTCACCGCCGTGCCCGCGGGAGCTCGTTCGCTCGCGGATCGGGTGGCGGCCGCCCGGGCCGCGTGCGGTTGGGAGCTCGCGGTCCTCGACGATGTCGCTGAGCTCCCTGCGCCCGCCCCCGCCGAGGTCCTCGCGCTGCGGTCGTGGGATCCCCGGGGCTGGTTCCTCCGCAGCCGCTGAGCTGGCGCGCGGGGGTTCCGGAGGGTTCCGCCGTTCGGGTAGAATTGTCCTAATCGGGACGACTCACCGGAGGGTCCCGGTGGAACGGGCGGAAACGGGGCGACGGCGTGAGGGTGAAGTCGTGCGTGGCCGGTCTGGCCGCGCTGGTGATCGCCGCCGGGTGCAGCTCGGGCGACGGCGACGATGCCGCGGTCGCCGGGGAGCAGAGCGTTCGGGTCCTGAGCGTCGGCGCGGCGAGTACTTCCGTGCTCCCCCTCGTCGAAGGTACCGAGGCGTACCTGGTCGGGCTGCCCCCGCCCGAGGACGCGACGTCGGTCGGGAACTTCGTCCCGGAGTGGGACGTCGGCCGAGTGGCGGTCGGCAACGGTGCCAGTGAGGCGCACTGGGTGCACGACGACGTGCAGGCGAAGGCGCTGGCGATCGAGGATCCGAACACGGGCGAGATCGAGGTCATCGCCACCAACGACCTCTACATGGTGTTCCGGGCCGACGTCGACGCGCTGCGTGCTCGGGTCAGGGATCGGTTGCCCGCGGACCTCGCCGAGCGTGTGAACGTACAGGTCGCGTCGAGCCACAATCATCACGGGCCCGACACCGCGTTCGACGTCAACCACGACTGGTACGAATCGGCACTCGACCGCTGGGCGGACGCGGTGGTCGACGCGGTGGAGCGACGGGAGCCCGCGACGTTGCGCACCGCGACCGGCGAGCACTACTTCGGGGTCACCTCGACACGCGACCCCCAGGTGATCGACCCGACGCTCAACGTCCTCCAGGCCGTGGGCGAGGACGGCCAGGTCGTGGCGACGGTCGTGAACTGGAGCAACCACCCCGAGGTGACCCTCGACTGGGGCGTGATCGCTCCCGACGAGGACTGCGCGGCGCTCGGGAAGGACCCGGGCTGTCGGGCGACGAATTCGTTCTTCACCGCGGACTATCCGGGTCACATGGCGCGGGTCATCGAGGACGAGGTCGGCGGTGAGGCGTTGTTCGTGAACGGCGCGGTCGGCGCGTTGCTCACGCCGCTCGGGGCGCCGGTCTGGGAGGTCACCGACGAGCATCCGATCGGTGACGGCTACACCGTGCCCGAGGGTGCGACCTTCCCCGGCGGGGCGACGGGTCCTGCGCAGACGAACTTCCGTCGCACGGCGGTGATCGGCGAGCAGCTCGGTCTCGCCGCGCTCAGGCTCCTCGAATCCGACGGCGTCGAGATCGACGACACGTCGGTGAGCTTCGAACGGGAAGAGTTCTTCACGCGTGTGTCGAACATCGGCTTCCGGTTCCTCGGCGTCGTCGACGAGGAGACCGGGTACCAGGGGGTGGGCCACGAGCAGATGGCGCTCTTCGAATGCAACAACCCCGCGAAGCCGACCGAGGACACCTGCGAGGACACGGGCAGGGCGACCGTCACCGATCCCGAGCTCGGCCTCGAGATCCGCGCCGGCGAATTCGTGAAGAGCGAGGTCGGCTACCTGCGGGTCGGCCCGGTGGGCATGATCTTCGTTCCCGGTGAGATCCAGTCGACGCTGACGATCGGGCTCCCGGCCGAGTTCCGGGAGGACCCCGGTGGCTGGTACCAGGAACCCGAGGCGCACGCGTTCGGCGACGCGTTCACGACCCCCGGCTACCTGCGCAACCTGATGGACGACGAGTTCCGCTGGATCGTGGGCCTCGGCAACGACGAGCTCGGCTACATCGTGCCGATCAGCGACTACCGGGTCACCTGCACCGCGGACATCGCGGCCGTCGGGGGCGAGCCCGGGACCTGCAAGGCGCTCGCCGACGCGGGCTCGCTCCCGCTCGACGACGCGATCCCGGCCGAGCAGTGCCGGGACGTTCTCGACGGCGTGGTCGACGCCGAGGACGCGATCACCGACGAAGAGGCGCGTCAGGTGGTGCTCGACTCGTGCACCTACGGTCAGGGCCTCGGGAACCAGCTCGGCATCCAGCCCGAGGACCACTACGAGGAGACCAACTCCGCGGGCTGGGACCTGGCCGACGACGTGATCGCCGCCGCCATGCGCGTCACCGGCCACGACGACGACGCCCAGGTCAACCTCGACTTCCCCGGCTACTGGCCCGAGAACCCCCCGCGCTGATGCGTTCCTGACGCGTTACATCCACGCGGGAGCTCGACATGTTGCGGGAGAATGCGACGCGAGTCTCGCGGGTTCGCGCAGTGTTCACCAGCAATTGGCGCGGGCCGATATGCGCACGATTGTCACCCAGGTCCTAGGCTTCCCCCGGCCGGCAACGATCGGGAGCGGGCACATGGGGCAGGTCGTCTTCGACGACGTGACGAAGCGGTTCGGGGACGTGGCGGCGGTCAACGAGCTGGACCTCAAGATCGAGGACCGCGAGTTCCTGGTGCTCCTCGGGCCTTCCGGCTGCGGCAAGTCGACCGCCCTGCGCATGGTTGCGGGTCTCGAGCGCCCGACCGCGGGCTCGATCATCATCGGCGACCGGGTGATGAACGACGTCGAAGCCCGCGACCGTGACGTCGCCATGGTCTTCCAGAGCTACGCGCTCTATCCCCACATGACGGTGGCCGCCAACATCGAGTTCCCGCTCAAGGCGCGCAAGGTCGATCGCAAGATGCGCCAGCAGCTCCTGAAGGACTCGGCCGAGATCCTGGGTCTCGGTGATCTCCTCGGCCGTCGCCCGGCACAG
>CAYRHS010000043.1:0-19796 GCA_964424125.1 uncultured Burkholderiales bacterium
CCCACCGCCCACCCTGCCCGCGACGGGCGGGAGTGCCGCCGACCGCGTCCCCTTCGTCGCTGCGCTCGGCGGCATTCTCGTGCTGGGCGGCCTGCTCGTCGTCGCCGGCCGGCGGCGCGCCGCGCACCCCCGCTGATCAGTCTCCCGGCACGCGCGCGAGTAGCAGCAGTTCCGGATCGTCGAGCGTCGGCTCGGCGCGCCGGTAGCGCCCGGGCGTGACGCCGTGGACGGCCTCGACCACGAGCCCGTGGTGCTCGGCGAGGAGCCGCAGCTCGCGGACCGTGAACCCGGTGGTCCAGGCCTCCGCTGGCTTCTCCCGGCCCTCGGCGTCGCGCAGCGTCGTGTGCTCGTGCAGCACGCCCGTCGCCACGTCGAGGCTCTCACCCTCCTCGAGGTGCCGAGCCATGAACACGAGCGAGAACGCACTGACCGCCAGCCGGCCGCCGGGACGAACCGCCCGGGCGATCCGGCCCAACGCCTCCTCGTCATCCGCGCCGCCGAGCAGGCCGAAGCCGCCCTGACAGAGGCAGATCACCGCGTCGAAGTCTCGGTCGAACGGGAGTGTTCGCACGTCCTGCACCACGAACCGGGCGGGCAGTGCCTCGTCCTCCGCGGCGGCTCGGGCGAGCGTGACGAACTCCGTCGAGATGTCGACGCCGACCACGCCGATCCCGCGCCGGGCGAGGGCCAACGAGTGCCGTCCCGGGCCACAGCCCGCGTCGAGCACGCGCTCACCCGGCGCGAGCCCGAGCGCCTCGACCAGGAAGGACACCTCCTGCTCGGTGCCCTTCGTGAACGAGTAACGGAGGTACGCGGGACCGAGGAAGCGGGCGATGGCCTGGAACCAGTGGACGTCCTCGGCAGCACCCGCGTCGCCCGCCGCGTTCATCCCTTCTTCGCTTCGGCCCAGTTCGGTCCGAACCCGGTGTCGACGACCAACGGCACGTTCAACGCGTAGGCGCCCACCATGGTGTCGCGCACGAGCGGCTCGACGGCCTCCCGCTCCCCCTCGGGCGTCTCGAACACCAGCTCGTCGTGGACGGTCAGGATCATCCGCGTCTCGAATCCGCCCGCGCGAAGCGCGTCGGCGACGTCGATCATCGCGAGCTTGAAGATGTCGGCCGCGCTCCCCTGCACGGGCGCGTTCTGCGCCATCCGCTCCCCCATCTGGCGCACCCGGAAGTTCGAGGCCGAGAGCTCCGGGAGCTGACGCCGGCGGCCGAGCAGTGTTGTGGTGTACCCGCGCTGATGGGCTTCGGCGACCGTGCGCTCCATGTATTCGGCCACGTTCGGGAAACCCTCGAAGTAGCTGTCGAGGATCTCGCGTGCCTGGTCGGTCGGGATGTCGAGCCGCTGCGCGAGCCCAAAGGCCTCCATGCCGTAGGCGAGGCCGTAGTTGACGACCTTGGCGAAGCGGCGCTGGAAGTCGTCGACGTCCACCTCGGCGACGTCGAACACACGCGCCGCGGTGGCCGCGTGCACGTCCGCGCCGCGAGCGAACGCGTCGATGAGCCCCGGATCGTCCGCCAGGTGCGCGAGCACCCGCAGCTCGATCTGCGAGTAGTCGGCGGTCAGCAGGCCGCACCCCTCGGGAGCGACGAAGGCGCGGCGCATCTCCCTGCCGTCCGCGGTCCGCACGGGCACGTTCTGAAGGTTCGGATGCTCGCTCGAGATCCGCCCGGTGGTCGTGGCGGTCTGGTTGAAGGTGGCGTGGATGCGACCGTCCGCCGCCACCAGCGGAGGGAGCGCGTCGACATAGGTGGAACGCAGCTTCTCGAGCTCGCGATAGCGCAGCAGGTCCTCCACGATCGGGTGCTCGTCGGCGAGCTTCTGGAGGGAGTCCGCGTCGGTGCTGGGCCCTGTCTTGGTGCGTTTCACCGGCGTGAGTCCGAGGTCCTCGAAGAGCACCTTGCGCAGCTGGGGGGTGGAGTTGACGTTGAACTGTTCCCCCGCGTGCGCATAGATGCTCGCCTCGAGCGCCTCGATCTGGCCCGCGAGCTCCGCGTGCAGCTCGCCCAGGAACTCGACGTCGACGAGCACCCCCACGGACTCCATCTCGGCGAGTACCGGGACGAGCGGCCGTTCGACGTCGACGTACAGGTCGACGAGCTCGCGCGCCGCCAGTGCCTCCTCGAGCTCGGTGCCGAGGCGCAACGCTGCGCCCGCCTGACGTCCGGCGGTCTCCCGCGCGTCGGCCGCGTCGAGGTCGAGGGTCCCCTCCTCGGCTTCCGGTGGACGGACCTCGAGGCCCAGGTACCGGGGCGCGAGGTCCTCGAGCAGGTATTCGGCGGCGGCGGGGTCCACCAGGTACGCCATCAGCTCCGTGTCCTGGTCGAGGGCGCGGACCTCGACGCCGACCGCACCGATGAGCGCCTTCGCGCCGTGAATCGTGAGCCGGGGCTCGTCGTCGCCGAGGAGTGCCTCCAGCGCCTTGCTCACGCCGTCGTCACCCAGGAGCTCGGCCGGCAGATGGGAGACCCGATCCTCCTCCGGCTCGGTCGCGAACGCGAGACCGGCGAGACCGCTGTGGCCGAGCGTCCCCTGCCAGTGCAGCGCGATCGCGTAGCGCGACGCGCTCGTTCGAAGCGCGTCGAGGAACGCCGTGGCGGCGTCGGCCGTGCGCAGGGGCGTCACCTCGATGTCGAGGACCTCGACCTCCGGTTCCTCGGCGCCACCCGACGTCTCGAGCAATCGGGTCCACAGCGACCGGAACTCGAGCTGGTCGAAGAGCGCGCGTACCGTCTCGCGGTCCCAGGGCTCCTGACGCAGCTCGTCGATCCCCGACTCCAGCGCGACGTCGCGACGGAGCTGCATCATCTCCCGGTTCTTGAAGACCCGGTCGCGCATCTCCCCGAGATGCTCTCGCTGCTTGGGAGGGAGCGCGTCGAGGTGCTCGTAGATCCCCTCCAGGTCCTTGTAGCGCTGGATCAGCTTGGCGGCGGTCTTCTCGCCGATTCCCGGCACGCCCGGGAGGTTGTCCGACGTGTCCCCGCGCATCGCCGCGTAGTCGACGTACCGGTGCGGGGGCACGCCGGTGCGCTCCTCGACACCCGCCTCGTCGTAGCGGACGTAGTCCGTGACGCCGCGACGGTTGTAGAGCACCTTGACGTGGGGATCGCGGACGAGCTGGTACGTATCGCGATCGCCGGTGACGATCACGACGTCGTCTCCGGCCTCGGCGGCTTGTTCCGCGAGGGTGGCGATGACGTCGTCGGCCTCGACGCCTTCGACCTCGAGGACAGGTATCTGCAGCGCGTTCAGCACCTCCCGGATCAGCGGGAGCTGCTGCGCGAACAGGTCGGGGGCCGACTCACGCTGGGCTTTGTAGTCCGCGTCCATCTCGTCGCGGAACGTGGGCTTCGGCGTGTCGAACGCGACGACGATCCCGTCGGGCTCCTCGTCGCCGAGCATCTTGATGAGCATCGACGTGAAGCCGTAGACGGCGTTGGTGACGGTTCCCGAGGCGGTGGCGAGGTCGGTGGGGAGTGCGAAAAACGCCCGGTACGCCAGAGAATGGCCGTCGAGCAGGAGCAGCTTGCTCACGGAGTGAGCTCGCCCGCGACCACTCGCTCGGCGACGTCGTGGATCTTGCACCGACGGTTCATGGCCTCGGTCTGCAGGAACCGCCACGCCTTCTGCTCGGTCATGCCGGAGGCATCCATCAGCACGCCCTTGGCCCGGTCGATCACCTTCCGCGCCTCGAGTCGCTCGCGGAGCTCGCCCACGTCGGCCTCGAGCGACATCAGTTCGCGGAACCGCTCCAGCGCGATCTCGATCGCCGGCATGAGATCGCTCTTCTGGAACGGCTTCACCAGGTAGGCCGCCGCGCCGGCGTCGCGGGCCTGTTCGACGAGGTCGCGCTGGGAGAAGGCCGTGAGGATCAACACCGCCGCGAGGCGCTCGCCGGTGACGTGCCGGGCGACCGTCAGCCCGTCCATCCCCGGCATCTTTACGTCGAGGATCACGAGGTCGGGTTCCGTGTCCCGTACGAGCTCGATGACCTCGTCACCGCGACCCGTCTCACCCACGACGTCGTAGCCCTCCTCTTCGAGGAGCTCCTTCAGGTCGAGGCGGATGATGGCCTCGTCCTCGGCGATCACGACTCGCGTCGAGTTCGGCACCTTGCTCCGTCCCTTTCCTCGCCCCGCCCGGGTAGTGCTTCAGTCTCGCGTGCCGCCGACCGGGCCGCCGGTGCCGGCACCGCGAACGCGTGCTTGCTCGGCCGCGAGCCGGTCGAGCAAGGAGTCCTGCTCCCGGACCAACTCGGCGATCGAGCGGGCCAGTGTGTCACGGTGCCGTCGCTGGGCGTCGGCGTGCCGGCGCGCATCGCGAGCATCGACCTCCCCGAGCGGGGTCTCGGAGACGAGCGCCCGGAGCCGGGCGTCCTCGGCCTCCTCCTCCAGGAACGCCACCTGCTCATCGGCGACCGCGAGCTCGGCGCGCAGACGCTTCAGCCGCTCGCTCACGTCGATGAGGCGCCGTTGCAGCATCGAGGCGGTCATGGCCGCAGTTTACGAGTGACTCAACGCGGGCCGTCGGGCGACTGGGAGCCGGGGCCAACCCGAACCCTGCACACCGAGCGGGGTCGTCGGCGCGGAGTCCAGCAGGTACTCGTCCATGATCGACGCCCAGTCGGCGGTCGCCCCGAGCCGGGAGAGCAGCGCGTACAAGCCGAGGTGGATCCGGTTGAGGATCACCTGGTCGGCCGGAAGCGTGAGCTGGCGGACGACATCGCCGTACGGCCCGGTCACGAGCAGGGTGGACTGCACCACGTCGACCAGGAACTGGCGCGTGAAGGTGAACGGTGCGTGTTCGACCACGGGCCGGTTGGCCAGCGCCGCGAGCTCGGCGACCCGGTCGAAGGCGACGGGGGCGTCGGCACGGAGCCAGCCGTAGCGGACCATCACCGATCGGAGGCGGTCGCGGTCGCCGGTGCGGAGGGCCAAGATCTGCTCTCGGAGCGCCTCGATGTCCCTGGGCGCGAACCGCTTGACGAGCCCGAAGTCGAGGAACCAGATCGGCACGGGACCGCCGGCGTTCGGACGAGCGCCCACGTCGAAGAAGTAGTTCCCCGGATGGGGGTCGCCATTGAAGAAGCCGAGCCGGAAGACCGCGTCGCACCAGAAGCGGAACAGCTGCTCCCCGATCTGGTCACGGTCGGCGTCGGATCGATCGAGCACGTCGTAGAGCGACGCGCCGGTGGCCCAGTCGCTCACCAGCACCCGGCGCGCCGACAGCTCGGGGACGACCGCCGGGATTCGTACCCACGGGTGGTCCCGGAACGCGGCGCGGAACTCCTCCTGGTTGGCGGCCTCCTTGCGGTAGTTGAGCTCGTCGAGGATCCGCGCCCGTATCTCGTCGACGAGCGGGCCCGGCTCGATGCCCGGTGCGATCGTCTTCGCCATCGTGGTGAGCAGGTAGGCGTTGTCCAGATCGGCACGGATCGCGGTGTCGATCCCCGGGTCCTGGACCTTCACCGCCACCACCCGTCCGTCGAAGAGCACGGCGCGGTGGACCTGGCCGATGGAAGCCGCCGCGACGGGCTCGGGGGAGAATTCGAAGAAGGCGCGCTCGGGCGGCTCCCCCAGCTCGGCTTCGACGACCTCGCCCACGAGATGACTCGACATCGGCGGCGCCCCCTGCTGGAGGCTCTGGAGTGCCTCGGTGTAGGCGGCGGGAAGGCCGTCGGCGAGCAGCGACGCCATCTGGCCGAGCTTCATCGCCACGCCCTTCATGTCGCCGAGCAACTCGGAGGCCTGCGCGGCCGTGTGGACGTGGAAGTCGTCCAGCGCCTCGTCGGTGCTCCGCCCGGGGCGGCCGAGGCGAGCCCGGGCCGCGGTCCGGCGAGTGGCGAGCCAGGCCACGCGGCGGCCCCGCCGCGCTCTCGCCAGGAGTACCCGCCATCCGGACCGCCGTGCCTCCCGCACCACCAACGCACCGACCACCACGGCTCCGGCCGCGGCTCCGGCCGCGCCCGCACCCAGCGCGACCCGTCGCAACCGCCGAGATCGTTCCACGACCCCACGGTAGACAGGCGCGCGTCCGGTGACTGCTCGGGAACGGGCGCGACCGACCCACTTGTCGGTATTAGGAAGAATTGGTACACTTTCCGCGCTCATGGGACTTCGCGACCCTTCTCCTTTCCCTGCGCTTCTCGGCCGAACTGGCCGCGCGCCACGCGCCGCAGTAGCGCTCGCGGCCGGCGTCCTCGCGCTGAGCGTCGCGAGCGCGCCCGCCGCCGCGGCGGAGCCTGCGGTGCCGACTCCGGACGCAGCGGTCGACACCAACGGCGAGGCCGTCCCCGACATCGCGACGGCCCGCCGCCAGGTCACCGACATCCTGCAGGAGGCGGCCGCGGCCGCCTCCGGCTACCGGGAGGCCAAGGCACAGTACTCCGAGGTCGAGGACGAGATCGCCGAGCTCCAGGTCGAGATCCCGAGCCTCCGAGCCGAGGTGACCGAGCTCGAAGGGCTGCTGCGCAACCGCGCGGTCGAGGCCTACGTGGGCCGGAACGCGGCGACCGTCAGCGTGCTGGAGGCCGACAACCTCGTCGACGCCTCCCGCCGGGCCCACCTCATCGATCAGGTCAACCGTCACGATCACGACATTGCGGACGAGCTCACGGCGAAGCGCGAGCAGCTCCAGCAGCAAGAGGAGCGACTGGAAGCCGAACAGGTCGCCCGCAAGGAGAAGCTCGAGGTCTTCGACGAGCAAGCGGCGCTGCTCTCGACGTTCCTGGTCGAGGCGCATGCGGTGCTGCAGAAGGCGAAGATCCTCGAGGTCTGGGACGCCATCGTCCAGAAGCGTGCCCCCGACCTCAGTGACGGCCTCCCCCTCGACGACGCGCCCGGCGACGAGACGCCCGAGCCGCAGCCCGACCTCACGAGCGACCCGGGGGCGCGCCCGGTGATCACCGATGCCACGGTGTGCCCCGTCGACGGGCCGGTCTACTTCACGAACGACTGGGGAAATCCTCGTTCGGGGGGACGTACCCACAAGGGTACGGACGTGTTCGCAAAGCGGGGAACACCGAACGTGGCGGTGGACAACGGCGTGGTGAAGAACGCCAGTGGCGGTCTCGGCGGCATCGCGGTCGACCTCGTCGCCGCCGACGGCACGAAGTACTACTACGCGCATCTCGATTCGATCGAGCCTGGAGTCGTCGGCACGAAGGTCGAGGCCGGCGACGTGGTCGGCTACACCGGCAGCACCGGGAATGCCAGCCCCACCGCCCCCCACACGCACTTCCAGCTCCATCCCGACGGCGGCCCGCCGGTGAACGCCTACTTCACGCTCTTCGTCCTCTGCTCCGACAACTTCGAGCTGCCGGGAAGCTGACGCGCGGCCATCCGACAGACGTCCGGCCCGTGCGCCCGCCCCGCCTCCAATCGCCGCGTCGGGCCGTCAGACCGTCCGGGTCACCGGTTGCTCCCGCCCGCCCCGGTGGCGACCGTCGTCGTCCGCGGGCTGGGCGGCCTCGCGGACGGCGGCGACCCCGGCGGACGGCACGGGCCCGGGAGGTGCGGGGGCGTTCACCGGCGCGTCCACGCCTCGCAAGCGCCGGAACGGGGAAACGACGTAGCAATAAGCGACGAGCCGGTCGTAGGTGACGGGATCGACAGCCCAGGCGTGACAACCCAGCCGGAGGCGCCCCGACGGCGTCGGAACCCGTGACGCCACCGTAGCGCCGATGCGCGCAGGCGCGACCTCGCCCCACGCGTCCGGAAGCTCGAGGTGCAGCGTCAGACTCTCGGCGCCGTCGAAGCTCGCCGGGACATCGAGCGCGAAGCCGTCGGGCGAGAGGTCGAGGATCCGGACCCGCTCCCCCTCGGCGGTACCCCAGAGCGCGACCGGCACCCGCCAACGAGTACGGAGCTGGCGCCGGCGCAGCAACGGCACGAGCGTCACCCCCAGGTAGACGAGCTCGTAGCCGGCGATCGCGAGCGTGGCTGCCAGCGCGAGGCCCGAGAGCTCGGGGAGCACACCGACCCCGGACCAGGTCACGACCCGCAGCGACGTCGCGAGCGCGAGGGCGACCGCCGTCAATGTGAGGATCGGCAGCGCCCGCAGCACGGCCACGCCGCCGTGGTCGATGCCCTGCTTCGGGGTGACTCGGAACCGGAAGCGCCGGTTCACCACGAGGGACGCGGCCGCCCGGGTGAAGATCCCCATCGTAAGGAGCCCGTAGCGCGTCGAGTCACCGGGCCCGAGCGTCCCCCGCGCGACCGCCGGGGTCGCGGTGAAGGCGAGCACGGTCCACGGGAGCCAGAATCCGAGGAGCCCCAGCGCAGTCGCGTGCAGCGGCAGCAGCCCGGTCGTCAGGGTGACGAGGAGGACTGCGAGCAGGACCAGGTCGGGGGGCCAGACCCTGGACGAGGGTCTCGTCGTGGTAGCGGGACTTCCATCCGCGAGCGTGCACCGCGATCGTCGTGTGGAAGTCCTCCGCCACCGTGTCGGTGAACACACCACCGACCTCCTCGAGCGCGCGCCGGCGGAGCATCGCCCCCGAACCACACCAGAAGATCGAGTCGAAGCGGTCCTTACCCGGCGCGATGACCTCGTAGAAGAGCGTCTGCTCGAACGGCACTCCTTCGTGCGCTGGACCGAGTCGCAGTTGTAGAAGTCGTGGGGGGTCTGCACGAGCCCGACCTCGGGGTCCTCGAAGTACCCGAGCGTCGCGTCCAGGAGATCGGGCATGGGGACGTGGTCGGCGTCGAGGATGGCGATCAGCTCGCCCTCGCTACGGGGCAGCGCGGCGTTGATGTTGCCGGCCTTGGCGTGAGCGTTGTCGGGGCGCGTCAGGTAGTCGACGCCGAGACGCTCGGCGAGGCGGTGCATCTCGGGCCGGCGCCCGTCGTCGAGCAAGTGCGTGCGGTGCGGCCGGTGAAGCGCGACGCAGCCCGCGAGCGTGGCGTGGACGACCTCGACCGGCTCGTCGTAGGTGCAGACGAACACGTCCACGCTGCGTTCGGTCGTGATGGGAGGTCGCGTCGAGGTGGGCACGCGCCACGCCGTGACGACGTACAGGGCGAGGCTGACCCAGCCGAAGAGCTCGGCGCCGACCAGGAACCAGTACGAGACCGGCTGGGCGCCCGCGCCGGTCCAGCCCACCCGCCAGGTCAGGTAGACGGCCCCCCAGACCAGCGCGACGCTCGCGACGAGCTGCACCGCCCGCGGATGTCTGCGCCACCAACTCCGCCGTATTGGCGCGGTGTCGGCGCGCCAATCCGGCCACTTGAGCGCTCATCGCCACGGGCGCCGGACGATTCGGGTGGTTCCGGGCGCGATCGCGCGCGACGAGGCGCGCTCAGCTCAGCCCGACGAGCGCCAGGTCACGCCTTCGGAGCTCGCCTTCGCCGTCTCCTGGATGTCCGCGACCGGATAGATCGTGAAGTCGAAGAAGGGACCGAACTTCGCCGGGGCGTCCATGAGCGCCTCCGGGTCGTCGGTCTCGACGACCGCGAAACCGCCCTGGCCGTCGAGGCGGCCCACGAACTGATGGAAGGTCAACCCCTCCGGCGCCGACCACCCGGCGAAGAGCTGGAGCCCGCGTTCCACCGCGGCCTCGTTGTCGATCCCGGAACCTCCCGGCCGCACCGCCCAACTCGTGACGAACTTCATCGCCGACCTCCCCCCGAGACAGCCGTCCGCTGCCAGCGTCGCGCACCACCCGGCGAACGACAACGGGATCTCCGAGCGTCTGGCCGACGTCTCCGTGCGCTGGCCCCCGCTCAGCCCCTGACGATGACGCTGCGAGCGACGTCGGAGGTACCGAGCGCCTCGAACGCGCCCTCGACGCCGTCGAGCGAGACGCGCCGCGAGACGAGCAAGTCGAGATCGAGGTCGCCTCGAAGCGCGAGCTCGACCAGCCACGGTAGGTCTCGATCCGGTCGATCTCGCCGTACAGCGACCCGCGCACGGACTTCGCGCCGACGATGAGCTCGCCCGCACTCACCGGTAGCGGCTCGAAGGGCCCGGCGCCGACGACGGTCACCGCACCGCCCGGCCGGGTGAGCGCGAACGCGGTGGTGAGCGCGCGCGATGCACCGGCAGCCTCGATCGCGATCGAGCCCGTGCTGGTCCGTGAGCGCCAGCGCGATTCTCTCGGGGATCGCCGGCTTCGCCACCGGCGACCTCGGTCGCGCCGGCACGTCGCGCCCGCTCCAGCTTCCCTTCGACGACGTCGACGGCGAGGATCGTGGCCGCGCCCGCGAGTCGTGCGCCCATCAGGGCTGCGAGCCCCACACCCCCGCAGCCGATGACCGCGACGCTCTCGCCCCGCCGGATCCCGGCGGTGTGCACGGCCGCCCCGACGCCGGTCGAGATCGCGCAACCCAGGAGCGCGGCGTGCTCGAACGGAAGCCGGCGATCGATCGGCACCACGTTGCGCTGCGCCACGAGCGTCTCCTCACCGAACGTGGCTGTCCCGAATCCTGCCCCGACGGGCCCTTGCACACGCGACGCGTAGCGCGCGCCGAAGCGCTCCATCGCGCTCGTGCACAGCGTGGGCTCGTTGCGCCGGCAGTGGAAGCACGAGCCGCACGGCGCTAGCGCCGCGATCACGACGTGGTCCCCTGGCTCGACCCGAGTCACGTCGGGCCCGGTCTCCTCGACCACACCCGCCCCCTCGTGACCGAGCACGAGCGGCGGGTCGTACGGGATCAGGCCCTCCCGAACGGACAGGTCGGAATGGCAGACCCCGCTCGCTTCGATGCGCACGCGGACCTGGTCGGAACCCAACGGCGCGAGTTCGAGATGGTCGACCCGCAGGGGCTCACCCACAGCCTCGAACACCGTGGCGCGCACGAGCGCCGAGGCTAGCCCCGCGGGCGTTAAGTTCGGGCCCGTGCTGACCAACGACGAACTCGAGGCCTTCAGCGACGCCGTACGAGGCACGCTCGAGCGGAGATGGCCGTCGGCGACGGCCGCTGCAGATCCGGCGGCCGGTGGCGAGCAGTTGCGCGCGCTCTGGTCCGACGCCGTCGAAGCGGGATGGACGGGCCTGGCCCAGGACCAGGCCCCCGACGCCCTGCTCGCGGCAATGCGCGAGCTCGGACGCCTCGCGTGTCCGCTTCCGATCGCCGACGTCTATGTCTCCGTCGACGTCCTCGAAGGCTGCGCGCAGTGGACCGAGGCCATCGTCTCGGGCCGCGTCCGTCCGGTCGTCGCCTGGCAGCGTCAGGACGAGACCACCGCGTTCCTGGAAGCAGCCGAAATCGCGACGCACGTGTTCATGCTTCCGGACGACCCTGAGGCAGAGACCGTCACGCTCCACGAGATCGAAGCGGTTCGGCCGACCCCGGGACTCGCCGTCCCCTCCTGGTCCGAGGTGCGCCTCGGAAACATGGTCCTCGAACACCGTCCGGACGGCGACGCCCCCGACCGGATCGAGCACGCGCGCCTCCTCCTCCGGCTGGCCCTGACCACGCGCGCCGTCGCCGCCGCCGAGCGCGCCCACGAGCTCGCGCTCACCCACGCCGGTGAGCGAGTGCAATTCGAGCGACCGATTGGATCCTTCCAGGCCGTCGCCCACCGCTGCGTCGACGCCGCGGTCGAGCTGGCCGCGGCGCGCGCGCTCGCCGACGACGCCCTCCGGCTCCTCGCCGGCAAGGACCCCCACTGGCGGCTCGCGGCCGCGCTCGCCGTGGACCACGGACTCACCCAGGCACCCCGCGTCCAGCTCGCGTCCCACCACACGCTCGCCGCCATCGGGTACTTCGACGAACACGAGGCACCCTGGCTGTTCCGACGGGTCCACGCCGACGTCTCCCGCGCCGTGAGCGTCCCCACTACGAGCGGCGATCCCGTGGACCTCATGCTCCGCTCGGGCTCAGGGTTGCCGCCGATCCGATTCGGGGACCGCGCGGAAGCGTTCCGTGCCGAGATCCGCAGCTTCCTCACCGACGACATGCCCGACGAAGCCGGCGTCGGCGGCCTGACGCGCGACGACCCGGAGTTCGTCCGGGCGCTCGCCGAGCGCGGCTATCTCACGATGGCGTGGCCCGCGGCGCACGGCGGGCGTGACGCCGACGTCGCCGAGCAGACGGTGCTCGACGAGGAGCTCGGCTACCACCACGCACCCTGTGCCTTCAGCCGCGCCGCGGCGACCATGCTCGGCCCGGCGATCATCCGGTTCGGGACGCCGCAACAGCAGGAACGCTTCCTCCCGCGCATCGCCGAGGGCCGGATGCGCTTCTATCTCGGCTACTCGGAGCCCGAGGTCGGCTCCGATCTCGCGTCACTACAGACGCGTGCCGTCCTCGACGGCGAGGAATGGGTGATCAACGGCCGCAAGATGTGGGGAACGGGTGCCCACGAGGCCGACTACGTCTGGCTCGCGGCCCGCACCGACCCCGAGGCCGATCGACCGCAGCAGGGCATCAGCGTGTTCCTGTTCCCGACGGGCCTGCCGGGCTGGGAGATGCAGCCCCACACCGCACTCTCGGGCGAGATCTCCTGTTCGACCTTCTTCGACGACGTCCGGGTCCCCCAGGACGCCCTCGTCGGTCAGGTCAACGAGGGATGGACGGTCGTGACGCACGCGCTCGCGGCCGAGCGCATCGTGATGGCCGGTCACGCAGCCGCGCTGCACCGCCAACTCGACGAGATGCTCGCGACCGCACGCGTGGACCCCGACACGACGCTCGGACCGCGGGGCAGCGCCCATCGGCAGCGGGTCTCGGAGCTCGCGGCGCGCCTGCAGGGCGCCCGCCTGCTGCTGCACCGCGGCATCGCGGCCGCGGCGGAGGGCGGTGGCGGCTGGCTCGAGGCCCCGATGGCGAAGCTCCTGACGGGCGAGCTCGCCGAGAGCCTCGGCGAGGCCACGCTCGAGATCCTCGGGCCGGCCGCGGCCCTCGGCGCCGGCGTACCCGGCGCCCCGGGGGGAGGCGCGTTCGAGTACGGCCTGCGACTCTCGATCATGTACGTGATCGGCGGCGGGACCGCCGACATCCAGCGGAACCTGATCGCGCGCGCCCTGGGGCTCCCGAGCCCCAAGCGCTGAGGAACCGATCAGGCACGCCCCGATCCGGGGTGCCAGTCGCGGCGCTTCGAGATCAGGCAGGCGAGGAAGCCGACGGCGAGCAGGATCGACGCGCCGGCGACGAGAGCACCCGGGGAGCCACCGGTGACCGGCAGTGCTTCGCGCATCGGCGGCGTCGGCCCCATTGCGGCTGGAGCCGAGGTCGGTACCACGCCCGGGTTGACCACGCGCACGGTTGCCGCATTGTCGAACGGATCGGGATCCTGAGCGGAGCTCGAGATCGTCGCCGTGTTGACGAGCTCGGTGCCGGGAGCGAGCGCACGCAGCAACTTCGTGATCAGGCTGAAACCACTCGACGCGCCGTCGGCGAGCCGCCCCAGCGAACACGTCACGACGCGGCCAGTGCTGTTCGCGCTGCACTGCCACATCCCTGTGTGGGCGGCGCGGACGAAGACGAGGCCGTCGGGCAGCCTGTCCGTGACCACGACGTTGCCCGCGTCGGTCGGTCCGTGATTGGTGGCCACGAGATCGAAGACGATCTCGTCTCCCCGCCCGAAGCCTGCTGATCTCACCGTCTTCGTGAGTGACAGGTCGGCTCTCGCGACGAGCATGCGCGAGATCTCCCAGGTCCTGGTCGAGGCGTCGAACGACAGCCACCAGACGTACCCGTTCCGGTCGCCCACGATCGCCCCGGGCACCCCACTGACTCCGAAGAGCGTCACGGCTCCATCCGGGGTGATCTGGCCGATCGCGTTCGGCGCGGGGTCGGACGTCAGCGAAGCATGGCTGAACCACACGTTCCCATCGGGGCCGAGCGTCATCCCGAAGAAGGCCGCGTCGTCGCTCGAGACGAAGAAGTTCCCGGTGAGATCTCCGGCGGGCGTCATCCTCCCGATCCGGTTCGTTGCCTGCGCGGGGACGCAGCTCGAACAGGACGGCGACGTGAACCAGACGTCCCCGTACGGACCGATCGTCAGCCCGGTCGGATCGACCAGCGGCGCCACGGGAAAGATGGTGCTGTTCCCACCGAGATCGGTGTTGCCGATGTGGCCCACCCCGTTGATGCCCCCGTCGACCCAGAACGTCGTGCCGTCGCGGCCCGTCACGATGCCGGTGGGACCGGCGACGCTGGCGGGAAGCGGCCCGAAGCCCGTGTACCGGCCCGTGGGTGTCAACCGGCCGATCCGCGGCGGAGCTGCCAGCGCCACCGTGTCCCAGAGATTGCCGTCACCGGCCGTGGTGATCCCGAAGGGCGACTGGTCGACGGGCACGGGGAACTGCTCGAGCGATCCGATCCCTAGACCCGGTGAGTCGAGCACCAGATGCCCGATCGACGGTGCCGTCGCCGACTGGTTCGTGTACCAGATGCCGCCGCCCGGGCCCGACGCCAGGTCGACGACGTTCGTGTCGTCGAGATTCGCGAACGCGAACGCCCAGTCGGCGTCGACGCGCCCGATCTGGCTGCTCGTCTGAAGCGACCCGACGACCGGAGCCATCGAGTAGTAGACGCCACCGTCCGTGCCGGTCGTCACCGCCCCACCGGCGGTGTCCTCGAGCACACTCGGAATCGCCTCGGACTCCTCCGCGAACAGCTCGGAGTCGCTCGTCGAGGCATCGCCGGCAGTCGAGGTCACAGGGACCGGCTGTGCGTCGGTCGCGCTCACCGCCGCGAGGTCGCCGTCGACGCCGTCGGGTGATCCTTCATCTGGAGCGGTCGCGGCGCGCGCGGTGCCGTCTCCGCCCGCGAGCACCACGAACACGATCGAGCTCGCGACCACGACTCGCCGCACGGCTGCGTGCGCCGGGGTCGTGGCGGCGCGAGGACTCAAGTCGCGGAGCGACCCGAGAACGCGACGAGCCGCTCGAGCGCGCCCGCCCCCGGCTCGGGCTCGATCTCGGGTCCGAAGGTCTCCGGCCCCCGGATCTCGGACCCGATGGCAGCCCGGGCGAAGCCGTCGACCTCGACGACGACCTCGTCGGGGACGGACAACGTCTGGTCCGTCGAGGTCGCGAGGTCCCACGTGTGCATGAGGAGGTCGAACGCCAGAAGCCGAGCGAACGCCTCGCCGGGCATGTCGCCGAAGGGGGTGGGGATCGTCTTCTCCATGGCTCCGGGCGTGCGGAACGCCCCGTCGAGGTCGGCGATCGCCGCGCAGACCGCGTCGGCCATCGCCACGTCGTCGATCTCCGCCGGCGTCCCGGGCTCCTCGCCACGAACGACGTTCGCGAACATCGAGGCCCCGCCGAGTAGGTGCTGGAGCAGGTCTCGGACCTGCCATTCCGAACACGGGGTCTCGTCGTCGAGCTGGTCGGCCGACGTATTCGCCGCCACCTGCTGTAACACCGGAATCAAGACATCGAACTGAGAGAGTGGATCCACTCGCGTACCTCCTCGTCGGGCGAGAACCTAGTGCGATCGCGCGAAGCCTGCGTCGCCGGACTGCGACGCCCGGCGCGTCACGCGTCCGCCAGTACCGCACGCGCGAGCAGATCGCGGCCGTGTGGTCCGGAAGCGCGCGGACCGAGGCGATCGCGCCTCCGAGGTCCGCCACGCGCCTTCGTGGTGCCCGGGGTGGGAATCGAACTCCGACCGACCCCGTGTCGCACCGTGTCGTTCAGTCAACGGATCGCCGTGATTTCCAGCGAATTCACGGCCTTTCGAGCGGGCCTCGTGGGCGGCTCGTGACAGCCAGTGGCACGGTGGCCATCTCGTGACCACGCGCTGCCCCGACCCGGTATCGGTGACAGCGGCGAGCAGGGCGTCAAGAACCTGTCCCGACCGCGTCACGAGCGGGCTGCTGCCGCGACCCCTTGGGTTGCAATGACGGTGGTGACAAGACAGGCGAACGAGCTCACGAACGTGTCGACGTCGTCGCGGAGCCGACGCAGGTTCATCATCGCTCGGCTCCGTGCAGATGCGCTCGACGGGCGGCTCGTCCCCGTTCGCATCCCGATCGGGCGCGGGCGCGCGGCCAGAGGTGTGGGCGTCACGAGACACGCCGACCCTCGGGTAGGTGCTCGACGGCTCGCTCCAGGCCGGTCCCGAACGCCTGGAGCACCTGGTGCGCCGCTTCGAAGAAGCGAGCCGAGCGCCCCGGCGTCCACTGGAAGCTTCGGCCGAACCGTCGCAGGCCCAACTCGCTCGTGTCCCGCGACCACCCGTGCATGTCGATCGCCACTGGCACAGGTCCCCGGCCGCGAGCGCGGAGCACACCTTCGAGGCAGGCAACCGGAGCAGAACCCACGCCGCGAGCGGGGTGGGAGCAGGGTCCCGCCACAAGCCGAGCGCGAGCGCTCTCGCACCGTATTGAGCCGCCTGGGCCCGCGAGTGACGCGACTGCGCTCGGTAAGAGTTCGGGGTGGACGTCGATTCGGCGCCCGACATACCAGGCGACATCATTGCGGGTGTGCATCGGTCCTCCTGAGGACGACGAGGGTCAGCCCTCCTGAGGACGACAAGTGACGTTACCCCGTGCCGACCGCACCGACGAGGCGTTTCCGACGGGCATCAGCCCCGTAGCGGCCGCGTGAAGGCGCCGTCGCCCGACCTGCCCGGGATACTGGTCGAACACGGTGGGATCTGAACCCACCACCACGCGGGGCCCGAACGTGGTACTCGACGCACGCCTGTTGGCCGTGGCTGACGGGCAAGCCCGCCCGACGACGTTCAGGTCGGCTCTGGCTATCGACCGTGCAGGGTCACCACGTCGAAGGGCTGGCTCACGCCCTTGACCCGTACGGTCCGAGGCTCTGACGCGGCGTCGTGGCCCGCAGCCGTCAGCGCAGTCGCGAGGACCTCGCCCGCTCCGGCGAGCGACATGACGCGCGCCGCGACGTTCACAGCCATCCCGAAGTAGTCGCCGTGGCGTTCGGTCGCCGGGCCCTGGTGAACACCGATGCGCACACCCGGCGCAAAGCCTTGCCTGGCGCGGTGGCCGTCCAAGAGCTGCTGGATCGCGACGGCACACCGGACGGCAGGTGCCGTGTCCTCGAACGCCACGAAGAAGCCGTCGCCCTCGTGCTTGACGACCCGGCCATCGTGCTCGCGGATGCACTCCCGCAGCGCTCGGTCGTGCCAGCGCAGCACGTCGTTCCAGGCTGCGTCTCCCATCACCTCCGCGAGCGCGGTGGAGCGTTCGATGTCGGTGAACATGAAGGTCCGCTCGACGCTTCGGCCGACTGCCGGATCCGGGCTCACCGCCTCGAGCTCGGAGAGGAGGCGCTCCGCACGCTGCCGGTCGAGCTCCGCGCCGAGGTCCGCAAACGTCGACCGGCACGCTCGGAGCTCGAGGCGGGCGCCGTGGTCGTCGGCGGCGGCGCCGAGCGCCTCGGCGAGGACGAGCCGGGCTCGCGCCGTCTCGTAGGGCATCCCGAGGCCGCTCCACTCCTGCACCGCGGCGCGCAGCCGACCCACTGCTGTGCCGGGATCTCGCGTCGCGAGCTGCACCGCGCCGTCGGCACCGCTCGCAGCGGCTCGCAACGCTGCGCACGGGAACTGCTCTGCGATCTCCGCCAGCTCGTCGGCGGCGCGTCGTGCAGACGCGACCTCGTCTGCGGCAAGCGCCACGCTCACAGATGCCTCGAGGAGTCGGGCCCGCAGCAAACGGTCCCCTCCTGCCTCCTCGAGCGCCTGCTCGAGCGCGATCGCGGCGGCGCGAGCCTCGCCCTGCGCCAGGCGCAGGAGCGCGAGTCCCGGATGCGGCGGGTAGCCGTGCTCGTGGGCGACGGTAAACGCCTCGTCGGCCCCCTCCAGATCACCCAGACGCAGCCGGATCTCGCCGATCTCACACCAACCCCAACCGGCGTGCCACCGGTCACCCCTGCTGGGGCGGGCACCCCCGCAAGCCAGGCGTGCCTCGGCCTCCGCCCGGGCGAGAGAGCCTCGGAGCTTCAGGACACCGGCCCGATGCACGTGACAGTCGGCGGAGAACTCCATTCCGCGCCCCGCCATCGTCCGGTCACACGTCTCGATCCACTCGGCCGCCCGCCCGTAGTCGGCGAGCTCCTGACACGCCGTGATCGTGAAGCACGAGATCGGCATCGCCGCCCACGGCGCCAGCCGGTCACCCGTCACAGCCACCATCGCCTCGTCCATCATCGCCATGCCACGCTCGAGCTCACCCCGCTTGGCCCGAGCATGGCCCTCGATCTGGAGGGCCAGCATCTCGAGATCGAGGCTCCCGACCCGGCGCGCGACCTCCCTTGCGCGCTCCGCCTGCTCGACCGCGCCGTCGAGGTCCCCGAGATGCGCGCTGACATAGGCGTCCGAGAAGTGCGCCCGGGCGTGTGCCGGGCACTCGGGCGCATCCGCGAGGTACCGCTCGGCGGTCGCACGCCACCCGCCGGCAACCGCCAGGTCACCTCGCATGAAGAAGTCGCCGGCGAGAAACAGCGCGGTCCACGCGGCACCCGACGCATCTCCTGAGCTCGCGAACCCGGCGTGGGCGCGCTCCCGAGCGGCGATGGAGCCTTCGGTGTCGTCGACCGCCCAGGCCGCGACCGCCAACCCCTCAAGATCGTCCGGCGACAGCTCCTCGGGCGCGACGCTCGAGAGGCACCGCTGCGCGCCCGGCCAGTCACGTCGAGCCAGCGCAACACGACCCGATTCGACGATGGCGCTCGTCGTCTCGTCCACCGCGCCCCCTCAGCACGCGAAACACCCGAGCCTATGGCCACACGGGTATCTCAGGAGCGGCGCCGGGAGTAACCCGCCGTTGAGCCGTCCCACCCCAGACGTGTGGACCGGTCGCCTCGAGCGCGGTCGGCGTCACGGACGTACGATCGTCGCCGTACGGCCGGATCGACAGCGGAGAAGCACTCACGAAACCACGACGTTAGGGGGGGGCTCGCATGCCACTGTTCATGGACGTTCACACGCTCGAAGAGGGTGTGTCTGCAGAAGACGCGGCGAAGGCACATCAGGCGGACCTCGAGACCCAAGGCAAGTACGGCGTTGACTACCGCCGCTACTGGGTCGACGAGAACGCCGGAAAGGTCTTCTGCCTGGTCGAGGCCCCGACGGCGGACGACGCGGTCAGGGTGCATCGGGAGGCGCACGGTCTCGTCACCGACGAGATCTACGAGGTGAGCGAGGGCTAGCTTCCCGGCTACTCACAGGGTTCCAGGCGGAAGTAGCGGCGAGCTGCGAGATCGTGCGCGGAACCGGGTGTCCGCGGTGCCCGGGGTGGGAATCGAACTCCGACCGCCCCCGTGTCAGCGCGTGTCCTTCAGTCCACGGAACGGCGTGACTCTGCCAGTTCCGCGGCCCAGCGCGCGGCTGCCGTGTCGGCTCGTGTCGGCCTGTCTGGAAGAGTCCGTGACCAGTTCGTGACCGCGCCGTACGAGCGCGGCGTACCGGCGAGACCGTGAGCGTCCTGGGAGTGTCGGTCACGACGTCGAGCCCCGGGTCAGGGTTCCGTCAGTTCCCCGCTCGGATCGACGGCGTCCGAGGTTCGCTGGGGGATCGGGAGGTCAGGCGATGGACACGCGTATGGCGTGCCCTCGCCGCACTGCTCGTTGCGGAGGTACGAAGGGTAACCCTCGGGTGTCGGGCCGACGTTGAGCGCCGCGACGTTCGACCAAACCATGTAGGGGAGGAAGACGACGTTGAAGAACCCTATGACTGCGAACTGTCGGACGAGCCGGCGGCGCCGCGCGAGGGTCAGAGGATCCGACGCGCCTCGCTCGAAGAAGGGTCGGCCCTTGTCATCCCGGAAGTAGCGAAGCGCGGCGACAGCGGCCCAGACCCACGCGAACCCCAGCGTCTCATAGATCGGGTACTGGTAACGCTCGCCCGCCCAGATCGACAACCACT